>JBIITW010000075.1:0-19850 GCA_044340265.1 Burkholderiales bacterium | reverse complement strand
ACCCTGCCGTGGTGCACCCTCGACCGCGCGGCGCTGGAGGCGCAGAAGGTGCTGCCGGTGTGCTGCCCGCAGCCGCACGCGCTGGATGGCGCCTTCACCTCGGGCTACATCGAGCGCAGTTCCTTCGAGACCGTGACCGGCGGCTCGCTGGTGATGGACGACCATTTCACGCCGGCCGAGCGCGCGGGCAACCTGGTCAAGGACACGCATCCCGACGAACACGCCACCTGCTACATCGTCAAGGGCAAGGGCCTGGTGGTGATTTCATCCTGCGGCCACACCGGCATCATCAACACCGTGAGGAGCGCGATGAAGGCCGCCAACACCGACAAGGTGCACGCCGTGATGGGTGGCTTCCATCTGGGCCCTTCGCCGGTGGATTGCCTGCAGCACACGCTGAAGGAGCTGCAGGCGATCAATCCCGACGTGATCGTGCCGATGCATTGCACCGGAGAGCGCTTCATCGACATGCTGCGCCAGCAGATGCCGGATCGCGTGGTGTATTCGAACGTGGGCAGCCGCTATACCTTCGGCCTGCAGTGAGCCATGGCCCGGTGCGGGATGACGCGCCCGGGCTGCGCTTGCCCGGCAGCCGACCGATACGCTCGGCCAGCCGCTGCATCGATGCCTGCAGGCAACAGCGCGCCGGGGCTGGCAGGGGCGTTTGAAAGTATCATCAGGTCCTCTTGAACATCCTGCTCTGAAGGGGGCGCATGATGTACTTCATCACCAGCCGCATGCCGATCGAGCGCGGGAAGGCGCAGCGTGGCCCTGGCAAGCCCTACACCTTCGACCTTGAGGACAACGCATCCGGCCAGGAGTTCTTCTGCTGCAGGAAGACTGGCAAGAATGCCCATGTCGAGCTTGGCGGCAATGCCATGCTCTCGGCGCTGAAGAACGAGCCCTACCGCCAGGTGCTGCTCTACCTGCACGGTTTCTCGAACTTGCCTGACGACATCTTCGCGAACGCGCAGGAGTTCCAGGACCTCTGCAACGCCAAGAAGAAGCACGAGGTGCTGGTGCTTCCGGTGATCTGGCCGTGCGACAACGACCTCGGCATCGTCAGGGACTACTGGGACGACCAGAAGTCCGCCGACCTCAGCGCCTTCGCGCTCGCGCGGATGATGCAGCGATTCATGGACTGGCGGAACTCGGCCGAATCCAACCCGGCCGACGACCCCTGCCTGAAGCGCATCAACGTGCTGGCCCATTCGATGGGCAACCGCGTGTTGCGCCAGACCATGGTGAACTGGCAGAAGGACTACCAGCCGGCCGGCGTACCGCTGCTGTTCCGCAACACCTTCCTGATCGCGGCCGACATCGTCAACGAGTCCCTGCACCGCGGCCATCCTGGCGAGCTGCTGAGCCATGCCTCGCGCAACGTGGTGGTCTACTACGCTTCGGACGACCTCGCGTTGCGCGCGAGCAAGGTCTCGAACCTGAAGAACGCGGAGGCCTCGCGGCGCCTCGGCCACTCCGGCCCCGAGGACATGGACCTGACGCCAAAGAACGTCTACGCGATCGACTGCGACGACGTGAACACCGACTACGATCCGCCCAAGGGCCACAGCTACTTCCGCGGTATCCCGAAGACGAAGAAGCCGGGCGTGGTCTTCGAGCACATCTTCCAGACCATCACCGGCGGCCGCGTCTTCCCCGACGACGAGACCCGCAAGTCCAGCGTGCTGCGGCTCGGCAAGCACGCCAGGCACTGAGGTCGGCCGGGGCAGCGCGCTGGCGCCCCCGGCGCCGGTGCCATCCTCGACCGGCTGATGCAATGCAGCCTGCGTAGCGCGGGCTTGAGGCAGGACGGTCCGATGAAGCGCAAATGCCTGCGGTACAGACTCCACGATCGATGAATGCCATCGCGCTGCGCACGCGGCACATAGCGCCCCACCGCTCCGAATGCAGGACCCAGTATCTTCCCCGACCCGTAGCGCGTCAGATCGTTCGCCTGGAATGCGAGGCCGGCCCTATTCGGCGCGGTTTCGCGCGATGCACCGAACCGATGCGGTGTCGAGTGCACGCAGCTACGCGCGCAGCTACATCCTCGCCGGGAGTTCGGGGCCGGTGCTGTTTGGCTGGTCGGTCCCGATTCTGCTTACTGAACCCAGCATGCCTGCAGCATCCTTGCTGTTGATGGTCTGGCTGTTTGCGCTGATACTGGCCCTGATCATGAAGGGAGTGGAAGCCGGATCCGAATCGAACAAGGATGTGGCTGCGGCCAACGTCATGCTGCAGTTGGGTGGTAGCGGGCTGTTCGCCTGGTTGGTATTGCTCAAGCTTGCCTTTGAGGGCCTTTCTGCAACACCGCGATTGCGTTTCGCGACGTTCAGGAATCAATTCATCATGTTCATGGCCGCCCTCCCCGGTGGTGTGCTGAACGCCGCATGGATTTCGGGTGCGAGTGGATGGCTGTGGCTGATCCTGGCGCCGCTGCAGTGGGTGTTGTTGATCCTCACCGGTCGCCGGCTGGCGGCGCCGCACATGAGATACCTCCACGTAGGCGCAGTACGGCGTCTCTACGCGCATCTGCGCGAGATGCGCGATCCGAATGTGCGTGCTGTCGACCGCAATCGATAGGCGCGCGATGGAGTAAGTCGCCCCCACGTGACCCTGGCCACTCGCCAGCCCCGAAAGCCCTTCGATACACCATGCGTGCGAACACCTTCGACTACATCATCATCGGCGGCGGTACCGCCGGCTGCCTGCTGGCCAACCGCCTGAGTGCCGATCCCGGCAAGCGCGTGCTGATGATCGAAGCCGGCGGGCAGGACGACTACCACTGGATCCACATCCCGGTCGGCTACCTCTACTGCATCGGCAACCCGCGCACCGACTGGCTGTTCCAGACCGAAGCCGATCCGGGCCTGAACGGGCGCTCGCTGCGCTATCCGCGCGGCAAGACGCTGGGCGGCTCGTCGAGCATCAACGGCATGATCTACATGCGCGGCCAGGCCCGCGACTACGAGCGCTGGGCCGAACTCACCGGCGACGACGCCTGGCGCTGGGGCAGCGTGCTGGCCGCCTTCAGGATGCATGAAGACCACTACAAGCTCGACCCGGCCCAGGGCCCGGTGGACGAGGACTTCAGGCGCCTGCACGGCCACAGGAGCGATCACTCGGACAGCCAGGGGCTGGTCGGAAAGATCGGCGGCGAATGGCGCGTGGAGAAGCAGCGCCTGCGCTGGGACATCCTGGACGCCTTTTCCCAGGCTGCGCAGCAAGCCGGCATCCCGGCCACCGAGGACTTCAACGGCGGCAACAACGAGGGCGTGGCCTATTTCGAGGTCAACCAGAAAGGCGGCTGGCGCTGGAACACGGCCAAGGCTTTCCTGCGGCCAGCCTGCGCGGGCCGCCCCAATTTCGAGATGTGGACCCGTGCGCAGGTCTGTCGCCTCTTGCTTGAGAAGCAGGCCGACGGAAGCGAGCGATGCACCGGCGTCGAGGTGTGGACAAGCGGTGGGAAAGTACAGGCCCATGCCACCCGCGACTCGGGCGGTCTGCAAGGCGAGGTGATCCTGTGCGCGGGCAGCGTGGGCTCGCCGCATATCCTGCAGCTCTCGGGCCTGGGCCCGGCAGCGCTATTGCAGCAGCACGGCATTGAAGTCAGGCAGGACCTGCCCGGCGTGGGCGCCAACCTGCAGGACCACCTGCAGATCCGCGCGGTCTACAAGGTCCAGGCCGATGGCCGACGCAACGTCACGCTCAACACCCTGGCCAACTCGTTCTGGGGCAAGGCCCGCATGGGCCTGGAATACGCCCTGCGCCGCACCGGCCCGATGAGCATGGCGCCTTCGCAGCTGGGCGCCTTCACGCGCTCCGACGCCAGCCAGCCCCACCCGAACCTTCAATACCACGTGCAACCGCTCTCGCTCGACGCCTTCGGCGAGCCGCTGCACGACTTCGATGCCTTCACTGCCAGCGTCTGCAACCTGAACCCGAGCAGCCGCGGCACGGTCCAGCTGAAGAGCAGCCGCTTCGACGAGGCGCCGGCTATTGCGCCCAACTATCTCAGCTCGAGCGAAGACCGCCAGGTCGCGGCGGACTCCCTGCGCCTGACGCGCCGCATCGTGGGCCAGCGCGCGCTGGCGCCGTTCAGGCCCGAAGAGTTCAGGCCCGGGCCGCGATACCAGAGCGACGAGGAGCTCGCCCGACTGGCCGGCGACATCGCCACCACCATCTTCCACCCGGTGGGTACCACCCGGATGGGCCGGACAGACGACCCGATGGCGGTGGTCGATTCGCACCTTCGGGTGCGCGGCGTGCGTGGCCTGCGGGTGGTCGACGCCGGCGTGATGCCGATGATCACCAGCGGCAACACCAACGCGCCGACCTTGATGATCGCGGAGAAGGCCGCTGCCTGGATCGCCTGCGGCGAGTAGGCCCCGATCATCCCACGTGCCGATAGGCACAGACTGTACGGATGCCGGAATGTGCAGCAGGAAGGTGCGATCCCGCACTGCCGCCGCGGAGTACACCACCGCATGCCGCGCCCCCCTGCTTTCGTGGATCCACCCGGCTACGCGCGCCATCGCCCGGAGACCACACAGCTGTATCAACTGGTCGAGCGCTACTGCCCCGAGTTCCGACGATTGCGTGCGCGGGGCGGGGCGTGTCGCGCTCGACGATCGGGGCGCGGGTGATGACGGGCGACGCAGACGCCATCGAACGCTGGCGGGCCGGAGGCAGCAGCGCGTGGGGCTCGCAGGGGCGTTTGAAAGTACTATTCGCATCGCGGCGTGGGTTCAGTCCACGGTGAGCTTCGCCTGCTTGATCACCTTGCTCCAGCGAGCGATCTCCGCCCTGGTGAAGGCGGCGAGCCGCGCGGCGTCGCCGCCGATCATCTCGATACCCTGACTTGACGCTCTTTCGCGCACGTCGGCGAGGGCGGCAATACGCACCGACTCGGTGGACAGGCGGGCCAGGACGTCTTTCGGCATACCCGCGGGTCCGTACAGGCCATACCAGGTGTCGATCGCGATCGGGAAGCCCAGTTCGGTCATCGTCGGCACTTCGGGCGCGATCGACGAGCGGCGTTCGCTGGCAAGTCCGAGCGCGCGCAGCTTGCCGGTGCGCACATGCGGGATCGGCGAGATGATCACGTTGAACGCCACCGGGACCTCGCCCGAGAGCAGTGCGGTCAGAGCCGGGCCCGCGCCCTTGAACGGCACATGCACGATCTCGATGCCGGTCAGCAGTTTCAGCTGCTCCGCGGCCAGATGCTGCGGGCTGCCGCTGCCATTGGAGGCGTAGGCGATCTGCCCGGGACGCGCCTTGGCGAACGCGATGAACTCCTTCAGCGACTTCACCGGCACCGAAGCATGCACGGCAAGCAGGTTCGGCTGTATCGCGACCAGCGAGATCGCATCGAAGTCGCGGATGGGATCGAACGGAAGATTCTGATACAACCCCACCGACAGCGCCTGCGGACCGATACCGCCCATCAGGATCGTATAGCCGTCCGGCGTCGATTTCGCCACCAGTTCGGAGCCGATGTTGCCGTTGGCACCGGGACGGTTCTCGACCAGGAACGGCTGGCCCAACGCTTCACCGAGCCGCGCGCCCATCAGTCGTGCGATGAAGTCGTACCCCCCACCCGGGCCCACCGGCACGACCAGACGTATCGGCTTCGCCGGATACGCCGGCTGCGCGAGTGCCCAGGACGGAGACAGCGCGACGAGCGCGAGCAGGGCGCCCGCAGCCACGGCGGGGGAAGACCGACGGTACAGCGATGCGCCGCACGTCACGGGGTTCGAACGAAATCGGCTGAGTTTGCTCATCGCTGTTTTCTCGGTTGGCATCAATCGTCTTTCAGAGCGGCCACCTTGATCAACCTGCACCGCTTGCCGATCTCATCGCGCTGGAACGCGTTGAAACGCCTCCAGCGCGGAGCCGATGCCATGGGCCGGCGGCCGTGCTGCCCCCGCTAAACCATACCAGACACTGGTGGCGGCGCGTACACCGGCGACGGTTCGATGCGGAGACCCGGTGGCAGCGCGTGAGGTGCCTGCGCGGGGACGGCACCAGCGCCGCGAGGTGCACGCTGCTAAACTGCCCCGCGAGACGGTCGTCCCGACCGCGCTGGCGCTGTGAGGTTTTCGCCGTGATCACCATGACCAGACAGTGGGAGTTCGATGCCGGACAACGCATTCCGCCGGCGAAGGCCGCTGCAGGGGTGCGAACGTGAGTGGCGGCAGCCGGGCGCGCCGCGCGACGATGGCGCCTGTCGGGGTCGTGACCGTCGCGGTGGCGTTCGCGTTCGCCGCCTCGGTCGCGTCGATCGCCAGCGCGCAGCCGCAGTTTCCCGGCAAACCACTGCGCATGGTGGTGCCAGCCACGGCAGGCGGCGGTACCGACATTCTCGCGCGTGCCCTGTCCGAGCGACTCGCGCTTGCCCTTGGGCAACCGGTGAGCGTCGATAACCGCGGCGGTGCTGGCGGCGTTGTCGGCAGCGAGATCGTCGCGCGCGCGCCGCCCGACGGGCATACGCTGCTGATGGCGTTCACCACACACGGCACCAACCCGAGCATCTATCCCAAGCTGCCCTACGACACGCTGAGGGATTTCTCTGCCGTCTCGCTGGTGGCTATGGCACCGAGCGTGCTGGTGATCAATCCGTCGATACCCGTGCGCACGGTCAAGGAGTTGATCGCGCTTGCACGTGCGCGTCCCGGGCAACTGCAGTACGGCAGCGCAGGCTCAGGCAGCGCCACCCACCTGGCGGCCGTGCTGTTCGCGCAGGCGACCACGGTAGACATCCTGCACATACCCTACAAGGGCGGCGCGCCGGCGCTGGCAGATGTCATCGGTGGGCATATCGTGATGATGTTCGGCAATATTGCACCTGCTGCGCCGCTGATCCGGGCCGGACGCTTGCGCGCGCTCGCAGTGACCAGCGTGCAGCGCACACCGCTGCTGCCAGAGTTGCCCGCGCTCGATGAACTCGGCTTGAAGGGATTCGAGGCGGTTGCCTGGTTCGGCGTGCTCGCACCGGGCGGTACGCCGGTGGCGGTGGTGAACCGACTGAACCAGGAGATCGTCAAGGCACTGCGCGACCCGGAACTGGTCGAACGGCTTGCAGCACAGGGCGCGACTGCGGCGCCGGGTACCCCGGAAGCGTTTACTGCCTTCATCCGCGCCGAGATCGCGCGCTGGGCGCCGGTGATCCGGCAAGCGGGGATTCGGCCTGAGTAGCCTGCCGAGGAAGAGAGCGGGCCCTGCTGGAATCGCTCAGCCGCCGGACGACTGGCACAGCAGCGACCACGAGCGGGCGCCGCCGCCCGGTTCACTCGAGCAGGCTGAAGCCCAGCCCCGGTGCGTCCGGTATATGCAGCCTGCCCTGGTCAGACTCTGGATGGGTCGCGAAACGCGCACGCATCGCGACATGCGCCGGGAAGATGACTTCGCCGGACGGTTACTGCCCTGCGCGAGCCACTTCGCGTTCGGCAGCTTCGCGGCCTCTTCCTGGAACACGTGGACGAACTCGCGGCCGATGATCTTGCGCTTGGCTTCCGGGTCGGCGCAGCCTTCGAGCGCCTCGAGGAAGCGCGGGCCGGCGTTGATGCGGATCACCTTCACGTCGAGGTGGCGGTTGAGCGTCTCCATCACCTTGTCGCCCTCGCCCAGCCGCAGCAGACCAGTGTCGACGAAGATGCAGGTGAGGCGATCGCTGATCGCGTTGTGGATCAGTGCCGCAGCCACCGCGGAGTCGACGCCGCCCGACAGGCCGAGGATCACTTCCTCGCTGCCGACCTGCGTCTTCACCTTCTCGCTCGCCTCGGCGACGTAGTCGCTCATCACCCAGTCGGGTGCGCATTCGCAGATGTCGATCACGAAGCGCGCGAGGACACGCGCGCCCTGCACCGTGTGCGTCACTTCGAGGTGATCCTGTGCGCGGGCAGCGTGGGCTCGCCGCATATCCTGCAGCTCTCGGGCCTGGGCCCGGCAGCGCTGTTGCAGCAGCACGGCATTGAAGTCAGGCAGGACCTGCCCGGCGTGGGCGCCAACCTGCAGGACCACCTGCAGATCCGCGCGGTCTACAAGATCCAGACCGATGGCCGGCGCAACGTCACGCTCAACACCCTGGCCCACTCGCTCTGGGGCAAGGCCCGCATGGGCCTGGAATACGCCCTGCGCCGCACCGGCCCGATGAGCATGGCGCCCTCACAGCTGGGCGCCTTCACGCGCTCTGACGCCAGCCAGCCCCACCCGAACCTTCAATACCATGTGCAACCCCTCTCGCTCGATGCCTTCGGCGAGCCGCTGCACGACTTCGACGCCTTCACCGCCAGCGTCTGCAACCTGAACCCGAGCAGCCGCGGCACGGTCCAGCTGAAGAGCAGCCGCTTCGACGAGGCGCCGGCTATCGCGCCCAACTATCTCAGCTCGAGCGAAGACCGCAAGGTCGCGGCGGACTCCCTGCGCCTGACGCGCCGCATCGTGGGCCAGCGCGCGCTGGCGCCCTTCAGGCCCGAAGAGTTCAGGCCCGGGCCGCAATACCAGAGCGACGAAGAGCTCGCCCGACTGGCCGGCGACATCGCCACCACCATCTTCCACCCGGTCGGCACCACCCGGATGGGACGGGCAGACGACCCGATGGCGGTGGTCGATTCGCACCTTCGGGTGCGCGGCGTGCGCGGCCTGCGGGTGGTCGACGCCGGCGTGATGCCGATGATCACCAGCGGCAACACCAACGCGCCGACCTTGATGATTGCGGAGAAGGCCGCCGCGTGGATTGCACGAGGCGAGTAGGCCCGGATCATCCGCCGTGCCGATCGGCACAGACTGCACTGATTTGCCACCGTCCGAGCATGAGCTTCGGCGTCTTCGCGAACCAGGGGATCAGGCACCCCTGGCCGATTACCCTTTCGTGCGCGAAGGGATCGTCACTTGCAGCACGGCTGAACGGGTGGGGCGCGCGCGGGAAGACCTCCGCCATGCATTGGCCGGGCGGAGGTTCCGGTAGCGTTCCATGTCGCCGTCTCCGGGGCTGAGGCAGCGGTTGCACATGGCGTCGACTATGGGATGCTGGCGGGCTCCGCGAACACCGGCGGGACCGGATCGACCGCATCCATGCGATCCCCGAGTTCCCGTTCGATCGTGTCCATGACCTCGAGAAGCGCCGACAAACGTATCGCGACAGGAAGGAGTTCGTCTTCCGGGATATCCAGGTCTATCGCTTTCGTCATCGCGCGAACATCCGCCACGTCAATCTTCATCGGTGCTCTCCAGGGAAGTCACGTCACGCGACTGGCGCGGTCTGCGCGCGGGTCGTCAGCGCGAGATCCGGGTGCCGTGCATGCCAGCCAGTGGCCTGTTCATATGCATGGGCGATCTTCAACACGACCGTTTCGGAGAACGGACGGGATGCGATCTGCAGCGACACCGGCATGGGCAGGGGATCGTCGGTGAAGCCATTGGGCAACGCGATCGCAGGCACGTTCGCGCCGCTGAACGGCCAGGTGCTGATGCGTCGACGCAAGACGCGTTCCAGCATATCCGTGTCGTTGCCGACGGTTTCGCGGGATTTCGCGATGGATGGCGCGGGCTGGAGGTGGGTGGCGGTGATCAACGCATCGAAGGTCTTGAATGCGTCGAGCATCTCCTGGCGTACCAGGACCCTGGCACGCATGGCCCGGTTGTAGATGGGCGCCGGCACGAGGCAGGCCGTGGCCAGCCGGCTGCGCGTGCCCTTGTCGAATCGCTCCCAATCCGTTCGAAGCCACTTGCGGAGGAAGACCGAAGCGACATCGGCATCCGTGGTCAGCATCTGGAGGGGTACGGCATACTTCGCGAGGCTTAGCGACATCTCCTCGACGGTTGCCCCGAGCGACCGCAACACCCGCACGGACGCCTCCATCGCAGCCCTGACGGCAGGATGCATGCCGTCGACCCAGGTCATCTCGCGGATGAGTCCGATTCGAACGCCTCGAAGATCCCCGTCCAGCGCCGAGACGTAGTCGGGAACGGGTACCCGCGCACTCAGCGCATCACCGGGATCATGGCCCGCGATGGCCTGCAGCAGCGCCGCGCAATCAAACACACGGCGTCCCATGGGCCCGATCGTGTCCGCGTTCCAGCCGAACATCAGTCCGCCATGCCGGCTCACCCGGCCGAAGGTCGGTCGCAGGCCGACGATGCCGTTCGCGGCGGCCGGCCAGCGTATCGATCCACCCGTGTCGTTGCCCAGCGCGCCGCTGCACAGGCCGGCGGCCGGCGCAATGCCCGAGCCTGTGGAGGAACTCGCCGGCGTCCGGGAGATGTCCCAAGGGTTGCGCGGCTGGCCGAAGGGGAAATCGATCGTGCCCCCTTTGCCGAACTCATGCAGGTTGTGCTTGCCCAGCAGGATCGCGCCGGCGGCTTCCAGGCGCTGGATGACGGTGGCGTCCTGGTCGGGCACGAAATCCTGCAGGATGCGTGAACCGAGCGTCGTGCGGATGCCGCGGGTGTAGAGCTGGTCCTTGACGCCGAACGGGATGCCGTGAAGGACGCCGCGATAGTTCCCCTTGCCGATCTCGATCTCGGCGACCTTTGCCTGGGCCAGCGCGCGCTCTCCCAGCACGGTGATGTAGGACCGAAGGATGCCGTCGTAGCGTTCTATGCGATCGAGATAGATCGACACGAGTTCGACGGGCGACAGTTGCCGGGACTCGATCAGGCGCGCCTGATCGTGGATGCCCAGGAAGCAGATATCTTGATCGATGGCATTCTCCTTCCGCGTCGAGGCACTGCGCGCGGATGCGAGCCCGACGGCTGGATCAGGAAAGACCCGGTATCGGACGAATGTTCGTGTTCGGGCTACGCTGGCGCGTGGTGCCATCAGCCAGGAACTCGATCCGCTGCGTCTGTCTCGGCATCGAGAGTCCGTAGGCATGCATCGAGAGCATCGCGCTGCCACCCCTGGCATGGACGCTGTGGACTTCCTCGGGCATCAGGAACAGCCCCGCGCCGAGGCGCAGCTCGATTTCCGAGGTCTGGCGCACGGCGCCGCTTCCCGGAACGCTGCCGTCATCGACGCGCTCATAGAGCCTGTTCAGCTCGGTGCCATGCACGCCGACGATGACCGCCCATGTCAGGTGGTTGTGGGGAAGCGTGCTGCGGTCTTCCGAATGCTGCTCGGACGACAGGTACAGTGCATTCGTCCCGTCCGGATCTTCGGCCAGGCAATAGAGCACGTTCTGGTTCCGGCCATTTCCGATCGGGGCGAAGATGTCCGAGGGAAACAGGCCATCCTGGCTGGACAGATGGATCAGGACTTCCTTTGCACGGGCCAGTGATCGGTGATTCAGGCCGTCGCGTGACAGGATGGACTTGACCTCGTCCATGGCCAGCCGCGCCGAGCGGCTCGTTGTCTCTGGGTGAAAGTCTGTCATTCAGCGATCTCCAGGTATCGTTGGACCGGTCGGGCCGTGCCTACTTCGAATCGACGTTCTGCGCGTACGTTGCGCTGGGCAGGTTTTCCTTCGGCCAAGCAGCCCCGTCCTCGAACGGCGCGACGGCGCGCGCGCGGCGGATGAAGCCCGACTCGAGGATCGTGATCGAGATCATCTCGACGATCGCGCGCTCGGTATAGCCCGCCTGCCGGAGCGCGGAAAAGTCTTCCTCGGTGGTCGGCTGGTCGAAGGCCATCTTCCGGCAGAACCGGTAGACGGCCTTCTCGTTTTCCGGGATCACCGTGGAGTTCTCGAAGTCGCTGAGTTCGAGGATGGCGTCGTCGCTCAGGTTGAACTGATCCTGCAGATGGACCTGGGCGTTGTTGATGCAGCGCGGGCATCCCACCTCTGTCGCGCAGACGAAAGTGATGCCGAACATCACGTGCTTCGGGACTTCCCCGCTGATCTTCTGCAGGCGCTTCTGCAGCCCCCACCAGAGCGCCAGCAATTCGGGATCGTGCGCGAAGAATCCCCAGGTGGGCGTCAGGAAATTGGCACCCTTGGTTTTCCGGATGTCGTCGAAGATGGCCGCTACCGCAGCGTCTGCCTCTTTCGGCTTGACGAGGCTGAACCGGGCGGCGGGACTGTCCGACTTCGAGATGGTCATGGTCGATGGACTCCTTCGATTCCCCCGGAGAGGGACGGATGAGAGGCGAAGCGCTTGCATGCTCTCAATAAACCGGGTCGTCGGCAATGCCCGCAGGGCCCACAACGCCCTTACAATGAATACGGGTCATGGCTTTTCCAACCAGGGAGCGGCTACATGAAACGTGCTGCATTTGGTTCGCTTTTGCTTTCGGTGGCGGCTTTGGGAATCGGCACGGCGGGCGCCCAGTCGACCTATCCCAGCAGGCCTGTCGTGATCCAGGTCTTCACGTCGCCCGGGTCGCCGGTGGACATCTATGCCCGCATCGTTGCGCGGCTCATGGCACCCGACCTCGGGCAGGCGGTCGTGGTGGAGAACAGGCCGGGTGGTTCCGGCATTCCGATGATCAACGCGATGGTGCGCGCCCCCGCGGACGGCCATCTGATCGCGGCGACGACCGTCACGCTGGCTACCTTGTTCGGCGAAAAGGATGTCAGCTTCAAGCCCGCCGACCTGCAGATGATTGCCCGTTCGCAGATCGATCCCTTTGCCATCGTGGTCCATACGTCGACGCCGTTCAGGAACATCCGGCAACTGGTCGAATTCGCGAGGAAGAAGCCGGAGTACGTGAACCTGGGCGGCCCGCTCGCGATGAGCAGCCACCGCGTCGCGTTCGAGATGTTCGCGGAAACCGCGGGCTTCAAGGCGACCTGGATTCCCTACCAGGGCGGCGGGCAGGTATTGACGGCGATTGCGGGTGGACAGATCGATGCGGCCCATACGAACCCCGGGAATGCCAAGCCCCTGATCGACTCGAAGCGCATCCGGATGCTTGCCGTGTCATCGGAGAAGCGGCTGTCGGACTTCCCCGAGATCCCTACCTATCGCGAAGGCGGCTGGGATTTCGTCCGCTACAACTGGCGCGGCCTCGTGGCACGCAGCGGCATGCCCGCGGCCACGCTCGACAGGCTGTCCGGCGCCATCGAGAAGGTGCACAAGTCGGACGAGTGGAAGAAGTACCTGGTCGAGACTGCCCAGATCGATGGCTACCTGGGGCCGGAGGCAGCGAACAAACTGCTCGCCCTCGAGATCGCCGACGCACAGCGCGTCAAGGCCCGGCTGGGCATCACGGCAAGATAGTCGGGACATGGCCGACGAGGTGCTGCTGCTCGACAATGACGATGTCGCCCGCGTACTGGATCTCGACGCGTGCCTGTCGGCACTCGAACGTGCCTATCGGGCGATGGCAGAGGGACGTTCGGTCGAGCGGGCACGCAGCCAGACCCGGGTGCCACTGGATGAACCGGACGTCACCTACTGTTTCAAGAGCATGGAAGGCGCACTGATCGGAGACGGGTACATGACGTTGCGGTTGACGTCGGACGCCGTCTTCGAGGGGGCCGTCGATGGTCGCAGGCGCCGGGAAAAGCTGGCGCGCGGGCCCGGCGGCACCTACTGCGGCCTGATCCTGGTCTTCAGTACCCGCGACCTCGCCCCGGTTGCGCTGATCCATGACGGGCTTGTCCAGCTGGTGCGCGTGGCCTGCACCAGTGCGGTGAGTATCCGGCTGCTGGCTCGCGAAGATGCGGCGGACCTGGCGCTGTTGGGATCCGGCGAGCAGGCGTGGTGGCACCTGAAAGCCGCAGGCGCCATCCGGAAGCTGCGCCGAGTCCGTGTGTTCAGCCCCGATGCCGGACGGCGCGAGGCGTTCGCTGCGCGGGTTCGAGACACGCTCGGGCTGCCTGCCGAGGCGGTCGCCGATGCACGGGCTGCGGTCACCGGGGCGGACCTCGTGATTGCGGCGACCAACGCCAGCGAGCCGGTGCTCGACGGGCGCTGGCTGTCGCCGGGTGCACATGTCGTGTCCATCGTCAGCGGCGACAAGCGCTCGATCCGCCGGGAACTGGATGACGAGACCCTGCGCCGTGCCGCGCGGGTGGTTGCCCATTCGAAGTCCGGCGCGATCGAGCATCGCAACGGTGACCTGGCCGGACCCGTCGAGGCCGGGCTCCTCAGCTGGGACACGATCGTCGACCTTCCCGATCTCGTGTCGGGCCGGTCGCCCGGTCGTGCAGGGCGCGACGACATCACGGTGTTCAAGAACAACGGCGGGATGGGGCTGCAGTTCGCAGCCGTGGCACCGGTGGTCTACGAGAGCGCCCAGGCGGCCGGTATCGGACGGCGGCTTCCGACTGGCTGGTTCATGGAGACGATGAAGTCCTGAGGTGCGCGTCGTGGAGACTCGGCTGGCGAGGCGAAGGGCTTGCTGTTGCCGGGAGGACGAACTGGTGGCAATCCCTGGGGGATGGTCTCCTCTGAACCTCGGGGTCCTTGGTTTGCCGACCGCCATCCGCACCGCCGCCGCTATTGGCCTCGGTCGGTGCGCCAGCACGGTACACAGGCGGCCGGGTCGGGCTCGATGCCCACCCGTCCCAGGTCGAGCCGATCGGCATCCCAGCAGGCGAGGATCGCTGGCTCACCCGTGGTGTGGCGGTCGCTATGCAGGCGCATCGCATCGCACAGGTGCTCGAACTCGGGATCGGAAAGCTCCCGGATAACGCCGTCGTGCCGCAACCGTGTCGCGAAGTCCGCAGCACGCGATCCGTGCTGGGGATCGTGGTTGTCGTTATGCCGCTGGCCCATGTGGCGCTGCGCGGGGCGCAGCGTCTGAAGCGGGTATTCGGCATCGAGATCGACAGCTGCGTGCGTTGCGGCGCGCGGCTGGCCCGCCGCAGGCAGCCGCGCGTGGGGGCTGGAAGGAGCGTCTGAAAGTACCAGGACAGCCACAGCGCGAAAACATGCGAAGATCATCCGGGGTCTGGTAAGGCAGCCCCCTTCGCTGAATGAAACCAAGGATCCATAGCCATCCATGAGCGCTCGCTGCACGTCAGCCCTCCTTTCCGGCCTGCTCGCACTGGCGGGCTGCAGCGGCCCCCCGCCGCCCGAAGTAGCCGTGGCGTATGGCAAGAAATGGGGCGCGGAGACAACCTCTCGGTTCTCCCCTTGTCCTGACATCAAGGGGGTCTGGCATCTGCAGAAGCCGTCCGAAGGTTCGTTTCTGGATGAAACCGGCGAGACCGTTGCGCACCGCCGATGGCATTTGCCACAGCTTTTCGGCCAGTCGGTCTACCGGTTCATCGCGATCGAAACGGGGACGCCGGGAACGATGGTGTATGGATCGGATGGAATGCCTGGGTTCGGGGGGGGGAGCTGGTCATCGCACGCCCGAAAATCCCTGTCGGACGTTGAAATGCCCTGCGTCGGGCACGGCTGGCGGCAGGTTGCGATCACCCACCATTCACGCAACGCTGCGGCCGCCCGGGTGCTGAAACTGGTCCCGGAAAAACTGGTCAAGATCGTTCAAACCGATTTCGTTGCGCGCACCGCTGGACACGAATTGCTGCTTGCGACCCGCATCGACTATGAAGGCACCGGCAAAGACGGTGACGCGATCAAGGACGGATATT
Organism: Burkholderiales bacterium; assembly: GCA_044340265.1. Classification (GTDB taxonomy): domain Bacteria; phylum Pseudomonadota; class Gammaproteobacteria; order Burkholderiales; family CAIKXV01; genus CAIKXV01. The sequence goes on along the minus strand of JBIITW010000075.1, from coordinate 4,362 downwards.
GGCATTTCGTGAAAATGGCCCGTTTGCACGAAAACCCGAAGGACCAGGGCTTCAAGCCTTGAGTCAGGTCCAGCCTTCGCAGCGCATCCTCGCGAAGATCCGTGTTTTCAAGTGGGAATCGCGATGTCCCGGATGAGTCGGACATTGCTTTTCCTGACCTGTGTCTCGCTGGTCGCGCTGTGGTTCAGCGGATATGGACGCCCCGTCAAGGAGTCGAATCAACTCGTTCGCTACGACGGAAATACCTTGATCGTCGAAGGCAAGGTATTCGTACGGCAAGGGGCATGGCGTAGCGACCCTCCGTTTGCACGGGGTCGCATTCTCCTGCGATGGAGAGCGCCTTTCCGCGCGGAGTTCGACGAATTGCTCAAGCGCTATTCGCTGTGCCTCATCGATACCCAGCCAGGAGACATCGCCGCGGTCGCAGTGCCTGCAGGATTCGAGTACCAGTGGGCGAATGCCCTGTCCGTCGAGCCACCGGTCGACTACGCGGCAATGGACACCGAGAACCTTCAAGCCACCACGCAATGCACGCCACGCGCCCAGGTGGCGGAGGCGAAGGGCATCCCGGTGCCTGATGAGGAACCGTCCGCGCTGGTGGTGCGCACGCTCGTCTTCGAGCAGTACAAGGCGATCAAGGACGCCGGGGGGCTCCCGGTCATGTCCACCGCGACGGGCCGACAGACGGTCCTGAACCCTACCGTCTACGACGTGCGCAAGGAGACGTGCGCGCGTCTCCCGCAGTCACCGCCCGGCAACTACGAATGTGAGGTCATGATCAGGATGAGTTTGTCCCCGGATGGCAGTGATCCATCCGAGCGGGGCGAGCGCATCTCTGTGAAATGGGATCCGAGCGGGAAGTGGGTGCGGCGGTAACAAGCCGACGCCTCGCCTCGGCGACGCGTACGCAGATCGGGACAAACCCCCCACGCCTGCGTCATCGAAGCCGCGGCCGCATGGGCGATTGAAAGTACCATTTGCCCGCACCCGCCGGAGAAATTCACCATGCCCCTGCGTAATTCCCCAACGCACTACGGTGCGGTCACGCGCTTCCTGCACTGGGCGGTGTTCCTGTTGTTCGTGTACCAGTTCCTCGGCGCCAACATCATGACCCGCATCGCGCCGGGCGGTACCGTGTTCTGGTTGACGCAGGATGACCATTACAACTGGCACAAGTCTGCCGGGCTGGTGCTGCTTGCGCTGGTCATTGCGCGTTACGCCTGGCGCAAGCTGACGCCGCTGCCGGACTGGGCGCCGACGCTGACCCCGGTCGAGCGCGAGATCTCCCACCGCAACGAAACGCTGCTCTATGTGTGCATGTTCCTGCTGCCGGTCAGCGGCTACCTGTTCGTCATGGCGGGTGATTACGGGATCAAGCTGTTCGGCTGGTACCAGTTGTTCAATCCAGTCGGCAAGACGGAGTGGCTCGCCGTCGTCGCCCGCGTGGTGCACATCGTGACGGCGTACCTGGTGCTGATCATCATCGCCTGGCACGTGGGCCTGGGATTGAAGCGCCACCTGTTTGACCGCGACGGCTTCCTGCACCGGATGCTGCCCTTCACCCGGCGTTGACGCCGGATCGCAGATCGCGGGCCTGACGGGAGTCCATCTTGTCCAGCAGTGCCCCCGCTCGACACAGCAGTCTGCACCTGTACTACGCGGGGCACCCTGCGCGGGCGCTGCAGCGCCGCGGGGCGGGCCGTGTTGCGCTCGACCTCGAGGCCGCGGCCAGGCGCTCGCAGGGATGCTTGAAAGTACTATTTACCCGCTCGGCGCCCGGCAGGCTCAGCCCTTGTAGAACGCCTCGACCTTGCCCTTGAGCTTGATCGTCAGCGGGTTGCCCTTGCGGTCCACCGTCTTGCCGGCCGGCACCTTCACCCAGCCCTCGCTGATGCAGTACTCCGTCACGTTGAAGCGCTCTTTGCCGTCGAACAGGATGCCGATGTCGTGCTCGAACACCTCGCTCACATAGTGCGGGCTGCGCGGGTCGATGGCCAGGTGGTCGGGCAGGGCGGGGCGGGTGTCGGTCATGGCGAGTTTCCAGTGAATGCTTGGGAAGGGGGATTTTCCCGCATCCGCAGGGTGGGGTCTGGCGTCCGGGCGAACCTGATCGGCTGCTGTCGCTGCAAAACCGCCAGCCCAGACCCGACGCTGCACGCCCGCGACGGGTCGTGTGCCAGCGTCAATAAGTACCCATGTAGTCGCGCTTGCCGATCTCGATACCGTTGTGCCGCAAGATGGCGTAGGCGGTGGTCACGTGGAAGAAAAACTGAGGCAGGCCGTAGTGCAGAAGATAGGCGCTGGCGATCAGCTTTTTTTCTTTGGGGGTGCCAGGGCGCAACACGATCTCGCGGCTTTCACTTGAATCAAATTGATCAGGCGTGAAGGAGCCGACGTGGGCCAGAGCCTTGGCGATCAACGCTTGCAAGTCCGCGAAGCTGACTTCGGTGTCGGGCCAGGACGGCACCTCGGCACCCGCCAGACGGGAAGAAATGCCCTTGGAGAAGTCTGCGGCGATCTGTACCTGACGAATCAGCGGAAACATGTCGGGAAACAGCCGCGCCTGGAGCAGGGCATTGGGATCGATGTTCTTTTGCGTGGCGTGCTCTTCGGCTTTCTTGAGCACGTCCGACAAGGCGAGCAGCATCTGCTGCATGACGGGAACGGAGGCGTTGTACAGCGGGCTGGTCATGGTGAATTCACTTTCAGATGGGGCACGATCGCCTCGGCTGGCATGGCAAAAGCCCTGCCACCCCTGTGAGGCTAACAGCATTGGGCCGACCCTCGCGCAGGCACCTGACGTGCCATCACGGGGTGCTCGGCCCGCACAGTGGCCTGCGTGCGTTGGTCACGCCTGCGGTGCAGCCTTACGCGGCCTTGCCCGGCCAAAGGGCCTTGAGCCGGCTCGCAGCGGGGGCCAGCACATGGCTCACCAGCGGTGCCACCACCGCACCCACAGCCAGCCCGGCCACGGCATCGAGGGCCGCCCGCACCACCCAGGCTACCAGGCCCGGGGCCAGCGGCGCGGCGGCGCGTGCCGCTTCGGTGACACCCTGCGCCCACAACTCGGGCGCTTTCAGGCCCAGCTCATAAGCGCCGTAGACGACGATGTGTCCGCCCACCCACAGCATGGCCACCATGCCCACGGTGCTGAGCAGCTTCAGGAACAGGGGCATGCCCAGCACGATGCCGCGGCCCAGCGCGCGCACGGCACCGTTGCCGGTGCGGGCCAGCAGGACGCCAAAGTCGTCGGCCTTGACGATGAGCGCCACCGCGCCGTACACACCCACCGTCATGCCCAAGCCCACCAGGCCCAGCACCACCGCCTGCACCCACAAGGCCAGGCCGGTGAGCGTGGCCAGCGTGATGGCCATGATCTCGGCCGACAGAATCAAGTCAGTGCGGATGGCGCTGCCCACCCGTTCGTTTTCCAGGTCTGCGGGCATCTTGGCTTCATCGCCGTCAGACAGGCCGTCACCGTCAGCGTCGCTCGCAGCCGCCTGAGCGCCCCAGCCCAGCAGGTCAGACACCTTGTGCCAGCCCTCCAGGCATAAAAATGCGCCCCCCAGCATCAGCAGCGGCGTGATGGCCCAGGGCGCATAAAAGCCGAGCAGCAGCGCGCCCGGCAGCAACAACAGCAGCTTGTTTTTCAGCGAACCGGCGGCGATCCTGCCGATGATGGGCAGTTCCCGGTCGGCAGCAAAACCCACCACATAACGCGGCGTGACTGCGGCGTCGTCGATGACGATGCCAGCTGCCTTGGACGCCGCCTTCGAGCCCGCCTTGGCCGCTTGTGCAGCGGCGTCGTCCAGCGCAGCCGCAGCCAGTTTGGCTATCGCAGCCACATCATCCAACAGTGCAATCAGGCCCGTGCTCACGCAGTTTTCCTTTGCATCCACGGGGCCAGGAGGGCCCCGGTCTTCCGGATGTCAGCCCGAAATTGTAGAGGCCATGGCCGGCGCTGGTGCCGTCCCCGCGCGGACACCTGACGCGCTATCGCGGAGGATATTGTGGCGCACGGCTGAAGCTCGTGGCGAGCATCGAGGACCCCGGGGTGATTGCGCGCATCCTTGCGCATCGGGATCACGCATTGGGCAGGGTGCAACCGCAGCGGGCGCTGTATGCGGCTCGCGCGCCACCGGGTGAGTCGGGCCGCGGCCAGGCGCTCGAAAGGGTGTTTGAAAGTACTATTCGCCCAACCTTGGCGCGTGCGCATGAAGGTCATGTCACCGACCCAGACGCGATCGGGCGCGCTCGCAATGAACTTGCGTTCGAGCAGGTCTGACGCCGGCTCAGGCGTGTGACGATGCTCTACGATGACCCGGAAGCGACGCTTGTGCCGGGCCTCCAGACCGGCTTGGC
>JBIITW010000074.1:0-19925 GCA_044340265.1 Burkholderiales bacterium | reverse complement strand
CGCCCGAGTTCCAGCGCCAGTCGCGCGACTTCGCGCAGGCGCTGAAGGATGCCGGAAAGCAGGTGACCTTCGAGGTGGTCGAGGGCTACAACCACTTCGAGATCGCCGAGACCGCGGCCAATCCGTTCGGCGCGGCCGGACGGGCGATGCTGGCGATGCTCGGGTTGTCTCCCCGCTGAGGAAACTGCGGGGATCCCCCGGCGCATCACTCGACTTTCAGGCCCGTCTCCCTGATCACCTTCGCGTAGGCGGCCAGATCGCGCCGGATGCGTTCACCGAAGGTCTTCGGCGGCTCGAACAGCACTTCGACCGACTGCCCGGCGAGCGTGGTCTGGGTCGGCTTGTCGCGCAGGGCACCGGCCAGTGCGTCGCTCAGCCGGGTGATGGCCTGTTCGGGCGTCTTCGCTGGCGCGAGGACGCCGAGCCAGAGCGTGAACTCGTAGCCGGGCAGGCCGGACTCGTCCACGGTCGGCAGGTTCGGGAACCGCGGCAGCCGGGTGCGCGTGGTCACGCCCAGCGCGCGGACCCGGCCCGATTCGATCAGCGAGTCGGCCACCAGCATGGTCGTGAACACCATCGAGATGCGCCCGGCCACGGCGTCGGTGATGGACGAGGCTCCCGACTTGTACGGGACGTGGACGAGCTCGGTGCCGGTCATCCGGGCAAAGACCGCCCCGGCCAGGTGCCCCGGGGTACCGATGCCGCCGGACCCGTATTCGATCGCTCCCGGCTTCTTTCGCGCAAGCGCGATCATCTCCTTCACCGTCTTCGCGGGCAGCGACGGATTCACGAGCATCACGTAAGGTGACACGCCGATCAGCCCGACCGGGGCGAAATCCCGCTCTGCATCGTAGGGCAGCTTGCGCAGGCTCGGATTGATCGCGTGGGTCGAGGTGGTGCCGACCAACAGCGTATAGCCGTCGGGGTTGGCGCGAGCGACCACTTCGCTGCCGACCACGCCCCCGGCGCCAGGCCGGTTCTCCACGAGCACCTGCTGCCCGAGCAGTTCGCCCATGCGCGGACTGACCGGCCGGATCACGCCATCGTTGCTGCCGCCAGCCTCGAAGGGGGAGATGATGCGCACCGGCTTGTTCGGGAAGCCCTGCGCAGCGGCCGGGCGGATGTCCGCGACGGCGACGGCCGCGAACACGCAGGCGGCACCTGCCGCGGCGCGCCGCAGGACGCTGCCGTGCGGGGCGATGAAGGCTTCGGGGATCGGCTGCAGGCGGCTGCAGGTCATGGATTGAAGCATCAGGGTTCTCTCCTTGCGATGAACAGCCGTCAAAAAGCAAGAATCGGCCCAATGTGCGACGGAGGGCTGCCGCGCGGGGCCGGTAATGGGAGAATCACACAATGGACCGGACTCCAACTCTAACTCAACGCGCGCCGCGCGCGGCCGACCGGTCTGCCGGCCTGCGCCGTGGCCTGCAGATCCTCAGCCTGTTCTCGGAAAGCCGCCCCGAGCTGGGCGTGAGCGAGGTGGCGCGCGAACTCGGCGTGCACAAGAGCCGGGTACACCGCGCGATCAAGACGCTCGAGGACATGTGCTACCTGCGGCGTGACCCGCGCACCCGCCGCTACTGCCTCGGCTACAAGGCGTTCGAGATTGGCGCACTCGCCGGGCGGCATTCGAACACCATGAGCTGGGCGCGCGCGCAGTTGCGTGAACTCGCGGGCCGGTTCGAAGCCAGCGTCTCGTTGCGCCTGGTCGACGATACGGACCTGCTGATCGTCGACACGGTCGAGACCGAGGACGATCCGGAACTGCACGTGCCCACGGGTGCCCGCATCCCGCTCAACTATGGCGCGGGCGGACAGGTGCGCGCGGCCTTCCTGAGCGACGACCAGATCCGCGAGCTGATCGCGCTGCACGGGCTGCCGCGCTACACGCTGAAGTCGATCACCACCGAGGCCGACTTCCTGAAGGCGGTGCGCGCCACGCGCGAGCGGGGCTATGCGATCAGCGAGGGCGAGACGGTTCCGGGTTCGTTCAGCGTGGCGGCGCCGATCGTCGAGCCGTCCGGAGCCCTGACGGCGGTTCTGGTCGGATCGCGGCGCAAGCTCGGCTTCACCCGCGCGCAGATCACCGCCTTCGCGCAGGCAGCCGTCGAGATGGCCGACCTGATCTCGGCGCACGTGCCCCCGCAAGCTGCCGTCGCCTCGCGCGCGCAGCCGGCCCGCAGTGCACGTGGTGCGGGCCGCGCCCCTGCCGGGGTTGCTGCGCCGCCAGCAGCGGCGGCGCAGGAACCTTCCGGCGGTCACTGAATCGCGGCGACCTCGTCCAGGCTCTTCATCAGCGAGGTGCGCAGGATGTATTCGCGCGCCAGCTTCGGACTGGCCGCCGTGTCGTGCAGCATGTCGTGGTTGCGCTTGCGCACTTCCGGGTCGCGCTCGTTGATCAGCTTCTTGTTGCGCTCGGTGATGGTCTTCACGTGGTTCACCGCCACGTGCTTGCGCTGGCGCGTGTAGCGGTCGAGCACCGACATGTCCATGCTGCCGTCGAGGATGCCGACCAGTTTCTCGCCGAGGTTGATCGAATCGTGCACGCCGCTGTTCATGCCGACGCCGCCGATCGGGCTGTTCACGTGGGCCGAGTCGCCAGCGAGCAGTGCGCGCCCGACGTTGAACGTATCGGCGACCAGCTGGTGGCTGGAGTACAGCTTGCGGTAGACGATGTCGTAGGGCTTCGAGTTGGGCAGGAACTTCTGCAACTGCTTCTGGCAGTAGTCGTCCGACAGCAGCATCTCGGGGTCGTCGTCGAGGCTGGTCGGGAAGTGCACGCGCCAGCGCTCGGGCTGGCCCCACTTGAACAGGTTCGCCCACTGGTCGGGGTCGGACAGGTAGTTGCGGTACGAGTAGCCGTGAAGCTTGTCGAAGTCGTGCACCACCGACACGGTCAGCACCTGATCGGGATAGGTATAGCCTTCGAACGCGATGTTCGACGCCTTGCGCACCACGCTGCGCGCGCCCTCGCCGCTGATGATGAACGAGCCGCGGATGCGCTCGGTCTCGCCGCCTTCATTGGTGACGATGGCGGTGACGCCGTCGGCATCCTGCTCCATGTCCTCGAGCGTGGTGCCCATGCGGATCTTCACGTTCGGGTAGGTGCGCAGCATCTTCATCGCCTCTTCGGCGACCTTGATCCGCTCGCACTGCAGGACGAACGGAAAGCGCGTGTCGTCCTTGAGCACTGCATGGTCGAACTCGGCGATCATGCTGTCGGTCAGGCGGTCCCAGAACTGGAAGGTCGGGGCGATCAGGCCGCGCGGCTCGATGCGCTCGTACAGGCCGAGGTCGGCGAACATCTCGAGCGTTGACGGATGGATGCTGCCGGTGCGTGGCGCCTGGTCGAGGAAGTTGGCCTCGGTGAAGGTTTCGATCAGCAGCGTGTTCACGTCGTGCTGGGCGAGGTAGAGGGCAAGGGAGCAGCCGGCCGGGCCGGCACCGACGACGATCACCGGGGCGTTCTTCGAGAGCATGGCAGTGTCCTGGGGTACGCGGGAGTTGCGCAAGGGGTTCCGGCGCGCGGGCGCCGGGTGATGCCGTGGGGCGGGTCTACTCGACCGGCTTGACTTCCTTCGTCGCGCCTTTCCAGCCGCTGGCGGTGACATCGAACACGATGCCGTTCGGGTCCTTGTACTTCACCTCGTAGAAGCTCTTCGCGGCCGAGGTCGGTCGGCCGTACAGGTAGGTGCCGCCGGCCTTCTCGACCTGCTTCTCGGCTTCCTCGAGGTTGTCGACCCACATGCCGAAGTGCATCACGCCGTAGAACGGGCCGTTCGAGTCGATGCCTTCGGCCTTGCCATGCTTGTTGAGCAGTGCGACGTTGATCGTGCCGTCGGTGACATAGACGCCGTTCTGGGCGTCGCCAGCCTTGGTCATGCCGAATGCTTCTTCGAAGAACTTCTGCGCGGCTGCGACGTCGGGGACGGACAGGGCGATGTGGCGGAGCTTCATGGTCATGGCGAGGGTCCTGTTCAGGTGGGAGGACGTTCCGTTATTGCGAACGAGTCTAACCCCGATCCCCGGACTTGTCATGCGCAGCGCACCGGGCCCGTGCTAGATTCGATCGATCATGGCAACGTACGCGATCGGCGACATCCAGGGCTGCTACGACTCGCTGATGGAACTGCTCGGTTCGATCGGCTTCGATGCAAGGCACGACCGCCTCTGGCTGGTCGGCGACCTGGTGAACCGGGGCAGCCAGTCGCTGGCGGTGCTGCGCTTCGTCTCCGGTCTGGGCCCGCGCGCGGTCACCGTGCTCGGCAACCATGACATCCACCTGCTGATGGTTGCCTCCGGCATGACGCGCAAGCGCGGCGGCGACACCTTCGACGACGTGCTCGACGCACCCGACCGCGACGAACTGCTCGGCTGGCTGCGGCGACAGCCGTTGCTGCATGCGCAGGGCGCGCATGTGATGGTGCATGCCGGCATCCTGCCGCAATGGACGCTGGAAGAGGCGGTGGCGCTCGCCCGGGAAACGGAAGCGCGCCTGGCCGGGCCTGGATACCTGGACTTCTTCGCCGAGCTGTATGGAAACGAACCCGAGGCCTGGGATCCTGCACTCACCGGCCATGCCCGCGCGCGGTTCGTGGTCAACGTGTTCACCCGGATGCGCCTGGTGGATTCCCGCGGCAACCTCGATTTCAAGCACAAGGGCGCGCTTGAACGCGCCCCGGCCGGGTTCGTTCCCTGGTTCGACTCAGGGTTGCGCGCGCCGTTGCCCGCCTCGATCGTGTTCGGGCACTGGTCCGCGCTCGGGCTGGTCGAGCGCAACGGGGTGCTCGGCCTCGACACCGGATGTGTATGGGGTCGGCAGCTGACGGCGTTCCGGCTGGAGGATGGTCGGCGGTTTTCGATCGATTGCCCGGTGCAATCGCAGATGGAAGCCGACTGACGGAAGCCGACTGACGGAAGCCGACTGACTGCCGGCGGGCGCCGTGGCTCCCGGCCGGTATCCCGATCCGTGAACCGGTCAGCGCGTGACGCGCGACACGCCGCCGCCTGAAAGCACCCGCACGCGCTCGCCGGGCTTGAACGTCTCGTCGGCTTCCTGGGTGATCGCGATGATGTTTCCGTTGTCCAGGCGCACGGTGACCTCTACGCCTTCCTTGCGCGTCACGCCCTCTTCGATCGCCGATCCGGCCAGGCCCCCGGCCAGTGCGCCGAGCACCGCCGCGATCGTGCTGCCGCGGCCGCCGCCTATCGTGCTGCCGGCCACGCCACCCACCACGCCGCCGGCGATCGTGCCGATCGGCGTGCGCGTGCCTTCGAGTCGCACCGTGCGCACGCCTTCGACCGTGCCCAGGCGGACGCTCTGCTCGGTTCGCGCCTGGCTTCGTGAGTAAGTGTTTGCACCCTGCCCGGGCGCGCATGCCGAAAGAACCAGCATGGACGCAAGTGCGAGGGCCGTTGCCTGAATTCTCTTCATCCTGATTCTCCTGCGCGGGCCCGGCCCCGGCGGGGCTGCCCTGTTCAGTCGAGGCTCGAGCCGAATGCCTCACGGTACCGCACCGCGATCTCATCGCGGGTGAAGCGGTGGTTCTGTCCACCCCGGCTGCTGATCTTGATCGCGCCGACCAGGGACGCAAGCCGCCCGATGGTCGGCCAGTCCATCCCCGAAGACAGGCCATGCAGCAGGCCGGCCCGGTAGGCATCACCGCATCCGGTGGGGTCGACCACTTCCGCCTTAACGCCGGGGATCTCGATGCGTTGACCACCGGTATAGATGTGCGAGCCGTTGCCGCCGAGGGTGACGATCAGTGCCTTCACCTTCGTCGCCAGCGCTTCGAGCGTCTGCCCGGTACGGTCCTGCAGGAGTTGTGCCTCGTAGTCGTTGACGGTCACGTAGGTGGCCGCATCGATGAAGCGCATCAGGTCTGCGCCGTCGAACATCGGCAGTCCCTGGCCCGGATCGAAGATGAACGGGACACCGGCCTCGGCGAACTGCTGCGCATGCTGGATCATGCCGTCGCGCCCGTCCGGTGAAATGATGCCGAGGCGGGTGCCTGCGGCGTCGGACACCTTGTTCAGGTGGGAATGGTTCATCGCGCCCGGATGGAACGCGGTGATCTGGTTGTCATCCAGGTCGGTGGTGATGAACGCCTGCGCAGTGAAGCTGCCGGGCACCTCGCGCACATGGCTGCGCGACAGGCCGAGCTGGTCGAGCCGTGCCAGGTAGGGGGCCGAGTCGTCGCCGACGGTCGCCATGATCGTGGGTTCGGTGCCGAGCATCTTCAGCGTGTAGGCGATGTTCCCGGCGCAGCCGCCGAACTCGCGACGCATGTCGGGCACCAGGAAGGCCACGTTCAGGATCTGGATCTTCTCCGGCAGGATGTGGTTCTTGAACCGGTCGTGGAACACCATGATGGTGTCGAAGGCGATCGAGCCGCAGATGAGCGTGGACATTGTCGTTTGGGTCCGAGAGGTGCGTGCGGCACTGGCGCCGCCGCCGGGTTGATCTGTGGTTGAAATCTTGACTACGCAATTATACCGTGCTGCCGACGGCCACCCATGCGCCATGGGCATCGATCGCGACGCGTCGGCGTGCGGCGCCGTCGGCTACCATCGCGCTGTCGACCTTCTCGGACCTGCGCACGCTCATGAACAGCCATCTGCCTTACCGCGCGACCACCGCGACCGGTGAAACGATCGATGTCACCTTCGACCTGCATGCCGAGACGCGCAACGAGACCGATGTCAGCGCACTGCTGACCGCCCTGCTGTCCGCGATCGATGCACGGGTCGCCGATCGCGAGGGGGTCAGCAACGGCGACGTGATGCAGGCGCTGGCCATGGCGATGGCGCTGCGGGTGGCGATGATCCCGGCGCCGCGCACGGTGACCGAGCCGCTGGCCCGCGACCTGCTCGACACCGCACTGTCCTGCGCCAGCTTCGCCCAGCGGGTGCCGGCGGCGGTGGTTGCGCCGCCCACGCCGGCGCAGTCGGCCACGCAGTCCGGCGTCACGCAGTCCTGACCCGGGCCGCCGCCGGACGACCCGGCACGGCCAGCGACCTGGAACGGACACCCGGCAGATGGCGGTCCTCGAACTGAGGCCGGCAGGGCTGTACTGCCCGGCCGGCGACTTCTACATCGATCCCTGGCGTCCGGTCGACCGGGCGGTGCTGACACATGCACACGCCGACCATGCCCGCCGCGGCCACGCACGCTATCTTGCGCAGCGTGACGCGCTCGGCGTGCTGCTCGCCCGCCTCGGCCCGGTTTCCATCGATGCGGTCGGTTACGGAGAAAGGACGACGATCGGCGATGCCCGTGTCTCGCTCCACCCGGCCGGGCATGTGCTGGGTTCCTCGCAGGTGAGGGTGGAGGTCGGTGGCGAGACCTGGGTGGTCACCGGCGACTACAAGCTCGATGCCGATCCGACCTGCGTCGCTTTCGATCCGGTGCGTGCCGACGTACTGATCACCGAGTCGACCTTCGGCCTGCCGATCTATCGCTGGGCGCCGCCCGGCCGGCTGTTCGCCGAGATCGACGACTGGTGGCGCGGCAATGCGGCAGCGGGGCGGCCGAGCGTGGTCTACGCCTATGCATTCGGAAAGGCGCAGCGCATCCTCGCCGGCGTCGACGCGGCGATCGGGCCGATCGTCTGCCATGGCGCGGTCGAGTTGCTCAACCGCTGCTATCGCGAGGCCGGCGTGTCGTTGCCGGATACGATCACCGTGTCCGGGCCGGCGCGCAGCGCGGACCGTGCCGCGCTGGCCGGTGCGCTGGTGGTCGCGCCGCCGTCTGCGCAATCGACACCGTGGTTACGCAGGTTCCCGGATGCGAGCGATGCGTTCGCATCCGGCTGGATGCAGCTGCGCGGCGCACGCCGTCGGCGATCGGTGGACCGCGGGTTCGTCATGTCCGACCATGCCGACTGGCCCGGCCTGTTGAGCGCCATCGAGGCGAGCGGCGCGTCCTGCATCTACGCGACGCATGGCTATGCGGCATCGCTGTCGCGTTACCTGTGCGATCGCGGCCTGGATGGGCGGACCTTCGAGACCCGCGAGTTCGACGCGCAGTACACGGGCGAGCCGGACGAAACGGGCGCAGCGGACCTGCCGGCGGCGTCCGTCGACGTGCCGCTCGCTGGCGATGTCGTCGATGCGTGAGTTCGCCGCGCTCTATCGGGCGCTCGATTCCACCACGTCGACCCGCGCCAGGCGCATGGCGCTGGCGGCCTATTTCAGGCGTGCGATGCCGGCCGATGCGGCCTGGGCGGTGTACTTCCTGTGTGGCGGCAAGCCCAGGCAGGCGGTACCGGTGAAGGCGCTGCGCGCGATCGTGGCCGAGCGGGCGCAGGTTCCCGACTGGCTGTTCGAGGAAAGCTACCAGGCGGTGGGCGACCTGGCCGAGACGATCGCACTGTTGCTGCCGTCAGCCACCGGCGGCGCGCCACCGGTGCCGCTGCATCAATGGGTGGAACAGCGGCTGCTGGTACTCCGGGGCAGCGCACCCGAGGCGCTGGCGTCGATGCTCAACGGCTGGTGGGACGAGCTCGATGCGCACGAGCGGTTCGTCTGGAACAAGCTGATCACCGGCGGCTTCAGGGTGGGCGTGTCGCGGCAACTGGTGGTGCAGGGCGTATCGGAAGCGAGCGGCCTCCCGACGCAGGTGATCGCCGAGCGGCTGGCCGGTGACTGGAAACCCGACGCCGGCGCCTGGCTGCGTCTGGTCGCGCGCGACGAAGGCGCGGTGCCACCGGGCAGGCCGTATCCGTTCTTCCTCGCCCATGCGCTGCCGGGACCGGTCGAGTCGCTCGGCGATCGCACGCAATGGGCGGCCGAGTGGAAGTGGGACGGCATCCGTGCGCAGGTCGTGCGCCGCAATGGCGAGACCTTCCTGTGGTCGCGTGGCGAGGAGCTGGTGACGCCGCGTTTCCCGGAGGTCGCCTGTGCGGTGGCGGCACTGCCCGACGGCATCGTGCTCGATGGCGAACTGGTCGCATGGCGCGAGGGTCGCGCCGCGCCGTTCGCGCTGCTGCAGCAGCGGATCGGCCGCACGAAGCTGTCCGCAGCCGTGCTGGCGCGTGCGCCGGTTGCCTACATCGCCTACGACCTGCTCGAGCACGAGGGCATCGACCTGCGCGCGCGGCCGCTGCGCGAACGTCGTGCGCGGCTCGAGGCCGTGGTCGGTGACCTGCATGACGGCGCCGTGTCGATATCGCCGCTGGTCGATGCGCCGGCATGGTCCGGACTGGCGGCGTTGCGCGCGGATGCACGCGCGCGCGGCGTCGAGGGCCTGATGCTGAAGCGGATGGATTCCGCCTACGGCATCGGACGCACCCGTTCGAGCCCGGTCGGCGAATGGTGGAAGTGGAAGATCGATCCGCTGTCGATCGATGCGGTGCTGGTCTATGCACAGCGCGGTCACGGCCGCCGGGCAAGCTTTTATACCGACTATACGTTCGCGCTCTGGCATGAAGGCGCGCTGGTTCCGTTCGCCAAGGCGTATTCGGGACTGACCGATGCCGAGATCGCCCGTGTCGATGCGTACATCCGCCAGCACACGATCGAGAAGTTCGGTCCGGTGCGCAGCGTGACGCCGAAGCTGGTGTGCGAGATCGGGTTCGAAGGGATCGCGCAGAGTCCGCGCCACAAGTCGGGCATCGCTGTTCGCTTCCCGCGCATCCTTCGCCTGCGCGACGACAAGCGGATCGAGGACGCCGATACGCTGGCGCAATTGCGAACGCTCGCAGCGGCGCTTTCGTGAGCGGCGCATGCTGAACCGGATGCTCGATCGTTGCCGCCTGCTCGGCGTCGACTTCACCAGCGCACCACGCCGCTCGAAGCCGATCACCGTCGCGCGCGCCCGGCTCGCGGAGGGTCTCGTGGACAGACCCGCGCAGGCACAGGTGCTGCAGGTCGACGCGGTCGAGGCGCTCGACACCTTCGCCGCGTTCGAAGCCCTTCTCGCCGAGCCGGGCCCGTGGCTCGGCGGTTTCGATTTTCCGTTCGGCCTGCCGCGCACGGCGGTGGCCGAACTGGGCTGGCCGCCCGACTGGCGCAGCCTGACGCTCGCCTGCGCGGCGATGCCCCGCCCTGAATTCCGCGCCTGCCTGGATGCCCATCGGCAGGTACGCGCGGTCGGCGATCGCTATGTGCATCGTGCAGTCGACCGGCCGGCGGGTTCGCACAGTCCGCTGAAGCTGGTCAATCCACCGGTGGCGCTGATGTTCCTGGAGGGGGCGCCGCGCCTCGCGCGCGCCGGGGTCACCGTCGCCGGCCATGTCGAGGGCGATGCGCAGCGGGTGGCCGTCGAGGCGTACCCGGGCTACCTGGTGCGCGCGATCACCCGCCATCCGTACAAGAGCGATACGCGTGCGAAGCAGACGGTGGAGCGTCACGCGGCGCGGGCGACGATCCTTGAAGCGCTGTGCCGGGGCGACCATCCCCTGGGCATCCGTGTATCGGGCCCGCAGCCGCTGCTCGACCGTGCAGTGGCCGATGCCAGCGGCGACACCCTCGATGCGATCGTGTGCGCGGTGCAGGCGGGATGGGCGCTGCAGCAGCCACGCTTCGGCGTGCCGGCCGGCGTCGATCCACTGGAAGGCTGGATCGCCGGCGTGCCTGCGCTCGTGCCGTCGCTGGATGTGTCAACAAATGCCCCGCCGGCAGGCGGGCCATGAACGACCCCGCGGCCGCGCCGGTGCCTGTGCCAACGGCCCTGCCATTGCCAGACGCGGCGCGCGCCGATCCACCCGGGCCCTCACTACGCCTGCCTGCTGAACTGGCGCGCTGGTTCGAACGGCGTGGCTGGCGCCCGTTCCCCTTCCAGCGCGAGCTCTGGCAGGCCTATGCGCGCGGTGGCAGCGGGCTGCTGCATGCCACCACCGGTTCGGGCAAGACCTATGCGGTGTGGTTCGCCGCGTTGATCGAGGCGCTGCGCGGCGGCAGCCGGCGCGCGAAGCCGCAGCCGTACACCGTGCTCTGGATCACGCCGATGCGCGCGCTTGCCGCAGACACCGCGCGTGCGCTGGCCGAGCCGCTGGCCGAGCTCGGACTCGACTGGACGGTCGGCCTGCGCACTGGAGATACCGCGAGCGCCGAGCGGGCACGCCAGCAGCGCAGGCCGCCGACCGCGCTGGTCACCACGCCGGAGAGCCTTTCGGTGATGCTGGCACAGGCTGAGGCGGCGTCCTTGCTGGGCAACGTACGGCTGGTGGTGGTCGACGAATGGCACGAACTGCTCGGCAGCAAGCGCGGCGTGCAGGCGCAGCTTGCGCTGGCGCGCGTGGCACGGTTCAGTCCCGGCGTGCGCATCTGGGGACTGTCGGCGACGATCGGCAACCTCGGCCAGGCGCGCGACGCGCTGCTCGGTTCGACCCGCGGCGCGGGTGTGCTGGTCCAGGGCAAGGCAGCCAAGCGGGTGCTGGTCGACACGGTGATCCCCGATTCGCCCGATCGGTTTCCCTGGGCTGGCCACCTCGGCATGCGCATGGTGGAGCCGGTCGCGCGCGAGATCGATTCGGCGTCGACCACGCTGGTGTTCACCAACGTCCGTTCGCATGCAGAGCAGTGGTACCAGGCCCTGCTCGAAGCGAGACCCGAGTGGGCGGGCATGATCGCGCTCCATCATGGTTCGCTCGACCGGCGTTTGCGCGACTGGGTGGAGCTCGGGCTGAAGGAAGGCCGCCTGAAGGCGGTGGTGTGCACCTCGTCGCTCGACCTCGGGGTGGACTTCCTGCCGGTCGAACGGGTGATCCAGATCGGCAGCCCGAAGGGCATCGCGCGGCTGCTCCAGCGCGCCGGCCGCTCGGGTCATGCACCCGGCCGGGTATCGCGCATCTCCTGCGTGCCCACGCACAGCTTCGAGCTGATCGAGGCTGCGGCGGCGCGCATCGCCGCCGGTGAACGGCGAGTCGAATCCCGCACGCCGCCGGAAGCCCCGATCGACGTGCTGCTGCAGCACCTGGTCACGGTCGCGCTCGGCGGCGGCTTCGAGGCCGATGACCTGTATGCCGAGGTGCGCACCACCTGGGCCTATCGCCATCTCGATCGCGCGGCGTTCGACTGGGCGATCGACTTCGTCACCCGCGGCGGGTCGCTGCATGCCTATCCCGAATATCGGCGCGTGGTGCAGTCCGAGGATGGACGCTACCGCGTGCCGGACCGCGCCATTGCGCGCCGGCACCGGATGTCGATCGGCACCATCACCGCAGACAGTGCGATGGATGTCCGGTTCATCAGCGGTGGCCGGGTCGGTACGGTAGAGGAGTCGTTCGTCAGCCGGCTCAAGCCCGGGCAGGCATTCCTGCTCGGTGGGCGGTTGTTGTCGCTGGTGCGCATCCGCGAGATGACCGCGTACGTGCAGCGTGCGAAGGCCGGCACCGCTGCTGTGCCGCGCTGGCAGGGCGGACGCAGTCCGCTGTCCACCGAACTCGCCCGGGCGGTGGTCGACCTGATCGGGCGGGCCGGCGAGGGCGACCGCAGCCTGCCGGAGCTGCGCGCGGTCTCGCGGCTGGTCGAACTGCAGCAGCGCTGGTCGGTGATGCCGCGCGCGGACGAACTGCTGGTCGAGACCGTGCGCACGCGCGAGGGGCACCACCTGTTCTGCTTCCCGTTCGGCGGGCGCCTGGTACACACCGGCCTTGCTTCGCTGTTCGGATGGCGCGTGGCGCGTGCGGCACCGAACACGTTCAGCGTCGCGGTCAGCGACTACGGGTTCGAGCTGCTGTCGCCGGTGCCGGTCGACTGGAAGTCGGCGTTCGAAGGCGGGCTGCTCGATGCCGAAGGCCTGCAGGCAGACCTGCTCGAGAGCCTGAATGCGGGCGAGCTCGCGCGCCGGCAGTTCCGCGAGATCGCGCGTGTGTCGGGGCTGGTGTTCACCGGCTTCCCTGGCCAGCCCAAGCGGGCGCGCGAACTGCAGGCCAGCGCCGGCCTGCTGCACGATGTGTTCGAGAAGCACGACCCGGGCAACCTGCTGCTCGCACAGGCGCGCGCCGAGGTGATGCGCGACGAACTCGACCTCGAGCGCCTCACCGATACGCTGGCCCGGATGCGTGCGATGACGCTGCGGCTGGTGGCGGTCGAGCACCCGACGCCGTTCGCCTTCCCGCTGATGGCCGCCCGCATCCGCGAGAAGGTGTCGACCGAGAAGGTCGGTGACCGCATCGCGCGCATGGTCGCGGAGCTGGAACGTGCGGCGGGGGCCGGATGAGCGCGGCCATCGAGATCGAAGGCGAGTCGCTGCTGCTGCTGCCCGAGCGTGCGCTGTTCTGGCCGGCCCGGCGCCTGCTGATGGTGGCCGATGCGCACTTCGGCAAGGCTGCGCGGTTTCGTACGCTGGGCGTGCCGGTGCCGGCGGGAACCACCGCGCGCAACCTGCAGGTGCTCGACGAACTGGTGGTGCGCCACGCGGTCGAGCGCATCGTATTTCTCGGCGACCTGATGCACGGACGGCTGCTGCCCGGATCGGCCACCTTCCATGCGCTGATCGACTGGCGCGGGCGACGGCCGGCGCTGTCGCTGGAACTGGT
Source organism: Burkholderiales bacterium (assembly GCA_044340265.1). GTDB lineage: Bacteria > Pseudomonadota > Gammaproteobacteria > Burkholderiales > CAIKXV01 > CAIKXV01. The sequence continues at coordinate 6,441 of JBIITW010000074.1, read as the reverse complement.
GCCCGGGAACCATGACGCGCATGCCGGTGAACTGCCGCCGGCACTGGATATCCAGGTGCATCGCGATCCGCACGACATCGGTCCGTTCGCACTGCGCCACCATCCCGAGCCGCTGGCCGGGCGCTATGTGCTGGCCGGCCATGTGCATCCGGTGGTCACCCTCCATGGCAGCGGGCGCGATCGGGTGCGCACGCCGTGCTTCGCGTTCGGTGAGGGCGTCGGCGTGCTGCCTGCGTTCGGGGCGTTCACCGGCGGCTTCGTGCTCGACCGCCAGGCCGCCGGCCGGGTGTATGTCGTGGCCGGCGAGCGGGTGCTTGAACTGCCTGCGACGCGTCGACCCGGCTGACCTCAGGCCGGGCAGCGTACGGGGTCGCCCGCGCCCTGCCTCTTCTGCTCCCTTCGCTGTCGCACCAGCCCTGTGCAGAGGGGCTCATGGAACGACTGTCGAGGGAGCCGCGCGGGGCCTGCGGGGGTGCACCGCCAGGCAGGCCAGTGCCGCGAGCAGCACGCCCACGGCAAGCCGCCCGCCCGAATGCATGAACTCGAGCCACAGGATCGAGGAATAGAAGGTTCCCGGTGCATGGCCGTCGCGCAGGGCGCCCCAGGCGAATCCGTGCAGCGACAGCGGCAGGTCCACCAGCAGCCAGGCCACGGCCAGTGCCCCGGCGAGCGCGGCGCTGAGCAGCCTGCGCGGCAGGGAGCCCGGCCAGGCACCGGCCAGGCCCACGGCCAGCACGAAGGGCACCAGCATCCCGAACAGCGGCGTGGCGAACTCGAACCCGTCCTGTCCGGTCGGGAACACGGCGGCGGCGCCGATCACGACCGGCTGAACCACCCGGTTGCGCATGCGGATGACCGTCTCGCTGCGTCCGCGCTCCACGGTCAGGACTGTGGTGCCGATACGGTCGTCGATCCTGTCCAGCATCCAGTGGGTCGCGGGCATCAGGGCCGAGACCATGCGCGCCCCGGACAGCCAGGCCACACTGCCGGCGGCGGTTGAAAGCAGCAACAGCGCGAGCAGGAAGCGGACGAAATGCGCGCTTCCTGCGGCGCGGGCGGCGACGTCTCCGTCAGGCATCGACGAGGGTGCCGGGGCGCCGCCGCGCGCCCGCCATGAGATGCACGAACACCGTGACCGCGATCACCAGCAAGGCTGGCAGCGCCAGGCTGTGCAGCACTTCGAAAAGGCTGCGGTCCACCCGCCAGGCGAAGAACAGGGCGACGATACGAGCCTGGTTCAGTGCAAACACCATCAACGTGCCGAGCAGCAGGGCGACTGTCCGCCGCTTCCAGCCCAGGGGCAGCGCGACCAGCGCGGCGACCAGCAGGAACAGGATCTCGACGCCTTCACAGCCGCGCAGGACGTTGAGCCCGCCGCCGCGGGCTTCGATGGTCGCCCCGCGCGGCCGGGCCTCCAGCGCGGGGTCGATCCAGTCGACCAGCGCGGCTGCAGGCACGACGGTGGCGGTGTGGATGACGGCGCGTTCCATGGCCGTGCCGCGCGCCGCCCACCAGCTCGTCTGGAGCACGCCGAACACCGTGGCGAACAGCAGCACGATCAACCATGGCGAACGCGGCTGTTCCTGCGCCGCTTCGTTGCCGATCACGCCATCGGGCAGATGCGGGATCCTGGTGTCCGGTCGCGGCATGTCGGGTCCTGGGTCGAGGGTCTCCCGATGATCGCCCTGCCAGATGACCGTGCCGCGACGGTCATGGCCCGCCGGACGTGGTCCGGTGTCCGGCGCCGCCCTTGCGCCTGCAGGCGTCCGAGCAGTACTTCACGTCGTCCCAGGTGTTGCGCCAGCGCTTGCGCCATGTCATCGGCAGGCCGCAGGCGACGCACGGCTTCTGCGGCAATGACTGCTTGTTGCCCTTGAACGGCTGTGGCTTCGTCGGCATCGTTCGACCTCGATCCCGGGCTCAGCCGCGGATCAGGGGCCTTGTCGTGCTGAAGCCGCCGTCGACGGCGATCACCTGCCCGGTCACCCGGCGCGCGGGCGCCGACAGCAGCCAGTCGACCAGCGATGCGACCTCCTCCGGCTGCCCGATGCCGCCGATCGGATACTGCCGTGCGGCCGCCTGCCGGATGTTGTCGTTCGACAGCAGCGGCGCGGCCATCGGCGTTTCCATCAGTCCCGGTGCGATGGCATTGACGCGGATGTCGTTCGGCGCATAGGTCGCCGCCGCGGAACGCACCAGCGCCTCGATCGCGCCTTTCGCGGCCGCGACCGCCTCGTGGTTGACCACGCCGATGCGCGCGACGATGGTGGAGAACAGCACCGCCGAGCCGCCGCCCGATGCAGCGCCCGCACTGCGGTGTGCTTCGACGAAGGCGCGCAGGGAGAAGATCGCGGTGTCGAGGTTGGCCGACAGCACCGACCGGTACTGTGCCTCTGAGGTGCGATGCAGCGGCAGGATCAGCGTGCTGCCAGCCGCGTTCACCAGCGCACCGGGCAGGCCGAAGCGCTCGATGCAGGCGGCGACCGCCGCGCTGGCGCCGGCTTCGGTCGACACGTCGGCCTCGATCGTGGCGACGTTCACGGCCGGCGTGCCGGCGGCGGCGATCTTCGCCGGCGATCGCGTGACGAGCACCGGTGTCCATGCAGACGGGTCGAGGGCGGCGGCGATCGCGCGGGCGAGTCCACCGGAACCGCCGGTGATCAGTACGGGTCGTGTCATTGCAGGAGGTCCTTCTGGATGTCCGTTGGCGGGATGCCGTCGTTGGCGCGGATCAGGCCGGCGCGTGCCTCGATCGCAGCGCGGGCTTCGGGTCCGATGCGATCGACGTTCTTCAGTTGCAGGGCCATGCGCGTGTTCTTCGACAGCCGCGGCCGGTGGCGAAGCAGGAAGTCCCAGTACAGCGTGGTGAACGGGCAGGCGTCCTTGCCGCTGGCGACCGCGGGATCGAACCGGCAACCCTTGCAGTAGTTGCTCATCCGGTCGATGTAGCGCCCGGTGGCGGCATAGGGTTTGGAGGCCATCACGCCGCCGTCGGCGTACAGCGCCATGCCCAGGGTGTTCGGCAGCTCGACCCATTCGACCGCGTCGACGTAGACCGCGAGGTACCAGCGGTGCACCGCCTTCGGATCGACGCCGAGCAGCAGCGCGTAGAGGCCGGTGACCATCAGTCGCTGGATGTGGTGCGCATAGCCGAATTCGAGCGTCTGCCCGATCGATTCGCGCAGGCAGGCCATCGGCGTCCTGCCGTTCCAGTAGAAGGCGGGCAGCGACTGGCGCGCATCCAGCGCATTCAGGTCGAGGTAGCCGGGCATCGTGCGCCAGTAGATGCCGCGCACATACTCGCGCCAGCCGAGCACCTGGCGGATGAAGCCCTCCGCTGCCGGCAGGGGCACGCTGCCCGCGCGCCAGGCGCTTTCGGCGGCGGCGATCACCTCGCGCGGGTCGAGCAGCTTCAGGTTCAGCGCCGCCGAGAGGTGGGCATGGTAGAGCCATGGCTCGCCGGTCCACATCGCGTCCTGGTGGTCGCCGAACAGCGGCAGTCGCTGTTCGATGAACGCCTCGAGCGCTGACAGTGCATCGGTGCGGGTCACCGGCCAGGCGAAGCGGTCGAGAGAGCCGGGGTGCGCGGCGAGCCGCTGGTCGAGCAGCGCGATCACCTCGCGGGTGATCGCATCGGGTGGGAACTGCACCGGCGGGGGCACGCCGCGCGGACCGGATGCCGGGAAGGACTTCCGGTTCTCCGCGTCGAAGTTCCACTGGCCGCCGGCCGGCTCACCGTCTTGCATCAGCACCGAATGGCGTGCGCGCATCTCGCGGTAGAAGAATTCCATCCGCAGCTGCTTGCGGCCTTTCGCATGCCGCTCGAAGTCTTCACCGCTGCACAGGAAATGCCGGTCTTCCCGCAGCACGGGTGCTGCCGCATGCGCCGCGAACGTTTCGCGCAGCCGCCACTCGCCCGGAGTGACCATCGAGACGGACTGCGGCTCGAGCACCGCGGTCGCCTGCGACAGCGCTTCTGCGAGCGAAGCGGCGCAGGCCGGATCGTCGAGCCTGTTGTACCAGACACGGAGCCCGTCGTCGGCCGCCTGTTGTGCGAAGTGGCGCATCGCCGCGAGGAACATGGCGGTGCGCGGCTTCGAGCTCCAGGTGGCCGTGGATTCGTCGATGGACTCATCGATGGATTCAGCCATGAAGACGGCATCGTGGGCGGGATCGAAATCGTCGAAGGCGGCCGAACGCCGGTCGAGCTGGTCGCCCAGCACGAACACGAGACGCCGCACCTTCGGTGCCGGCGCGCGCGCGGGCAGTGCCGGCACGCTGAACGAGGCCGCGGCGGCGGGCCGCCGCCCTGCACTGCGGGCGGTATCCTGTCGGCTGGCGTCTGGCTTTCGTGTGGCCATCAGGGAGCGTTCCTCAGGGCTTCGTTGTCGTCATCCACACCGTGGTCGTCCATCCTGTCGTTGTGCACACTGTCGCCGAACAGGCTGGCCTGTCCGGCGGCAATGGCCGCCCTGGCCGCAGCCGCCGATTTCGCCGCCGCTGCGCGCGGACGAGCCTGCAGTGCAGCGCCGGCCGCGCGGGCGGTGCGCGCGGTCGGTGGCAGGCCGCTGCGCCGGCTGCCATGCCGCTTCTGGATCACGTCGGCCTCCGCGCGCGCGTCGGTCCGGCGCCGCACGGACGCGAAGCGCTCGCGTGCCTCGCGGTAGGCGGTGGCGTGGTCCACGACCGGCAGCGGATAGTCCTTGCCGATGATGCATCCCGCCTCGCGCTGCACGGACAGCGGCATCGTGTGCGGTTCGGCCAGGTAACGGGCCGGCACGCGTGCCAGGGCGGGCAGTTCGGCGCGGATGAACACGCCGTCCGGATCGTGGTCCAGCACCTGCTTCGCCGGCGAGTAGATGCGCAGGGTGTTGATCCCGGTGGTGCCCGACTGCATCTGGAACTGGCTGTAATGGATGCCCGGTTCGAAATCGAGGAAGGCCCGGGCCAGGAAGGGCGCGGTGTGCTGCCAGTGCAGCCAGAGATGGTAGGACGCGAACGACACCAGCATCGCACGCATGCGGAAGCTAATCCATCCGCAGCGGGCGAGTGCCTGCATGCAGGCATCGACCATCGGATAGCCGGTTTCGCCCTGCTGCCAGGCGAGCAGTCGCGCCGCCGCTTCACTGCCGGGCCGTGGCGGCAGGGCATCGCGCAGCCCGTCGCAGGCGCGTGCGAAGTTCTCGAATTCGATGCGCGGCTCGTCCTCCAGTTTCTGCATGAAGTGGCAGTGCCAGCGCAACCGGCCCTGGAACGAATGCAGGGACGCGGCCCAGCGGGCATCGATCTGCGCTCCGGCCGCACGCTGCGCGCGGACCTCGAGCGCGCGTGCGGCGGCCGCCTGGGCTACCCGGCGCATCGAGATCGAGCCCCATGCAAGATGGGGAGACAGGCGCGAGCAGTGCTCGAAGGCGGTCACCGGGCTGGACATGCCGCGCCGGTAGTCGACACCGCGCGTGGCCAGGAACCCGGCCAGCGTTGCCAGGGCTTCCGGTTCGCCGCCGCGCTGCGCATCCGGCCGCGACGAGCGGGCGAGCCCGACTTCCACGGCAGCCAGTCGGTGCCCGTGGTCGAGGCCTGCGGGACCTGCCAGCCTCGCCGGAGCTTCCACCACCGGTTCGCCCATCCGCTGCGTCCACCGGCGCGCCCATCCATCCCGGCTCTTCAGTCGACGCACCACCCCGGTCTGCGCAACCTCGGTCCATGCCACGCCATTCGTGCGGCACCACCGGCCGACCGCCAGGTCACGGTCGAAGGTGATCCGGTTGCCGGTCTCTTCATGGCTCCACAGTGCATCGAATGCGGTCTGCCGGCGCAACGCATCGAGCACCTGCGGCAGTTCGCCGGTGCGCAGGGTCAGCGCCAGGCCGCGGCTTCGAAGCTCGCCATCGAGTGCCGCGAGGCAGTCATCGATGAAGGTGAAATGCGCCGGATCGAACTCGGCGCTGGCCAGGAGCGAGGGTTCATAGACGTAGAGTGCGACCACGTCGCCGCGCGCCGCGGCCCGGGCAAGCGGTCGATGATCGTCGATGCGCAGGTCGCGCTTGAACCAGACAACGGAGGTCGCCACGGTCGGAGGGGGTCGGAACGGGCCGCAGAGTCTATGCGCGGCCGACGGGCGCGGGCCCGCATGGCGCCTTGTCCGGGCGGGCGGGGCAACGGGTGCAGCGCCCCTGCACGGCAAGTGCCGACTCGCGCTACCCTCGGCGGCTGTCCAACCGCCTGCCGAGGAGCCTGCCTTGCACAAACCCATCCGCCGAATCGTCACCGGGCACGATGCCAAGGGCGTCGCCATCGTCGTCGAGGATCGCGACGCGCCGAACGTGCGCACCGTCGAGCTTCGCGGCGGCCTGACCATGAGCGAGCTGTGGGTGAGCGATCGTTCGCCGATGGCCATCGACGCACCGGACGCCACGGCGTCGGTGAAGACGCTGCAGCCCC
>JBIITW010000073.1:0-20021 GCA_044340265.1 Burkholderiales bacterium | reverse complement strand
GCCGACGGCTCGGCAGACTGACGCCCCCATGGCAACCCCGAAGAACACGACTGCAACAGCCCCGGGTCCGGCAGTGACCCAGTCCGGGGTGCTCCTGCTCGGCGAAACGACCATCCTGCGGCGCAACGGCAATGCGCGCCCGGTGCCGGGCATCCTGAACCCGACCGTGCTGAAGGTGCATGGCCTGATCGGAGCACAGACCACCGCCCCGGAACTGCAAAAGGTCGCCGGGATGGAAGACGCAGCGCTCGGGGCCGTGCTGGCCGAACTGGTCGAACGAGGACTGATCGTGGCCGAGCGGGTGAAGTCGGAAGATCCGCTCGACCTCGATTTCACGTCGCCCGAAGTCCTCGAGAAATTGCGGGTCGAAGCCGAGCACGTGAAGCAGGCGGAAGAAGATGCGCGCCGCCGGGTGGAGGCCGAACGCAAGGCAAAGGTGCAGGCCGAGGCTCGCGTGCGCGCCGAGGCCGAAGCGAAGGCGCGGGCAGACGCGGATGCCAAGGTCAATGCGGCAGCCCTCGCCCGGCTGAAGTCCGAGAAGGTCGCTCGTACCCAGTCCGACAGCGAAATCCATGCGCGCCAGGGCGCGCTCGACCGCGCCGAGGCCGAGGCGCGGGCCCGTGCCGATACGCTCGCCAAGGCCGAAGCCGAAGCACAGGCGCGTGCCGATTCGGTGCGCAGGGCGGAGGCCGACGCAGCGGCCCGGCTGGCGGCCGTGCGGCGGATGGAAGCCGAACTCAAGAACAAGATGGCCGCGCTCGCCCGGCTGGATGCCGAACGGCAGCAGAAGGCAGCCAGCGAATCGAAGGCCCGCGAAGAGGCTGCGGCTGCGGTACGCGCTGAAGCGCTCGCCCAGGCGGAGACCGACCGCAAGGCGCGCGAACAGGCCGAAGCCCGGGCAGAAGCCGAGCGCCAGGCGCGCGAACAGGCCGAAGCGAAGATCGAGGCCGAGCGCCGCGAGCGTGAACAGGCGGCCGAACAGGCCCATGCGCAGGCGGTCGCGCTGGCCGAAAGCGAGCGCCGCGCGCGAGAAGTGATCGAGGCCCGCGTCGAAGCCGAGCGCAAGGCACGCGAAGAGGCAGAGGCGGCGGCGGAAGTCGAACGTCGCGCACGGCAACAGGCAGAAGAGAAGGCACAGGCCAAGGCACAGGCGCTGGCGCTTGCAGAGCGCAAGGCGCGCGAAGAGGCGGAGGCACGCGCGCTGTCCGAACGCAAGGCACGCGAGGAAGCCGAAGCGCGCGCAGATCAGGAACGCAAGGCGCGCGAGGAAGCCGCCGAAGCCGCGCGCAAGGAAGCGCTGGCCTTTGCAGAAGCCGAACGCAAGGCGCGCCTCGAAGCAGAGCAGCGTGCCGAACAGGAACGCCAGGCGCGCGAGGAAGCGGCCGCGACCGCCCGTGCGGAAGCGCTTGCGCTGGCCGAGCAGGAGCGCCGGGCACGCGAGGAAGCGGAAGCGAAAGCGCACGCCGAAATGATCGCGCGCGAGCAGGCCGAACGGGTGGCCGCGGAAGAGCGTCGCGCACGGGAGCAGGTCGCCGAACAGGCGCGTGCCGAAGCGCTGGCACTGGCCGAGACGGAACGTCGTGCACGTGAGGCCGCCGAGCAGCGGGCGGCGAGCGAGCGACTGCTGCGCGAGCAGGCCGAAGCAAACGCCGCAGCCCAGGTCGAGGCCAAGGAAAGCGCCGAGGAACGCGCCAGGCAGGAGTCGCTCGCCCGTGCACGCGACACGCTGGCGATGGAAGAGCGGCTGCGCACGGAAGCCAGTGAGCGCGCGTTGGCCGAGAAGGCGGCACGCGACGAGGCCCAGGCGGAGCGGCGCGCCCGCGAGCAGGCTGAAGCGATGGTCGCCACGGAACGCAGTGCACGCGAAGAAGTCGAACGGCGGGCACGTGAACAGGCCGATGCAGAACGGCGTGCGCGCGAACAGGCACAGGCCCTGGTCGAGGCCGAACGCCTGCTGCGCGAAGAGGCCGAAGCGCGGATGCGCGCACTGTCTTCCACCGAACGCGAAGCCCGCGAGAAGACCGAGGCACAGTTGAAGTCACAGATCGAAGCGCTTACCGAGGCCGAGCGACAGGCGCGGGAGGCAGCACAGGCAGCCGGCGAAGCCCGACGTGCAGCCGAGGCGCGCGCGCAGTCCCAGCAGCCGCTGGCGGGGCTGCAACCGACCGTGCGCGCGGCGTCGGCGGGCGCCGCCTCACCAGAGGCCACCGCGCCGGCGCCAGCGCCTGCCGCGGCAGCGAGCGGCTTCGAGGAAATGCTGTCGGCAGCCGCGCTGTTCGGTGCTTCCGAGTCCGAGCAGCCGGCACGACCGGCAGCCGCCGCCACGTCCGGCAACCTGGTGCCGCCGCGGGCTGCATCAGAACAATCCGCCACGCCTTCGCCGAAATCCGGCCCGGCCCCGGCCCCGGACGCAGCGATGGTGGTCGATCACGACACGCTGGCGCAGGCAGCGCGCGAGGCGATGGAAGACGCCGAGGCGCAGTCACGCCTCGAACAGCAGCGCTTCACGCGTGAACTCGAAGAACAGATGGCCAAGGCCGACGCCGAGCAGTCGACCGGCTCCAGCCGGCCCGGCACGGATGCCGAGGGGCTCGGCGGCAGGCGGACGCCGGAAGAAGAGGTCCGCGCGATCCGCGAAGCCGAAGCCCGCGAACGCGCGGAGGAATTCGCGCGCCAGCAGATGGCCGATATCCTGAAGCTCGAGGAGAAGCGCGCAAAGGAAGAAGAGCAGCGGCGCATGCTGGCCGAAGAGGAGACCAAGCGGCGCGCGCGCGAAGCAGCGGAGATCGCCGGGCGTGCCCGCACCGAGCGCGAGAAGTTCGAGCGCGAGCGCGAGCGCCAGCGCAAGCTGGCCGAGGCGGAGGCGCAGGCCCTGGCGCGGGCCAAGGCCCGGGCCGAACAGCCGCCGGAATCGCGCTGGAAGCTCTACACCGGTGGTGCCGTGCTGCTGGTCGCTGCCATCATCGGCCTGTTCGAGATCCTGCCCTTCAATTTCTACCTCAGCCGTGTCGAGAAGGCCATGAGCGATGCGCTCGGACAGCGCGTCGTGGTGAAGTCGATGCACGCGTCGCTGATCCCGCGCCCGAACATCCGCCTGTCCGACGTGACGATCGGCTCGACCGCCGGCGGTGCCACGATCGCGACCGTACATGCGGTACCGACCGTGTTTTCACTGCTCTGGGGGCCACTCACCTTCAAGTCGGTGGAACTCGAGTCGGTCAACGTGGCGCAGGAGTTCATCCCGCGGCTGCCCGACGTGGTCGGCATGGGCGGCAAGCAGAAACTGGGCTTCGAACGCATCGGCATCCGCAACCTGCGCCTGCGCATCCCGAACGTGGAGGTGCCGGCAGCCGAAGTCGAAGTGGTCTGGAATAGCGATGGTTCGTTCAGCCGCGCGAACATCCTGACCTTCAGCCGCAGGGTGGCGATCGACCTCACCCAGGCCGCCGGCGAAGTCGCATTCCGCATGACCGCCACCAACTGGCAGCCGCTGGCCGGCAGTACGGCCACCATCGACCAGCTCAAGATCAACGGCACGGCCACGCGCGACGGCCTGTCGGCGACCGAGGTCGACGCCGACCTGTATGGCGGCAAGGCCCAGGGTTCATTCACGATCGGATGGGGCAGCGATGCACCGAACGCAACGGCCAGCGGCGAGTTCCTGCTGCGCAGGCTCGACGTCGCGAAGGTACTGCCGGCGATGACGCCCGATGCCACGGCGACCGGCCTGATGGATGGCAACATGAAGTTCTCCATGCAGGCGCCGAGCCTGCACAGGCTGCTCGATGCGCCCCAGGTATCGACGGCATTCACCGTACGCCGCGGGTGGCTGGGCGGCATCGACCTGGTGCGGCTGCTCCGCGACTCGACCAACCGTGGCGGTCGCACGGTATTCGACGAATGGACCGGCGTGTTCGCCGTCGGTGGCGCCAGCTACTCGCTGCGCCAGATGCGCCTCACGTCCGGGCCGATGACTGCCACGGGGGCGGTGGACTTCAATGCGGATGGCCGCCTGACCGGTCGCATCAATGCGCAACTGTCGACCGGCAACGGAACCGCAGTGCGTTCGAACTTCAGCGTCGGCGGCACGCTGCAGAACATCGAAGTGGGCAACTGAGGCGATGACCCGGTTCACCTTCCGCGTGCGCACCCGCAACGGCCTGGTGGTCGAGGCGGTGAACCTGCAGGCGCGCGACCGGGAGGATGCCGACCGCAAGCTGATGCAGATGTACATCGGCTGCACCGTGCTCGAATGCCAGAGCGGCGCGCCCGACGGCCGCGAGGATGCGATGAGCTTCGAGTCGCTGATCTCGCTGATCGCGCGCGAACCGACCGACCCGCCGGCGCAGTAACGGCCGCCGGGCCCGCCGTTGCGAAGCCGCCGCCCCCCGGATCAGGACAGGAAGCCCGAAGCCTCCAGTTCGTCGGCGAGGTCAGCGTAGTCGCGCGCGCCCCGGCTACCGGGTGCATGGGTGAACACGTCCTGGCTGCGTGCCGGGCTTTCCGCGACACTCACGCTTTCGGCGATGCGCACCCGGCAGACCTCGTCGCCATAGCGGCTGGCGAGGTCGTCGTAAATCTGGGTCGACATGCGCCGCCGCACGTCGAAGCGGGTGACCACGTAGCGGCGTGCCACCCGGCGCTTGAGCACGTGCTCGAGCGCGCGCAGCGTGCGCTCCACCTGCAGCACGCCCTGCACCGCGAGGTAGTCGGCCGAGATCGGGATCAGCACCCGGTCGCTGGCGAAGATGGCGTTGAGCGAAAGCACGCCGAGCATCGGCGAACAGTCGATCACCACCGGGCGCTCCGTATTCAGGCGTTCGCGCACGATGCCGGCGTTCAGCCGGTTCAGCGCGTTCGGTCCCTTGCCCAGCTGGGTGTCGACCTTCGACAGTTCGAGGTGCGCCGGGATGATCTCGCCGACCGCATCGCTGCTGCGGATCAGGTCACGCAGCGTGCGTGTGGAGGCGAAGAAGCCGTAGACCGAATCGAGGGCGCCCGGGACGCTCGCCCTGCAGATGCCGGACACATGCGCCTGCGGGTCCAGATCGATCAGCAATGGCCGTGCGCCCCGGCGGGCAAGGGCTGCCGCCAGGTTGAGGGCGGTCGTCGTCTTGCCGACGCCACCTTTCTGGTTGAAAACCGCGATACGGGCCATCGATGCGCAGGGCCGGACGCCCTGCTGCAGTCCAGGAAACTCATTCTGGGCACGATTTTCGCGCTAGTGCAATGATTTCATGAACTTCCAAGCATCTGTCCGCGTTTGAGCTTAAGAAAGCGTTGTAAAGCTGCATCTTCGGGGCGCACGCCGAGGCGCGGTTCACGACATGAATCACCGGTTCCGGTCGTGGGCCGGAAGGCTGCCGACCCGGCGCACCGCTTCGCGCCAGGCCGCGATCCGCGCCTGCGCTTCGTCTCGCGACATCCCGGGATCGAATCGACGATCGAGCTTCCAGTGCGCGTCGAGCGCTGCCTCATCCGGCCAGACACCGGCACCGAGCCCCGCCAGCAGGGCAGCCCCCATCGCCGTGCATTCAGTGATCGTGGGGCGCAGCACAGGCACGCCGAGCAGGTCTGCCTGGAACTGCATGAGTACGTCATTGCACGTCGCACCGCCATCGACGCGCAGTTCAGTCAACGGCACGCCGGCATCGGCCTGCATCGCCTGCAGCAGTTCGGCGCTCTGGAAGGCGATCGACTCGATCGCGGCGCGTGCGATATGGGCCGCACCGGTGCCACGGGTCAGCCCGAGGATGGCGCCACGCGCATCGGCATCCCAGTACGGTGCGCCCAGCCCGGTGAACGCGGGCACGAACACCACCCCGCCGGAATCCTCGACGCTCGCCGCGAGCGCCTCGACATCGGACGAGCGTCGGATCACGCCCAGCTCGTCGCGCAGCCATTGCACGACTGCACCGCCGACGAACACACTGCCCTCCAGCGCATACTGGGCATGCCCGCCGCTGCGCCAGGCCACGGTCGACAGCAGGCGGTTGTCCGAAGCCACCGGCGCATCGCCGGTATGCATCAACATGAAGCAGCCGGTGCCATAGGTGTTCTTCGCCATGCCGGCATGCGTGCAGCGCTGGCCGAACAGCGCCGCCTGCTGGTCGCCGGCAATGCCCGCGATCGGGATCGCTGCGCCGAGCAGGTCGGGCGCGCAGTGGCCGACGACACCGCTGGAATCGACGACCGACGGCAGCAACGCGCGTGGCACGTCGAACAGCGCGCACAGTTCATCGCTCCAGGCGCCCGTCTGCAGGTCGAACAGTTGCGTGCGCGATGCATTGCCGGCATCGGTGACATGCAGCGCACCGCGGGTGAGCTTCCAGACGAGCCAGCTGTCGATGGTGCCGCAGGCGAGCTCGCCCGCGGCAGCCCTGGCCCGTGCATCGGGGACGTGGTCGAGCAGCCATGCCAGCTTGGTCGCCGAGAAATACGGATCGATCACCAGGCCGGTCAGCGCACGTACCCGTTCTTCGACCCCTGCCGCGCGCAGCCGGGCGCAGCGCTCGCTGGTGCGGCGGTCCTGCCAGACGATGGCCGGAGCGAGTGGCCGCCCGGTCGCGCGATCCCAGAGCACCACCGTCTCGCGCTGGTTCGTGAGGCCCAGACCGGCGACATGGTCGGGCGCCACGCGCGCCCGTGCCAGCGCTTCCGCAGCGGTCGCGAGCTGGGTTGCCCAGATCTCCTCTGCGTCGTGTTCGACCCATCCCGGCTGCGGGTAGTGCTGGACGATCTCGCGCTGCGCACTGGCCACCACCGTGCCATCGCGCCCGACCACCAGTGCGCGGGAACTGGTCGTCCCCTGGTCGAGCGCGAGGATGAACGGTCCCATGTTCAGGTATCGCCCGACCAGGCGGCGATCGATTCGCGCAGCAATGCGGCCGCATCCGTACGATGCACCGGCGCATCGGCGGCATCGGCAGGCGCGGCCGGCTGCGGCGTGCGCGCCGCAGGTACCGGCGCCCGGCGCAGTTCGACCGGCACGAGGTCTGCCCGGTCGGTGATCACCGCATCGACGCCGTGCTTCGCAAGCAGGCGCATCGAATCGGGATCATCGACGCCGTAGACGAAGTTCCACCAGCGTGCCGCGCGCGCCTGGCGCAGCAGTGTCGGCGTCAGCACGCGCTGGTCCCAGACGAGCGTGCGCACCCACGTCTCCCGGGCATGCGAGGCGAGCAGGCCCGGCAGGTCGGACGGTGCATGTGCGAGCAGCAGACCGGCCGGAACCGGCGACACCCGGGCACAGCGAACGACCACTTCGTGGTGGAACGAGGTGATGATCATGCGGCGCGTCGCGGCGAAGGCGGACATCGCCTGCAGGACTGCGCCGATGGCCGCAGGCGTCTTCACCTCGATGTTCCAGATCGGCTTCGGAAAGCGCAGCAACGCCTCGCTGAGCGTCGGCACCTCATGCCCCGCGATGCGGGCGATGTCCTGCCGGCTCAGGTCGGCGATCGGCCGGCCGCGGACCTGTTCGTCATGGAACAGCACGGGAATGCCATCGCGGGACAGCCGGACATCGGTCTCGATGCCGTCGACACCCATGCGCACGGCAGCATCGAACGCCTGCAGCGTGTTCTCGGGAAAGACGGCGTGATGACCGCGATGAGCGAAGACCAGCATGCTTGGCGACCGTGTGAAAAGGCGGTTGTACGCAAAATCGCGAAAACAACCTGCCAATTCCGTAAAATACGCGGTCCGGCCCGATTCCGCCAAGGTCTCGGCATCCATACATCGAATGCAGCACCCACCAACGGAGTGAAATGAGCGAATACATACGGTACGCGGCGTTCAAGGGCCGCATGCTGATCGTGGGCTTCGGCAGCATCGGACAGGGATCGCTTCCCTTGTTGATGCGACATGTGGAAATCGCCCCCGAGCAGATCACCATCGTCACGGCAGACGAAAGCGGTCGAGAGATCGCCGAGAGCCTGGGCGTCCGATTCATCAACGAACCCATCACCCGCGACAACTACCGGGCGGTGTACGCGCGCCATCTCGGCCAGGGCGACTTCCTGGTCAACGCCTCGATCGATGTCGGCTCTGTCGATTCGATCGAGTGGTGCCAGCGCCAGGGCGTGCTTTACCTCGACGCCTGCATCGAGCCCTGGATCGGCGGACACACCGACACCACGATCGGCGTCGAGCACCGCACGAACTATGCGCATCGCGAAGCGGCGCTGTCGATGCGCAGCGACGATCCCCGCGCACCCACGGCCGTGCTGATGCACGGCGCCAACCCCGGTCTCGTGTCGCATTTCGTCAAGCAGGCACTGCTGGAGCTTGCCGCGACCAGCAACATCAGGCTACCGGCACGACCCGCAGGGCGCGACGGTTGGGCCACGCTCGCCCACCGGCTGGGCATCAAGGTCATCCAGGTTTCTGAACGTGACCACCAGACCACCGAACGCCGCAAGCAGCCCGACGAGTTCTGCAACACCTGGTCATCGGAGGCACTGGCCGGCGAGTCGCTGCAACCGGCCGAGATGGGATGGGGCACGCACGAGGCACATTTCCCCCATGACGGCAGGCGCTTCGATTTCGGCTGCGGCAGCAGCATCTTCCTCGATCGCACCGGCTGCACGACGCGGGTGAGGTCCTGGGCGCCGCAGGCAGGACCCTTCCACGGTTACCTCATCTCGCACGGTGAGGCGCATTCCATCGCGGATTACCTCACGCTGAGGGAAGGCGATGCGGTGCGCTACCGGCCCACCTGCTACTACGCCTACCACCCCTGCGAAGATGCGGTAGCGTCGCTCGAGCAGTTCGTCGAGCAGGGCTACCGGTTCCAGCCGTCGCACCGACTGCTGCGCGACGAACTCACCGGCGGCGTCGATGAACTCGGCGTGCTGCTGTGCGGGCACGAGCGCGGCGCCTACTGGTACGGCTCGCAGCTGTCGGTGGAAGAGGCGCGCCGGCTCGCGCCGTACAACAACGCCACCGGCATGCAGGTGAACATCGGTTTCGTCGGCGCGATCATCTGGACGATCCGCAATCCGGCGCGCGGCATCGTCGAACCCGATCATCTCGATGAGCAGTTGCTGATGGAGATCGCGCGGCCCTACCTGGGCCGGCTCGGCGGCACGTTCACCGACTGGACGCCGCTGGCGGGACGGGGCGAGCTGTACCCGGAGGTGCTCGATCGGAGCGATCCGTGGCAGTTCATGAACTTCCGCATCGTGTCCTGATTCGCCTGCGGTATCGGCGGTGAATGGGCGGTGAATGGGCGCGGTATCCGATCGAGGGGCGGGGACACCTTGCGCGGCTCGTGTCCCCCGCCACCAGGCGCGTGGCCGCGCCCGGTGGCTCCTCCTTTACCTCGCCGCGCAAGGTGTCCCCGCCCCTCGATCTGCGCAGGTGCGGTGCGAAGGTCGAAACGGCGCTGCCGCGCCGCACGGCACGGCACGGCTCGATCTTCCTCTGCATGGCACGGAGGTGGAGCAGACGCGGGTATCGGGTTGCCGGCGGCGCGAAGTAAAGGAGGAGCCGTCGGGTGCGGCCACGCACCCCACGGGGGGGAAATTGCGCGCCGCGGCCAACCCGATGCCCGCGTCCCCGCACGGACTGCGAACGTGCAACCGGCGATTCGACATTCGCGCACCGGGGTGCAACAATCCACGCCATGGCCTTCGCACTCTTCTACGTCGTCGCGATCATCGTGCTGGTGCTGCACTTCACCGGATGGCTGGCCCGCCACAACCTCGAATGGCTGGTCCTCGTGCTGGCAGTCGCGGTGTTCCCGGCCGTGCTCTACCTGTGACTGCCTGTACCCCGACCTGAAACCGGGAACTTCGGGTCGGTGAATCCCGGCGTCGAAGGATGTCCGGGCTTCACATAGCGGTCGATCAGCGCCTCGTCCTCTGACGACCAGCGGAACTCCAGCGCGGCCAGGTAGTCGTCCCAGTGCGCGAGCGTGCGCGGGCCTGCAAGCACCGATGACACATGGCGGTTGGCAAGCACCCAGTTCACCGCGAACTGCGCGGCATTGATGCCGCGCGCCTGCGCATGGGCGACCACATGCTGCGCGATCTCGACCGACTCCGGACGGAATTCGGTCTGCATGATGCGGGCATCGTTGCGCCCGACGCGTGAATCCGCCGGCACCGGCTGGCCAGGCGCGTAGCGGCCGGACAGCACACCGCGCGCGATCGGGCTATATGGCACGAGGCCCAGGCCGGCATCGACGCAGGCCGGGATCAGTTCGACCTCGGCCATCCGGTTCATCGCGTTGTAGTACGGCGAGCAGACCACCGGCCGCGGCACGCCGAGCTTCTCGCACAGGTGGATGAAGCGCAGCATCCGCCAGACCGACAGGTTCGACAGGCCGATGTAGCGCACCTTGCCGGCGCGGATCACGTCGCCCAGCGCGAGGATGGTCTCCTCCTGGGGGGTCTCCGGATCATCGCGGTGCAGGTACCAGACATCGACATAGTCGGTCTTCAGGCGGCCGAGGCTGTCATCGATCGCGCGCATGATCCACTTGCGTGAAAGGCCGCGCCGGTTGGGATCGCTGCCCCAGGCATTGCCGAACTTGGTGGCGAGCACGAAGTCGTCACGGCGGTTGCCGACCAGGCGGCCGACGATGCGTTCGGACTCGCCGCCGGAATAGCTGTCGGCGGTGTCGATGAAATTCACGCCCGCCTCGCGTGCGGAATCGAAGATGCGCGCCGCGGTCGCCGCATCGGTCTGCTCGCCGAAATTCATCGCGCCGAGGCACAACGCTGAAACATGAAGGCCACTCTGGCCCAGCCTGCGGTACTGCATCGGGACTCTCCTGCGGATGCGCCAGGGGCGATAATAAGGGTTCCGGGATCCAGACCAGGCAGCGATCGACGTGGCAGGCGACGACAACGACAGCGTCAATGACAGCGACAACGACAGCGACGGCGGACAACCCAGCGCCCATGCCCTGCTCGGTGGCGACCCCGTGGTGCGGCGTATCGTCGACCGCTTCTATGACCTGATGGATGCCGACCCGGACTTCTTCGCCATCCGGAAGATGCATCCCGACGACCTGTCGGGCTCGCGCGAGAAGCTCTTCCTGTTCCTCTGCGGCTGGCTCGGAGGCCCGCAATACTACGTCGAAAAGCACGGTCACCCGATGCTCAGGGCGCGCCACCTGCCCTATGCGATCGCCTCGCCCGAGCGCGACCAGTGGCTGGTCTGCATGGGCCGGGCGATGCTCGATTCAGGCGTCGAGGACGCGATGATGGAACGCCTGCTGCAGGCGTTCTTCACCACCGCCGACTGGATGCGCAACCGCGAAGGTTGACCCGTTCAGGTGCGCTCGAGGATATGCAGCCCGCGCACCCGGTCGATCAGGAACATCAGCCCGCGCTCGTCGACATAGATGTCGTTCGAGCTGATGCGGTCGACGCCTGGTGCCGGATCCGGCACGAAGAAGGCGACCTCCTTCAGCGCATGCGGCCGCGAGATGTCGATGATGCGCAGCCCGTTGGCGAACCAGGTACACGGCACCTCGGTGCCGGTGATCTTCTCCACCGGCTGGTGGCAACCGGTCATCTGCGGCTGCTCGCCGGGCGGCATGTCGTCGAGCTGGAAGCTCGAGAACTGCACCGGATGCTTCTCGTCGGTGACGTCGACCATCCACAGGAAGGCCGCCGGATACGGCGGGCAGCCCGGCATGCGTGCGACATCCTCGTCGGCCACGACCAGCATGTCGCGGCCGTCGATCTTGAACGGCACCTTGACCGCGCTGTGCGTCGGCCACGGGAACGGCGGGCTCCAGTCGAGTCCGGAGATGAACGTCGGCTTCGACAGGTCGTCGACATCCAGGATCGCAAAGCCGCCATGCCACAGGCTGGTGTAGAGCCGGTTGTCGTAGCGCAATGAATGATGGATGCGATGCGCCCAGCCGTCCCAGGTCGGCGTCTCGCCACCCGCGGCCCACTGGCCTGGCACCCACCAGCGACCGACCTCGACCGGCTTCGCCGGGTCGATCAGGTCGAGCACGACCATGATGTTGCCGACATAGCCGTCCATGGTCGGCGACAGGTAGGCATAGCGGCCGTCGAAGTCGAACCGGTGCACGCCGCTGGCCGGCCCGCCATCGGGCACATGGGTGCAATTCCAGTCGACGATGTGCTTCGGCTTCGAGGGGTCGCTGATGTCGTGGATGCTGATGCCGCCGCGATAGCCCTCGGGCAGCTTCTCGTCGCGCACGGCGCGGCTCGACAGCGTCTCGCGGTTGCTGACCATGATGCCGTTGCCGACGCGCACCTTGTGCGAGTGCGTCGCCGGCGGCATCTTCAGCTCGGCGACCAGCTTCGGATGGCGCGGGTCACGCACGTCGACGATCGACGTGCCTTGCGGGTTGCGCATGTGGCCGATATACGCGAAGCCGCGTTCGACCACCACCTGGCCGCCGCCGGCACAGTCATGCCATGCGACCTGCCGAATCCCCTTTGCTCTCGTCACGCTGCTTCTCCCTCGCCGATGCGTTGCCCTAGTCTGCCTTGATGCCTGCCTGCCGGATCACCTGTGCCCATTTTGCCTGTTCGCTCTTCAGGTAGGCGCCGAAAGCCTCCGGCGTGCTGCCGATCAGCTCGGCGCCCTGGTTGCCCAGCCGTTCCTGCAGTTCGGGCATGCGCACCGACTGCACGACCGCTGCGTTGAGCCGCTGCACCACACTGCGCGGTGTCTTCACCGGTGCCACGAAACCGAACCAGCCGGTGACCTCGTAGCCCTTGAAGCCCGATTCGGAAACGGTCGGCAGGTCGGGGAAGGCCGCCAGCCGCTTCAGGCTGGTGACCGCCAGCGCGCGCACGCGACCGGCCTTGATGATCGGATACGAGGTGACCGAAATGCTGAAGATCGCCTGCGTCTGGCCGCCCATCACGTCGGCCAGCGCCGGGCCGCCGCCCTTGAACGGGACATGGATCATCTCGGTGCCCGACAGCTGCTGGAACAGCGCCAGCGCGAGATGTCCCGAGCTGCCGGTACCGGCCGAGGCAACCGCGATCGACCCGGGCTTTGCCCTGGCCAGTGCGACCAGGTCGGCCACCGACTTCGCCGGCACACCAGGATTGACCACGAGGATGTTCGGCACCGAGACCGCCAGCGAGATCGGCGCGAACTCGCGGATCGGATCGTAGGGCACCTTGGAATAGAGCACGCTGTTGATCACGAAGCCGGCATTGGCGAGCAGGAAGGTGTGGCCGTCCGGCTCGGACTTCGCGGTGAGTTCGCCGGCGATCATGCCGTTGGCGCCCGAGCGGTGGTCGATCACCACCGGCTGGCCGGACGCTTCCGTGAGCTGGGGGCCGACCAGCCGCGCGATGAGGTCTGACGGGCCGCCGGGTGCGGAGGCGACGATCATGCGCAGCGGCCGCGTCGGCCATGCCTTTGCATCCGGGCCGGCGGCCGGGGTCGCCACCTTCGCTGGCATCTGTGCACCAACCGGAGGCGCAGGAAGCAACAGGACCGTGCAAAGGCTGGTGCCGACCAGGGCTGCCCTGCGCCGCGCTCGCACGCGACGTATAGATGGATTCATGGTGCTCCTCCGGAAGCGCTGCCGTTCTTGGTGGCGCTATTGTGGCCGCATGCGCGCCCGATCGAAAGACGGCACGGGTGACAGGCAAGAAAAAACCCGGAGGCCTTTCGGGCTCCGGGTTCTTTCCGCCGACGGGGCAGGCATCAGCCTCCGTCGTCGCCCTGGAACGCTTCGTCGCGTTTCTTCCGTACCGCCGGGAGCACCACGATCAGCAGCGACAGCGCAGCGAGGATCAGGAACGCCAGGCTGATCGGACGCGTGAAGAACACCGTCGGGTCGCCGCGGGAGATCAGCAGTGCGCGGCGCAGGTTCTCTTCCATCAGCGGCCCGAGGATGAAGCCCAGCAGCATCGGCGCCGGCTCGCAACCGAACTTCATGAACGCGTAGCCGACGATGCCGAAGAACGCCATCAGCAGCGGATCCTGGATGCTGTTGTTCAGGCTGTAGGTACCGATGCACATGAACAGCAGGATCGCCGGGAACAGCATGCGGTAAGGCACCTTCAGCAGCTGCACCCACATGCCGATCAGCGGCAGGTTCAGGATCACCAGCATCAGGTTGCCGACCCACATCGAGGCGATCAGGCCCCAGAACAGGTCGGGACGCGCAGTCATCACCTGCGGACCCGGGGCGATACCCTGGATCATCAGTGCGCCGAGCATCAGCGCCATCGTGCCCGAACCCGGGATACCCAGGGTCAGGGTCGGGATGAACGCAGTCTGGGCAGCGGCGTTGTTCGCCGATTCCGGACCCGCCACGCCGCGGATGTCGCCATGGCCGAACTGCGAATTGTCCCTCGCCACCTTCTTCTCGATCGCGTAGCTGGCAAATGCAGCCACGATCGGACCGGTACCCGGCAGGATGCCGAAGCCGCCGCCGATCACCGTACCGCGCACGATCGCACCCGCCGAGTCCTTGATGTCGACCCAGCGCGGCATCAGGCCACTCACCTTGTCGGTGAAGATCTGCCGCTGGTCGTTCGGCGTCTCGAGGTTCTTGATGATCTCGCCCAGGCCGAAGAAGGCCATCGCGATCACCACGAAGCCGATACCGTCGGACAGGCCCGGCATGCCGAAGGTGAAGCGGGACATGCCCGAGTTCACGTCAGTGCCGATGATGCCGAACAGCAAGCCGACGACGATCATGCCCAGCGCCTTCATCAGCGAGCCGCGTGCCAGAACCGCCGAAGCGATCAGGCCGAAGGTCATCAGCGAGAAGTACTCGGGCGCACCGAACTTCAGCGCGACTTCGGCCAGCGGCGGTGCCATGAACGCGATGACCAGCGTGCAGACCGTGCCGGCGAAGAACGAGCCGATCGCCGAGATCGCCAGCGCATGGCCAGCCCTGCCGTTCTTGGCCATCGCATGGCCGTCGAGACAGGTGACCACCGAGGACGATTCACCGGGCAGGTTGACCAGCACCGCAGTGGTCGACCCGCCGTAGGATGCGCCGTAGTAGATGCCGGCCAGCATGATCATCGCGCCCACTGGCGGCAACGCGAAGGTGGTCGGCAGCAGCAGCGCGATCGCCGCAACCGGGCCGATACCCGGCAGCACCCCAACCAGCGTGCCCAGCAGGCAGCCGACGAAGCAGTACAGGACGTTTTCGAGGCTGAGGGCAACCCCGAAACCCATGATCAGGTTGCCGAAAATGTCGTTGAAGAATTCCATTCGATCAGCTCCCGAACATCATACGAAGCGGCGTGAGGAGCAGCTTGAACAGCTCGCTCACGGCCTTGCCGAAGCTCTCTTCCCAGAAGGTATGGAAAGGCACGCCGAGTCCACGCTGGAACACGAAGTACGCGATCGCCAGCAGCACGATGTAGTTGCCGATCAGTTCCATCGGCCGGAAGTTCTTCACCGAGGCGTTGGCCAGCAGCAGCATCGCGGCGACGGCGATCACCAGGCCCATCGTGTCGATCAGGACCGCGAACATCGCGACCGAAGCCGGCATCAGGGCAAGCGGCACCAGCGCCCACTTGGTGGTGCGCTCCTCGTCCGTCGGTTCAGTGAAGAACGAGCGACCACCGACGATCGCACCAACGCTGATCATCAGGTAACCGAGATAGGTCGGGAAATAACCCGGACCCATCCGCATCGCCTTGCCGAGGGGGTAATCCTTCGACAGGTAGACAGCCAGGATACCCAGGCCAAGAAACATGAGTCCGGCCCAGAAGTCCTGGTGATAGGACCGGAATTTGAACGCACCCATTAGATCCCTCCGTTACATGAGTTGCCGCGAATCGTTCGGAAAGGCGACTGTCACTGCATCGCTCTGTGGTTGATCCTCCGCCTCCGGTCGCATCCGTGGAACCGAACAGCGCTTTTCCTTGCAGCCGGCCTGAAGCACTTCCTGGGGCACCGACCGGGGCCACGCGCAGCATGACCTGAACAAAAAGTGCGCAACGTTACCACAGGTGGATGGCCCCCCGGCTAGGGGTATTTCCACCTTTCGATGTTGCGTTGCAGCGAGAAAATCCCCGCGTATTTCTTCCCTTGACGAAGACCGGATACAGGCAAGAACGGGGCCATCACCGTACTGCCGGCGCGTCGACATGGCCTGCCCACATGAATCCGGCGCGCGCCATCAACCTCCATCGAAGCTGACGTCGATGAGTATCCCCGTCACACCTTTCTCTTACCTTTCGAGCCAGCTGGAAACCCGGACCCGTTCGAGCGCCCGGGTCGACCATCCGTTCGTGGGCAGTCGCCTTGCCGACCTTGCCAGCCCGTTCGAACATCACCCCCCGGCGATCACCGACTGCATCTGCTGGCGCATCGCACCCCGCACAGGCAGATCTCCGGCAAGGCCGTCCATCAGGGCTTCCAGGCCGCGGCGGAAGATGCGCTGGGCCCCGCGCAACTTCAGCACCGTTGCGATATCGAGCATGTCCTGGGTGGCAGGGCCATCGCGCAGACACGGATGTTGCAGCGCACGTACGACCCGCACCCGCCGGGACGCGTCGTCCGGATGCCCTGCGCGATGGCTTCGAGGTCTACCGCGTCGACCCTTGCCTGCGCCGTGAGGTCGTCGGCCGATCGCTGCCCTCGCCAAGCCCGACCTTGATCGCCGGCACACCCCCTCGCCCGGAACCCGGCGTTACCATTCGTGCCCTTACGCCACGAACGCTGCGAGGCGAACGATGAAGAACCATCAGCGATTCCGCACCTTTGTCGCCGATTTCACCCGTCTGGTAGAGGCCAGGGCCACCGCCGCGGTGCCCGACGAGGACGTGCTGCTCGAACGCGGTGCACGGCTGCTCGGCAGGCTGATCGCCACCGACGACTGGCTCCCTGAAGAGGCGGCGCGTCCCCACCCCAAGTACTACCAGCAGTACCTGCTCCACTGCGATCCCCTCGAGCGCTTCTCGGTGGTGAGTTTCGTCTGGGGTCCCGGGCAGCGCACGCCGGTGCACGACCATTGCACCTGGGGCATGGTCGGCGTACTGCGCGGCATGGAACAGTCCCGGCGCTATGCCCGCGCCGGAGCGGGCGAACCGCTGATCGTCGGCGATACCTACCGGCTGGAAGCCGGCCAGGTCGACCTGCTGTCGCCACGCGAGGGCGACATCCATGAAGTGAGCAATGCACTGGCCGACCGCGCGTCGATCAGCATCCATGTCTACGGCGCGAACATCGGCGCCGTCAGCCGCCATGTCTACGAGCCCGAGACCGGCACCGAGAAGCCGTTCGTATCCGGTTATTCGAGCGCGCAGCTTCCCAATTTCTGGGACCGCTCGGAAGAGGTGCGCGCGAGCCTGGGGCGCTAGAGCGGCGCGCGCCCTGTAGCCCGTTTCCTTCCCGACTCCATCCCCATCCCGTTCCCGTTCCTATTCCTATTCCCACTGCACGAGCCCGACCCGATGAGCGCACCCGCCACCACCCTGCCCACCCACTTCGACTGCATCGAGATCACCACGCCGGGCAAGCCCGAAGTACTGAAACCCGCCCGTCGGCCGATGCCCGTCCCGGCCGCCGGAGAGGTCCTGATCCAGGTCCACGCGGCCGGCGTCAACCGCCCCGACGTGTTGCAGCGGATGGGACGCTATCCGGTACCGCCGGGCGCCAGCGACCTGCCAGGCCTGGAAGTGGCCGGTGTCGTGGCCGCAGTTGCCGCGGACGTGACCCGCTGGAAAGTCGGCGATCGTGTCTGCGCGCTCACCAATGGTGGCGGTTACGCGACCTACTGCCTGGCCCCGGCAGGCAGCGTGCTGCCGGTGCCGGCCGGACTGTCGATGATCGAAGCCGCTGCAGTGCCCGAGACCTTCTTCACGGTCTGGAGCAATGTGTTCGATCGCGGACAACTGGCGGCCGGGGAATCGTTCATGGTGCAGGGCGGGTCGAGCGGCATCGGCACCACCGCGATCCAGATCGCCGCCGCGCGCGGCCACAAGGTGTTCGCAACCGCCGGCAGCGACGAAAAGTGCGCAGCCTGCGAAAAGATCGGTGCCACGCGTGCGATCAACTACCGCACCGAGGACTTCGAGGCGGTGATCAGGGAAGCCACCGGTGGCCGGGGCGTCGATGTGATCCTGGACATGGTCGGGGGCGACTATGTCGGCAAGGAACTCAAGTCGCTGGCCGATGGCGGACGGCTGGTGTTCATCGCCTTCCTCGGCGGCATGAAGGCGACGGTCGACCTGAATGAACTGATGCGCAGGCGCCTGACCATGACCGGTTCGACGCTGCGCCCGCGCGACAACGCATTCAAGGCTGCAGTGGCCGGCTCGCTGGAACGCGAGGTCTGGCCGCTGATCGCCGGGGGCAAGGTAAAGCCGGTGATCCATGCCACCTTCCCGCTGGCGCAGGCAGGTGAGGCGCACGCGCTGATGGAGACCAGCGCACACATCGGCAAGATCGTGCTGGAAGTCGCCCAGGGCTAAGGCTGCCGGCCGGGCCGAAAGTAGCGGGTGTCGTCGTAGAACGCCGGGGACTCGTTCGCCGGCCACCAGCCGGGGATGCCCAGCACCGGCAGCGGTGCCAGCGCACGCGGGCCGGGCAACTGGTCCACGGCAGCGGCAAGCCTGTCGTCCAGGCTTGCCGCGAGCGATGCAGCGGGCTGCACCAGCAGCGCCGCGGCAACATCCAGGACCAGCGCATGTGCGGTCAGCCCGATGAACGGCGCGCGCGCCTTGTCGAGCAGGCCGTGGCCGAAAACCAGGAAGCGCATCGAGCGCGCCACTTCACGGCGTCGATCGACGAACA
This sequence comes from Burkholderiales bacterium, assembly GCA_044340265.1. Taxonomy (GTDB): domain Bacteria; phylum Pseudomonadota; class Gammaproteobacteria; order Burkholderiales; family CAIKXV01; genus CAIKXV01. The sequence goes on along the minus strand of JBIITW010000073.1, from coordinate 1,298 downwards.
GTTCGCGCCAGCGGAAGCCGCGCAACAGGCGTTCCAGTTCCGGGTCGGCGCAGGCCACCAGCAGGCCGTTCTCGTCGAACAGGGTGAGCGCGTCGCGGCGCGGGCTGCGCCGTCCCGGTCCGACGCTGCCGGCCTCCGCCACATGGCCTGCATTCAGACGCGCCTTGGTCGCGGGGAACACGCACCAGACCAGCAGGTTCATCAGGTCATGCCAGTCGTCCTCGCGCAGCCCGAGCACGGCATCGGCCCACACCGATCGTTCGTAGCCAAGCGCACCGCCCGCATCGGCCGGCGGGCCGGGCACCAGTGTACGTCCGGCGGCATTGGTCACCGGACCCGATGCCAGGAGCATATCGGCCAGTTCCGAACGCGGCGGGAAGGTGTCCGATTCCTGCCAGCCGGCGGCACGCTGCGCGTAGGGCTCGAACAACGGCGAGCGGGTCGCGAAGCGGGCATCCCAGGCGGATCCATGTGCGGAGGTCATGCCCGGATTTTGCCTTACACTCCGTCGCTCGAAAGCAGGCGCCGAGGACGAGACGGATGGCAGAGCGGGTCGATTGCGTGGTGGTCGGGGCCGGGGTCGTCGGGTTGGCGATTGCGCGCCGGCTGGCGATGGCGGGGCGTGAAGTGCTGGTGCTGGAGGCGACCGATGGCATCGGCAACGGCGCCAGCTCGCGCAATTCCGAAGTCATCCATGCCGGCATCTACTATCCACCCGGGTCGCTGAAGGCGAAGGTCTGTGTCGAGGGCCGGCACAAGCTCTACCGCTACTGCCGGGAGCGGGCGATCCCGCACCAGCGGATCGGCAAGCTGATCGTCGCCACCCATGAAGACCAGACGCCGCAGCTCGCAAAGTACAAGGCACAGGCGGAACTGAACGGGGTCGGCGACCTGCGCTGGGTGACGGTGGAAGAGGCGCGCGAGATGGAGCCCGAGGTGATCTTCGCCGCGGCCGTGCATTCGCCGTCGTCGGGCATCATCGACAGCCACTCGCTGATGCTTGCGCTTCAGGGCGATGCCGAGAACGCCGGCGCGACCTGCGTGTTCAACAGCCCGGTGGAAGGTGGCCGGGCGCAGGGCGACTTCATCACGCTCGATGTCGGCGGCAGCGATCCGATGTCGATCGACTGCGGCACCGTGATCAACGCCGCCGGCCTCACCGCTCCGCAGCTCGCCGCGCGCATCACCGGCGTGCCTGCGCATACCGTGCCGCAGACCCACTATGCGATCGGCCATTACTTCGCCCTGTCGGGCAAGCCGCCGTTCTCGCGCCTCGTCTATCCCGTCGCCCGCAGCGA
>JBIITW010000072.1:0-20066 GCA_044340265.1 Burkholderiales bacterium | reverse complement strand
GGCCGCTTCGGCAAGGCAAAGGCCCATGCAACCGAGGCGATGGCGGCCGGCGCGGCGCCGGCCGTGTCGGCGATCATCGCCGCGCGTGCCGCCCACGAACTGCGCCGCCCCGAGGAACGCGACCGGCTGGCCGAGGAAGCCGCGCGCCATGATGGTGACGATCCCACCGCGCGCCTGATGGCGCAGGCGGAATGGCTGGCCGCCGAAGACCGTCCGGAGGCCGCGCTCGATCTCCTCGGCACGCTGCCTGCACCGCACACTGCCGCGTTGCGGCTCGAACTCGGGTTGCGGGTGCGGCTCGCCCAATGGGAACCGGCGGCGCGGCTGATCGACCGGTTGGCGGAGCGCAATGCCCTGTCTGCCGCGGACCGCGACCAGTTCGAGCGCCATGTCGCGAGCGAGGCGCTGAAGGCGCGTTCGATCGATGCCGCGTCGGCGCGGGAGGCTTGGTCCCGCCTGCCGGAACGGTTGCGCGCCGACCGGGTGGTCGCGCTGACCGCGGCGCGCATGCTGGTGCAGCAGGGTGACGCGGCAAGTGCCAGGCCGATCATCGAGGGCGCCCTGGACGAGGAGTGGGACAGCGCGCTTGCGTTGCAGTATTCCGAACATGCGGCCGGCGCGGCGCTGGTCATCGAGGCTGAACGTGCGCCCGGCCCGACCGAGGCGGCCGAGCCGGCATTGCCCGAGACGGTGAACGACGACCTCTCGCTGCGCATTGCACGCTGCGAGCGCTGGCTGGCCCTGCATCCGAACGACGGCATGCTGCTGCTGAGCCTCGGGCGCCTGTGCATGCGGGCGGGGCTGCTCGCCAAGGCGCAGGGCCACCTCGAGGCCAGCCTGTCGATCGACCCGACCTACTCGGCGCATCTCGGGCTGGCACAGCTGCACGAGGCGCTCGGTCACCAGGAAGCGGCAGCAAGCCATAGAGAGCAGGCACTTACTCTCGCGCTACGCGCGCTCGATGTTGCAACTGGCGGTCGCCGCCGGGTTTCACTCTGACCGCGGCGCCGGTACGATGGCGATGAAACGCAGGCCCCGATTGCCCGAGCCTCTGCCACCCGCGCTGGCGATGGAAGCCCAGCTGGTGGTGCTGCTGACCGAGGCCGAAGCGGCCCTTGCGGAACTGTCGGCAGCGGTCGAGCGCGCACCCGATACCCGGATGCTGGTGCCCGCCTGCCTTGCGCTGGAAGCGATGTATTCCTGTCGCCTCGCTGGCGTCGATGTGCGGCTGTCCGACCTGTACCTCGCACAGATCGGCGGCGTCGGCGCGCGCGATCCGCGTGCGGCGCAGGCGACGGCGCTGTGGCGGTCCGCGTCGGCGATGCAGCGGGGGCGCGCCAGGCTGCGCGATTCGTCGTTCGACCTGGTGCTGGTCGACCATCTGCGGCGCTGGCTGGAGACTGGTTCGGACGAGGGCGTGGAAGACCGGATCGAGCGCGGTGCGCTCCCGGTGCCCGAGCCGTTGCTGCCGCCCTCGCTGCGTATCGCGCTCGAGGCCTGGGAGCATTTCGCCGCCGACGAGCGGGTGTGGATGCCGCCGCTGGTGCGCTCGGCGCTGCTGCATGCGCAGTTCGAGGCCCTGCGACCGTTCGAGACTGCGCATGGTCCGTTGTCGCGGTTGCTGGTGCCGCTCTACCTGATCTCGCGCAGGCAGTTGTCGACGCCGCTCTGGTTCCTTTCGGCGTATTGGCATGCGCACCGGGGTCGCTACCGGGCCCGGCTGCGTACCGCGCTGGCCGACGGCACCTGGGAACCGTGGCTGGAGTTCTTCATGCTCGGCGTGCGGGCGGCGGCGCGCAGCGCGTTGATCCACGCCGGCGACCTGCTGCGGTTGCGTGAATCGCTGCACCGCGAGGCGCGAGGCATCGCAAATGCCCCGGCGCTGATCGACAGTCTGCTGGTCAATCCGTATACGACGCTGGCGCGGACCAGCCTGGCGATCGGCAGGACACAGCCCACGGCCAGCGCGCTGATCCAGGCACTGGTGCGTAAGGGCTGGCTGCGCGAAGTCACCGGTCGGGCGCGTGGCCGGATCTACCTCATGCCGCGAATCCTGTCGGCGATCGAGCGCCTGCCGCCGATGGCCTGAACGCCGTCAGCGGGCCGTCAGCGGGCCTTCAGCGGGCGAGCAGCGTCGCCGGCTCGTTGACCGTGAACGAATCGGCGAAGAACTCGTCGGCGGGCAGCCCGCAGGTGGCGCTGAACTCGCGCCGTGCCGCATCGACCATCGGCGGCGCACCGCAGGCATAGACCTGCGTGGCGGACAGGTCGGGAAAGTCCTCCATCACCGCCTTGTGGACGAAGCCGGTGCGGCCGGTCCAGTCGCATTCCGGGGTCGCGTCGGACAGCACCGGCACGAAGCGGAAGCCGGGCAGTTCGCGCGTCCACTGTTCAGGAAGCTCTGGCGCGTACATGTCTGCGCGGGTGCGGTTGCCCCAGTAGAGGACCATGTCGCGCTTCACGCCGGTCTTGATGCAGTGTTCGATGATCGACTTGATCGGCGCGAATCCGGTGCCGCTGGCCAGCAGCACCATCGGCTTGTCCGAGTCACGCAGGTAGAAGCTGCCGAACGGACCCTCGAGCCGGAGGATGTCGCGTTCCTTCATCTTGTTGAACACATGGCCGGAAAACAGGCCCTGGTAGTCGCGGATGTGCAGTTGCAGGAACTCGTCATCATGCGGCGCATTGGCCATCGAGAAGCTGCGCCGCTTGCCTTCCTTCAGCAGGAAATCGATGTACTGGCCGGCCATGAACTGCAGGCGCTCGTTCTGCGGCAACTTGAGGAACAGCATCATCGTGCTGCCACGACGCTCCATGCGCGCCACCCGGCAGGGCAGTATGCGGATACGTACGCCGCCGATGCCATCCAGTTCGCGAACTTCCACGGTCAGGTCGCCCAGCGGCTTTGCGCAGCAGAGCAGGACCTTGCCGGCTGCCTTCTCTTCGTCGGTCAGCGTGCCGGCCTGATGCACGCCATAGTCGACCGTGCCGCAGGCAATGCTCGCCTTGCAACTGCCACAGGCGCCGTTGCGGCACCCGTACGGCAGCTGCAGGCTGTTGCGCATCGCCGCTTCGAGGACGGTCTCGCCGGGTTCGGCGGTGAAGAAATGACCGCTGGGTTGCAGGGTGATTGTCGGTCGGGTCTGCTGGGTCATCGTGCCGGGGTATCCGCTACACTGCCTTGATGAAGCGATTATTGATCATCGGCTGCGGTGACGTCGCACGCAGGGCGTTGCCCGCACTGCAGTCGCGGTACGCGAAGGTGTTCGCGCTCGCGCGCAGCGATTCGAGCGCGCGGATGCTTCGTTCCATCGGTGTCACGCCGATAGCCGGCGATCTCGACCAGCCGCGTTCGTTGCGGCTGCTGGCCGGGATCCCGCATGACGTCCTGCACAGCGCGCCTCCACCTGGCGAAGGCCCGACAGACACGCGGACCCTGCACCTGATCGCGGCCCTCGCGCGCGCGGAGAATCTACCACAGCGCCTCGTCTACCTGAGCACCAGTGGCGTATACGGCGACTGCAACGGTGAAATCGTTCCGGAGACCCGCCCGTTGCGCCCGACCAATGCGCGGGCATTGCGCCGGGCGGATGCCGAGTCCCGCCTGCGTAATTGGGGTCGGCGCAGCCGGGTGACTGTTTCCATCCTCCGCGTGCCCGGGATCTATGCGGCAGACCGGCTGCCCCTGGCGCGACTTCGGCAGGGAACGCCGGCGATCTGCGCCGAAGAAGATGCGTACTCCAACCATATCCATGCCGACGACCTGGCGGCGATCGTAGTCCGGGCCCTGGTGGCCGCACGGCCGTGCCGGGTCTACAACACCAGTGACGACAGCGCGATGCGCATGGGCGACTACTTCGACCTGGTCGCCGATCAGTTCGGCCTGCCGCGCCCGCGCAGGATCAGCCGTGCGCGCGCCGAACTGGAGATCGCGCCGCCGCTGTTGTCGTTCATGCGGGAATCCCGCCGCCTGGCGAACGAGCGCCTGAAACGGGAACTGCGCATAGGTCTTCGCTATCCTGCGGTGGCCGACGGCGTACGCGCCGCGCGAGCGGGTGCCGCCCGCCCGGCGGTCGCGGGCTGACGGTGCGAGGGGCGATGGCCGGGGGTGACCATATCCTGCTGGTGATGACGACCGTGCCCGATGGCGCGGTGGCGGCGATGATCGCCCGCACGCTGGTCGAGCGCCGGCTGGCCGCGTGTGTGAGCGTGCAATCGCCTTGTGTCTCGGCCTATCGCTGGCAGGGGCGGGTCGAGCAGTCGCAGGAGATCCCGCTGCTTATCAAGACAACGGTCGAGCGCTACCCGGCGCTTGAAGCGGCGTTGCGGGACCTGCATCCCCATGACGTACCCGAAATCATTGCCCTGGACGTGACGCAGGGACTCCCGGCCTATCTGAAGTGGGTCATTTCAGAGACGATCGACGAAGATGAGCGAAAGAACGATGATGATCATTGATCTGGCGGCACTTCGATGACCCGCACATTCCGGCGACGGGCCTTGCTGGCGGGGGTCGGTATCGCCGCTGCAGGCGCCGGGCTGGCCGGCGGCTGGTTCACGCTGCGCCGGCTGCGCGACGGTGCGGCCGGCGACACGCCGGGCATGGCCGAGGCGGCGGAGGCGTTCTTCGCCACCACGCTGCCCGATCCGGAGGGGGTTCCGCAGGCGTTTGCACAGTGGAAGGGCCAGGTGATCATCGCCAACTTCTGGGCGACCTGGTGCGTGCCGTGTCGGGAGGAGATGCCGCACTTCATCAACATGCAGGAGCGTTACGGCAAGCGGGGACTGGTTTTCGTGGGCATCGCGATCGACAAGCCGGAACGCGTGACTCGTTTCGCGAAGGAGATCGGCGTCAACTACCCGCTGCTGGTCGGCGACATGTCGGTGTTCGAACTCGCCCGCAAGGCGGGCAACCTGGGTGATCTGCTGCCCTACACGGTCATTTTCGATCGATCGGGGAAGATCGTCGCCCGGAGGGCGGGCATCTACACGGAAGCCACCCTTTCGCCGCTGATCGAAAAGCTGCTGTAGGCAGGGATTTGCCGCAGTTCGCGGGAAAACTGGACAGATACCCCTACCGAGGGCACACTGCGCGCCCATGAGTCAGCCTGCGTCGTCCGCCGCCCCCCGCGTGTCGTCCGCACCCCGTCCGGCACGGACCGGCGTGTCCGCGCCCGCCGAGAAATCGGTGCTGGTGCTGCACGGACCCAACCTGAACCTGCTCGGCACCCGGGAGCCCGGGGTGTACGGACATACCACCCTCGCGCAGATCGACCAGCGTCTGGTCGATCGGGGCCGGGCCGCCGGCGTCCGGGTCGTCACCTTCCAGAGCAACCATGAAGGGGCGCTGGTCGATCGCATCCAGCAGGCCGGCCGCGACCCGGTCGACTACATCCTGATCAATGCAGGCGCCTACACGCACACCAGTGTCGCGTTGCGCGACGCCCTTTCGGCGGTTGCGATCCCGTTCATCGAAGTGCACCTTTCGAACGTGTTCGCACGCGAAGCATTCCGCCATCACTCGTATCTCAGCGACATAGCGGTCGGGGTGATCACCGGGCTCGGTCCCGGCAGCTACCGGGCGGCGCTCGAACATGCGATCGCCACGCTGATCCCAGAAGAATGAAGAGGTAAGCCGGATGGACCTGCGCAAGCTGAAGAAGTTGATCGACCTCGTCGAGGAGTCCGGCATCGCCGAACTCGAGATCACCGAGGGCGAAGAGAAAGTGCGCATCGCGCGTACGCTGCCCGGTGCCCAGCCGATCGTGATGCAGCAGCCGCAGCAGATCGTCGCCGCGCCGGCACCGGTCGCAGCGGCCCCGGTCGCAGCCGTCCCGGCCGCAGCACCGGCGTTGCCTGACGGACATGTCGTCAAGTCGCCGATGGTCGGCACGTTCTACCGGTCGAATTCGCCGGGCGGCAAGGCCTTCGTCGACGTCGGCCAGTCGGTGGCTGCGGGCGAGACCCTGTGCATCATCGAGGCGATGAAGCTGATGAACGAGATCGAGTCCGATGCGGCGGGGACGATCAAGGCGATCCTGGTCGAGAACGGCCAGCCGGTCGAGTATGGCGAGCCGCTGTTCGTGATCGGGTGATCCGGCGATGTTCGAGAAGCTCCTGATCGCAAACCGCGGCGAGATCGCGCTGCGCATCCAGCGCGCCTGCCGCGAACTCGGGGTGAAGACGGTCGCAGTGCATTCCGAGGCCGACTCCGATGCCAAGTACGTGCGCCTGGCCGACGAGTCGGTCTGCATCGGACCGGCGTCGCCCACCCTGTCCTACCTGAACATCCCGGCGATCATCAGCGCTGCCGAGGTGACCGATGCCGAGGCGATCCATCCCGGCTACGGATTCCTGTCCGAGAACGCCGACTTCGCCGAGCGGGTCGAGCAGAGCGGTTTCGTGTTCGTCGGCCCCCGGCCCGAGACGATCCGGCTGATGGGCGACAAGGTCAACGCCAAGGCGGCGATGAAGAAGGCGGGCGTCCCGCTGGTGCCCGGCTCGGAGGGGGCGTTGCCCGAAGATGCCGTCGAGATCGTGAAGATCGCCCGCTCGGTCGGCTACCCGGTGATCATCAAGGCGGCGGGCGGCGGTGGTGGCCGCGGCATGCGGGTGGTGCACACCGAAGCGGCGCTGCTCAACGCAGTGACCATGACGCGCTCCGAAGCCAAGGCTGCCTTCGGGCAGGCCGATGTCTACCTCGAGAAATTCCTCGAAGACCCGCGCCATGTCGAGGTGCAGGTGTTGTCGGACGAACACGGCAATTCGGTGCACCTGGGCGACCGCGATTGCTCGATGCAGCGTCGGCACCAGAAGATCATCGAGGAAGCGCCGGCCCCGCTGATCAGCGAGCGGGTGAAGGCGCGCATATACGATCGCTGCATCGAGGCCTGCAAGCGCATCCGCTATCGCGGTGCCGGCACCTTCGAGTTCCTGTACCAGGGTGGCCAGTTCTATTTCATCGAGATGAACACGCGGGTGCAGGTCGAGCATCCCGTGTCCGAGATGATCACCGGCGTGGACATCGTGCAGATGCAGATCCGGATCGCTGCCGGCGAGCGCATGGGCCTTCGCCAGCGCGACATCGTGCCGAAGGGCCATGCGATCGAGTGCCGGATCAATGCAGAAGATCCGTACAGTTTCGTTCCTTCGCCGGGCCGGATCACCTTCTACCATCCGCCGGGCGGGCCGGGCATCCGCGTCGATTCCCACGTCTACAACAACTATGTGGTGCCGCCGCACTACGATTCGCTGATCGGCAAGCTGATCGCCTATGGCGACACGCGAGACCAGGCGATCGCCCGCATGCGCAGCGCGCTGTCCGAGATGGTGGTCGATGGCATCCGCACCAACCTGCCGCTGCACCGCGACCTGATGCTCGATGCCCGGTTCATCCAGGGCGGTTCCAACATCCACTACCTGGAAGAGAAGGTCGGCAAGCACCGCAAGGGCGAGTCCGCCTGAGCGGGACCGGCGCGGCACACCGACCACGACCCCCGACATGCCGCTGACCGCCGTCACCTTCGAGCTCACGCCCGCCCAGGCCGAACTGCTGGGCGATGTGCTGCTCGAAGCCGGCGCGCTGGCGGTCGATGTCGGCGATGCGCTGGCCGGTACGCCGGAAGAACAGGCGGTGTTCGACGAGCCCGGCGAATGGGACGAGCCGTTGCGGCCTATCCGCTGGCAGCGCGCGCGGCTCGCCGTGCTGTTCGAGAACGCCGCGCAGGCCGATGCACTGGTCGGGCCGGCGCTGGCCGAGTGCGCGATCGAGGCGTCCGCGGCGCGCGGCACGCATACGGTGGAAGACGCGGACTGGGTCGCGCTGACCCAGCGCGAGTTCGAACCGATCCGGATCACCGACCGCCTGTGGATCGTCCCGACCTGGCATCAGCCGCCGGACCCGTCGGCGATCAACCTGGTGATCGATCCGGGTCGGGCATTCGGTTCGGGCAGTCACCCCACGACACGGCTGTGCCTGGAATGGCTGGCCGGTCTCCTGCGCGGTGGCGAATCCGTGCTCGACTACGGATGCGGGTCCGGCGTGCTGGCGATCGGCGCGGCCCGGCTCGGCGCGGCCCGGGTGACCGGCATCGACATCGACCCCGAGGCGGTCGATACGGCGGCAGCCAATGCCCGTGCCAATGGCGTGGAAGGTGCGACTTTCTGCCTGCCTGACGGCAGCATCGATGGCACGTTCGACGTGGTGGTCGCAAACATACTGGCGCGCCCGCTGATGGCCCTGGCGCCGCTGCTCGCGGCACGGGTGAAGCCCGGTGGCATGCTCGCGCTCGCCGGCCTGCTCGACAGCCAGGCGGAACAGATCGCGGCGGTCTATGCCCCCGGTTGCCGCCTGCAGACGGTGCGCACCCTGGACGGCTGGGCACTGCTCGCCGGCGTCCGCGTCACCTGAGGCCGGTCGATGGCACTGGTCACCCGCTGCTCGAACCCTGGTTGCCTGACGCTGTTCCGAGTGACGCCGGCGCAGTTGCAGGCGTTCGGCGGGCAGGTGCGCTGCGGCAGCTGCAATTCCGTCTTCGACGCGTTTCCGTCCCTCACCACGGTCGCCGACTCTGCATTGAAGGCGCCCGAGCAGGTCGCTGCCGGAGCGGCAGTCGCAGTACCGGCCGCCGAACCGTCCGAAGCCGCAGTCCAGACCCCGGCGCAGCCAGCCAGTCCTGGGGCGTTGACCGATGCCGCTGCGGATGCTGCGCCCGTCGAATCGGAGTCGCCGGTCTCCGTGGCACCTGTCGACGATCGAGCACCCCTGCCTGACGATCACGCGGCGGATGGCGATCGACGCCCGCCTGAGTTCGGTGCGGGCGAGAAGGTCTCTGAATGGACTCCTCTCGCGGGCGCGACGATGGTCGATGCGGGAATTCCATCGGCGCCGATGGCGGTCGAGCGGGTGCCGGATCTGCCTCCCGAAGGTTCGCTCGATTTCGTCGAGGCGACTGCTGCCACCCTGCCCGATGCTGCGCAGCAAGCGCCGTCGAACGAGCTGGAAACTGCCCCGGAGTCCGCACCCGAGTCCGCACCGGAGTCCGCACCCGAATCCCGCTTCCCCGTTGCCGAGGCAGTCGTTTCTTCTGACGCACCGGCGGACATGCCCGCGGAAACGCTCGCCGAACCTGCGGTGGCTTCGTCTGCGTCGTCCACGCCGGCCGTTGCAGCGACTGTGCTCGCCGCCGCTGCCGCTCCGGTCGATCCAGTGCCGCAGATCGCGCCCGAACTCACCGACTATTCCGTGACTCGCGGGCAGCCGCAGCGTGACGCGCCGGTGGCAGGTCGCGGGCGGCTCGTGCTGGTGTTCGGTGGCCTGCTGCTCACCGTCGCAGCCGGCGCGATGATCTTTGCCGGCGACCGCCTGCCCGCCCCGCTGGCGCGGCTGTTCGCACCGGCGGAACTGGTCACGGTGCTGCGCGAGCATGCGCTGACCGTCGCCGTGATGCTGGTCGCGCTCCTGTGCTGGGTCCTGCGCCGCTACCGTACCACCTGGATCGTCGCCGCCGTCGTGCTCTCGCTGCTGCTCGGCGCCCAGCTGCTGTTCGCCTACCGCACGCAGATCGCGGCGCTCTATCCAGCGAGCCGTCCGCTGCTGGAACAGGCCTGCCGTGTCGCCCGCTGCGAGGTGGGCTTGCCGAAGGCGGCCGACCAGTTGCTGATCGAAAGTTCCGACCTGCAGGCGGTCGATGCGGCGCGGCCGAACCTGATCCAGCTGGCTGCCTCGGTGCGCAACCGGGCGGCGATCGAGGTCGCGTTCCCGGCGATCGAGGTCACGCTGACCGATGCCCAGGACCGGCCGCTGGCGCGCCGCGTGCTGCTGCCGGATCAATACCTCGCCGGACGCCCGCCAGCGAGCGCCGGGCTGCGCGCAGGCGAGGAATTCTCGATCCGGCTCACCCTCGACACCACCGAGCTGCGCCCGGTCGGCTACCGGCTCTACCTGTTCTATCCGTGAGTGCTCCGGCGGAGCCGGCCGCGAAGGACGAGGTCGCCGGCTTCGGCTGGGTCGGCAGCCTGTGGCGAGGCATGGCGCCGCTGCTGCGCCCGCATCGCGGACAGCTCGTGCTGATCGGGCTGCTGATGGCGGTGGAACTCGGCCTGCAGCTGGGCCAGCGCATGGCGTTCGGCACGCTGGTCGACGATGCGCTGCTGAAGTCCGACGGCGGGCTGGTCGTGCTGATCCTCGTCCTGCTGCTGGTGGCTGCGGTGGTCTCCGGCGCTTCCGCATTGCTGCATGAATACCTGCAGGCACGGCTGTGCGCGGCCGTGCCGGGCGAGGTCCGGTCGCGGCTGTTCGACCATACCCAGCGCCTTCCGCTGTCGCGCCTGCGTACCTCGGCCCATGGCGACATGATCACCCGCATCACCAGTGATGCCGGCAGCGTCGAGCCGGCGCTGTGGTCGCTCGGCTATGTGGCCACCGCGGCCTGCGGCGTGGTGATCGCGCTCGGCCTGCTGCTGTGGAGCGACTGGCGGCTGGCGCTGGCCGGTATCGCACTGCTGCCGCTGGCGTTGATCGGTCCGCGTTTCCTCACGCCGCTGGCGGCGCGCGAGAGTTATGCGGCGAAGTCCGCGGTGGGCGGCCTGGCTACCCATCTGCAGGAGAACCTGGCCAACCAGATCGTGCTGCGCGTGTTCGGCCTCGGTCCGGTCGCCGCGCAACGCTTCGATGCGCACAACCAGCGCATCATCACCGCCTCCCTGCGCTACAACGTGTTCAGCTATTTCAGCCATCGCGTGCCCTGGATCGCGATCGAGCTGATCGACCTTGTCGTGCTTGCGCTCGGGTGCTGGATGGTGGTGCGCGGAGACATGACGCCCGGTGGCCTGATCGCGTTCTACCTGCTGTTCTCCAGCCTGGCGACCCATACCTATTCGTTGACTGCGGCATTGCCTGGCCTGATCGGCGCATCCGCCGGCATGCGCCGCATCTCGGAGCTGCTCGGCATGCAGGCAGAGACTTCGATGGCGCAGACAGCGGCCCGGGTACCGGCACAGGCGACCGCTGCAGCGGCCGTTGCCGCGACGGACGGGCCGCGTGCCGGGCGGCTGCAACGTCCGCCGTCGATGCGCTTCGAGCAGGTGAGCTTCCGCTATGCCACCGGTCCCGCGGCCCCCATCAACGCCATTTCCCCCATCAACGCCGTTACCCCCGCGCCCGATACCTTGCCGCCCTCGGCCGAGACCGATCCTGCGCGGGCTGCGCCTGCGGACCAGTTGAGCGACGCGTCGTTCGAGATCGCCGCCGGATGCATGACCGCATTCGTCGGCTCGAGCGGTTCGGGCAAGAGCACGGCATTGCAGTTGCTGCTCGGCCTGCAGCGTCCGCGCGCCGGGCGCGTGCTGCTCGACGGTGTCGACCTCGAGGGCATCGACCTGCAGGACTACTGGTCAGGCGTGAGCGCGGTGTTCCAGGACAGCCTGCTGTTCAACACCACGATCGCGGAGAACATCCGTGCCGGCCGCATGGACGCGAGCGATGCGCAGGTCGCCGCTGCGGCGCATGCCGCAGGGATCGGCGCCTGGATCGACACCCTGCCTGAGGGTTACGCGACGATCGTCGCCGGCGACACCTGCTCGGGCGGACAACGCCAGCGCATCGCGATCGCACGGGCACTGGTGCGCGAGCCGCTGCTGCTGGTGCTCGATGAACCGACCAGCGCGCTCGATCCGTCGACTGGTCGTGCAGTCATGCAGACGCTGCTCGATGTGGCGGGTGGTCGCACATCGGTGCTGGTCACCCACCAGCTGCGCGACGCCGCGCGTGCAGACCGGGTGGTCGTGTTCGATCGCGCGCGCGTCGTCGAGACCGGTACGCATGCGCAACTGCTCGCCCTCGGCGGCATCTACGCCGGGCTTTGGGCCCACCAGGAGCAGCGGTCGCTGCCGGCCTAGCGACCCATCCGGCTGGAAGGCGCCTTCAGCAGCACTCGCTCGACGGTCACCGAAGTCGACGCGTCGGAGAACGTGATGTCGCCTTCCTGGACCAGGCACTGCAGCTGCATCGACCGCTTCGCCAGCGCGGCCAGCGCCAGGCTGGTGGTCTGCGGCAGTTTCCATGCCGCCAGCGCATCGATCTGCGAGCAGGTGCCTGCGGCATCTGCCCACCAGAGGTCGGCGCCGCGACCATAGGCATACACCATCACTGAAGTGCTGCGGCCGGCCGCCTTGCGCAGCAGCCGCGGTTCGGGCAGCCCGACCTCGATCCAGAGTCCGATCGAGCCGGTGAGATCCTTGATCCACAGCGAAGGCTCGTCCTGCGCGCTAACATCGCCAGCGAAGGCGAGCGACTCGTCCGCGTTCAGTGCGAAGGCCAGCAGGCGGACCATCATGCGTTCGTCGGTTTCGGACGGATGACGAGCCAGGGTCAGCGAATGCGTTGCATAGTAGTGGCGGTCGAGGTCGCTGACCTGCAACTCCGCCTTGAACACCGTGGATTTCAGGGCCATGTGACCGCCGCAACAACCATCATCTGAAGGGCACCGTCGGATTGCAACGTGGAACGGGGAAGATGCGGGGAGACGCCGGTGTGGCCCTTCCCCTGCCCCCGGATTATGCGGCCGATGCCTCGATCGCGCGGCAGTGGTGCCCGGTGCGGGCGCGCTCGTTGCTGCACCTTCCTCTTTCCCCTGGAGCCGACACCGATGGCAACGACATTCGACACAACATCCGCCCAGGGCATCGACGCACCCTCGCCCGACGAGCTGGCATTGATCGACGCCTGGTGGCGCGCCGCGAACTACCTGTCGGTCGGGCAGATCTACCTGCTCGACAATCCACTGCTGCGCGAGCCGTTGACCCTCGATCATGTGAAGCCGCGGCTGCTCGGGCACTGGGGTACCACGCCCGGCCTGAATTTCCTGTGGGTGCACCTGAACCGGGTGATCCGCCGCCACGACGTGGACATGATCTTTATCGCCGGTCCTGGCCATGGCGGCCCGGCGCTGGTCGCCAGCACCTGGCTCGAAGGCAGCTACAGCGAACATTATCCCGACGTGTCACGTGACGCCGAGGGCATGGCCCGGCTGTTCCGCCAGTTTTCCTTCCCGGGCGGGATCGGCAGCCATGCGACGCCGGAGGTACCCGGCTCGATCCATGAAGGCGGCGAGCTCGGCTACGCGCTGTCGCATGCGTTCGGCGCCGCGTTCGACAACCCTGGCCTGGTGGTCGCCTGCGTGATCGGCGATGGCGAGGCCGAGACCGGGCCGCTCGCCGCAGCCTGGCATTCGAACAAGTTCCTCGACCCGGTGCGCGACGGTGCGGTGCTGCCGATCCTGCACCTCAATGGCTACAAGATCGCGAACCCGACCATCCTCGCCCGCATCCCGCCGGCGGAACTCGACAGCCTGCTCACCGGTTACGGCTACGAGCCGTTCCATGTCGAGGGCAGCGATCCGTTCGAGATGCATGGCGCGATGGCGGCCACGCTCGAGATCGTCCTCGAGCGCATCCGCTCGATCCAGGTACATGCCCGCGCGAGGAAGCAGTCGGAGCGGCCACGCTGGCCGATGATCGTGCTGCGCAGCCCCAAGGGCTGGACCGGACCGAAGGAGATCGACGGACTGAAGACAGAAGGCCACTGGCGCTCGCACCAGGTGCCGTTCTCGGACCCGCGCAGCAACCCGGAGCACCTGCACCTGCTGGAGCAGTGGATGAAGAGCTACCGGCCAGAGGAACTGTTCGACGCCCAGGGTTGCCCGATGCCGGCGCTGCTGTCGCTTGCCCCCTCCGGCCTGCGCCGCATGGGCTGCAACCCGCATGCGAACGGCGGCGGCCTGCTGCGCGAACTGCGCCTGCCGGACTTCCGGGACCATGCGGTGGCGGTACCCGTGCCGGGTGGCGCGCTGGCCGAGCCCACGCGCGTGATGGGCGGCTTCCTGCGCGACACGATGCGGCTGAACGAGGGCGCGCGCAACTTCCGTGTCGTCGGTCCGGACGAGACCGCATCGAACCGGCTCGGTGCGCTGTTCGAGGTGACCAACCGCGCATGGATGGCGCAGACGCTGCCCGAGGACACCTTCCTCGCGCAGGACGGGCGCGTGATGGAGATCCTGTCCGAGCACACCTGCCAGGGCTGGCTCGAAGGCTACCTGCTGACCGGCCGACACGGGCTGTTCTCCTGCTACGAGGCGTTCATCCACATCGTCGATTCGATGTTCAACCAGCATGCGAAGTGGCTGAAGGTCGCGGGCGAGGTGCCGTGGCGGCGGCCGATCGCGTCGCTCAACATCCTGCTCACCTCGCATGTCTGGCAGCAGGACCACAACGGCTTCTCGCACCAGGACCCCGGCTTCATCGACCATGTGGTGAACAAGAAGGCGAGCATGATCCGGGTCTACCTGCCGCCGGACGCGAACACGCTGCTGCATGTGACCGACCGCTGCCTGCGCTCGCGCAACCGCGTGAACGTGATCGTCTCCGGCAAGCAGATGCAGGCGCAGTGGCTGGACATGGATGATGCGATCCGCCATTGCAGTGCCGGCATCGGCATCTGGAAATGGGCGAGCAGCGATGATGACGGCGATCCCGACGTGGTCATGGCCTGCGCCGGCGACGTGCCGACGCTGGAGACCCTCGCGGCGGTCGAACTGCTGCGCACCCACCTGCCGTCGTTGAAGGTACGCGTGGTGAACGTGGTCGACCTGATGACCCTGCAGGACAGCAGCGAACATCCGGACGGCCTCGAGGACCATGAATTCGATTCGCTGTTCACCACCGACCGTCCGGTCGTGTTCGCCTACCACGGCTATCCATGGCTCATCCACCGGCTGACCTACCGCCGGACCAACCATGGCAACCTGCATGTGCGCGGCTACAAGGAGGAAGGCACGACCACCACGCCGTTCGACATGGTGGTGCGCAACGACCTCGACCGCTTCCACCTGGTGATGGACGTGATCGACCGCGTACCGTCACTCGGCTACCGCGCGGCGCACCTGCGGCAGTGGGCGCGCGACCGGCTGGTCGAGCACCACGCCTACATCCGTGAGCACGGGGAGGACATGCCTGCGATCCGCGAGTGGAAGTGGCCTGGAGCTGCCGTCACTCGAATCGCCTGACCCAATGGACAAGGTCAGTCAACCTTCGCACCCGCCTGCCGGATCACCTTCGTCCACTTGGCGATCTCGCTAGCCACGAACCTGCGCATCTCTTCCGGGCTGGTTGGCCAGGGATCGAGTCCCTGGCTGACCAGACGGTCGCGGATGTCCGGCACCGCAAGCGCAGCGGCGACATCGGTATTGATCTTCATGATCCGTTCCTTCGCCATCCCGGCAGGCCCTACAAACCCGTACCAGCCGGTTGCCTCGAATCCCGGCACACCCGACTCGGCGATGGTCGGCAGGTCGGGCTGCGAGGCCGCGCGCCGGCCGCTGGTGACTGCGATCATGCGCAGTTTTCCTGCCTTCACGAAGGGCAGCACTGCCGGCATGCTGCTGAACGACAACTGCACCTGGCCTCCGACGAGGTCGGCCGTCGCAGGGGCCGCGCCCTTGTAGGGTATGTGCAAGAGCTTCGCGCCGGTCGCCATTCGAAGCATCTCGCCTGTGAGGTGTCCGACACTTCCGTTGCCAGGCGAAGCGAATGCGAAGCCGTTGGGGGCCTTGATCGAGGCGGCGATCAGTTCCTTCATGTTGCCGGCCTGGACCGAGGGATGTATGACCACTGCGTTCGGCACGCTGACGGCCAGGGTGACATGGCTGAAGTCCTTCAGCGGGTCATAGGGCATCCGATCGCCGAACAGGCCGGCGTTGATCGCGAGTTCGCCCGCGGAGCCCAGCAGCAGGGTGTAGCCATCGGTGTTCGCCCGGACCACCATCTCCCCGGCTAGGTTGCCGGCCGCACCGGGCCGGTTGTCGATCACGATCTGCTGTGCCCAGGCATCGGCGAGCCGCAGCGCGATGGTACGGGCGGTCACGTCCACGCCGCCGCCGGGCGCCCATCCGACCAGCAGCCGCACCGGCCGGGCCGGCCATGCCTGCGCATCGGCGGGTGGCACGATCGAGATGGCTGCAGCGGCGGCAAGCACCAGTGCAGCGGGAAGATGCGGAGCAGCTCGGGGCATGGCGGACTCCAGTGATGGACGCGTTGTCTGCAGCAGGTTGCGGTCCAGATTTACAAGGTCGCCATGGTTGCGTCAATATCGACGATCCATCCAGCGCCGCATGACCATGCCATCCATCCAGCTCATCGAAACTTCAACGATCGCCGGCACCGGCATCGAGCACGCAGCCTGCATCAGGGCCGGAGACTGGCTGTTCCTCACCGGCATCGAGGCGATCGACTACGGCAGCGGGCTGATTCCGGGCGTCGCGCCGAGCGCCGGCTTGCCCCATCACGGGCGACCGAAACATCGGCGCGAAGCGGCGGCGATCTTCGACCGGATGAGGCGATTGCTCGAGGCGGGCGGCAGTTCACTGTCGAACGCCGCGCGGGTCGACCAGTACTACACGACATGGAAGGCGGTCGACAGCTATCACCACGAGCGCGTCGCAGGCTTCGGCCAGCATATCCCGCCGAGCACGTCCATCGTGATGGACGGGCTGGCCTGCATGCAGGCGGATATCTCCGTGCAGTTGATCGCGGTGAGTACTGGCTCGCCACTGTCTCCTCAGCGTGTGTCCACCGCGCGGCTGGGCGCACCCGCGTGGTCGGGCTTCGCGCCCGCGGTGGCGTGCGGGGACTTCGTGTTCATCGCCGGACAGATGGCCCGGGCCGCGGATGGTTCGCATGACCCGCGCGCACACGCATCGCCGCATTCACTGTGGGGCGGCTACGAGATCCGCAGGCAGGCCGAACACATCATCCGGGAAAGCCTGCTCCCTGCGCTGGAGGCCGCCGGCTCGTCGCCGGAGAACGCACTGAAGGCGCAGGCCTATGTCCGGCATGTCGACGACATCCCCCACTTGATGGACGTGTGGGACGCGCATTTCGGAGCCAGGCAGGTTGCGCTGACCGTCGTGCCCGCGCTGGAGTTCGGGCATGTCAGCGCGAACCTCGAGATCAACCTGGTTGCTCTGCGCAACGACGGCACGATCCGCAAGCAGGTGATCGACGCGCCCGTACCGTCGGCCTGCTGCTTCGGCGCACCGGCGGTCAGGGCGGGTGACCTGCTGTTCCTGTCCGGGCTGATGCCCGCCAACGATGCCGGGCCGGTGACCGGCGGCGCGCCCGCATCGGCGTGGCCCATGTTCGGCATCGATGCGGCTGCGCAGATCGACTTCCTGCTCGGCACGGCTGATCGCATCTGCAGCGTCGCCGGTGCATCGCTGGCGAACGTCGTGCGGGCCCAGCACTTCATGGCGGACACCGGCGACTTCCCGCTGGTTCATGCTCGCTGGAAGCAGCGCACCGGTCAGGGGGCGCTGCCCTGGAGCGTCGTCAGGACGCCCGGCCTGCAAGCGGTGCCCCAGGGCCGGCTCACGCTCGACCTCTGGGTGCATGCCCCCTGAATCCCGGGGGGCATGCGACAGCGACAGGCGCTATTCCGAGACCAGCTTCGCCGCCTTCACCGCCGCGCGGAAGCTCTCGAACTCGGAACGGATGAACTTGGCGAACTCTTCGGGCGTGCTGGTGACCGGGTCGGCACCCGCACGAACGATCAGTTCACGCGTGTCCGCCTGCTTCATCACCTGCATCATCAGCGAATAGAGTCGGTCGTTGACGGCCTTCGGCGTGCCGCGCGGAGTCATCATGCCCACCCAGCCGGTCGATTGGAAGCCGGGCAGCGGACCCTCGCCGAGCGTTGGCAGGTCAGGCAACTGGGTGCTGCGGGCGTTGCCCGCGGTGGCCAGCGCGCGCAGCTGGCCGGACCGGATGAACGGGATGGTCGCTGCGATCGGCGTGAACGTGAATTGCGATTCGTTGGCGATCACCGAAGCCACCGATGCACCGCCGCCCTTGTAAGGTACGTGGATCGCTTCGGTGCGTGCCGCCAGCATGAGCTGCACACCGGCCAGGTGGCTCTGCGCGCCGGAGCCGGCCGAGGCCATGTTGTACTTGTTGGGATTGGCCCGGAGCAGCGCGATCAGTTCCTGCGCGGTCTTGGCCGGCATCGTCGGATTCACGACCAGAACATTCTGCGTCGTGCCGTACAGCATGATCGGCTCGAAGTCCTTGAATACGTCGAAGTTGAGCTTGCGGTGCAGTTGCGGTGCGATCACGTGGTTGGCGGTCGAGGTCGCCAGCAGCGTGTAGCCGTCCGGCACGGCGCGCGCGGCAATCTCCATGCCGATCAGGCCACCGGCGCCCGGCCGGTTGTCGACGACGAACTGCTGGTTGACGGCCTCGCCGAGCTTCATCGCGAGGGCGCGGGCGAGCTGGTCGCTCGATGCACCCGGCCCGTTGGGCACGACCACCCGGACCGGGCGCTGCGGCCAGTTCGACGCCTGCGCCTGCGCGAGCGCAGGCATGGCCACCGACCCGAGGGCGGTCAGCGCCGCGAGGGCGCCGGTTGCAACGATCGCCTTGCGGCGTGGGATGCTCGGTATGGACATCATGCTGCTCCTCCGGAAGAAACTGTCGTGCGCCCGTCTGATGTGCTACCGCGACAGTCAGGGTCTGTTAGATTTGTCCGGAACTTACCATAAGGCTGTGCCTCGGGTGTGGGGATCGAGAAGCCGAATGGGTCGCGCGCGGCGCTCGCCGAGTGCCGCATCTCGATGCTGGTCACCGGCCCTCAGCAGGAGGCCTACCGCATCGATGCCCTGCCCAGGCCGGGCCGGCACGACACGACAACTGGAAGCCGATCGTGCTGGAGACGATGCTTCTGCCCTACCTGCTGGTCTTCCTGTTCTGGATGCTGCGGCTCGACGGGACCCTGGTGTTTTCCCGCGCTAGCTTTTCGCCGATCCGATCGCGCGGGCCACCGCGTCGCCCATCGCCTGGGTGCTCGCGCTGCCGCCGAGGTCAGGCGTGAGTTGCCGGGCTTCCGCGATTACCTGCGACATCGCCGCCTCGATCAGCGCCGCCGCGCGCGCGGCCTTCGGTTCGTTGCGCTTGCCGGACAGCCATTCGAACAGCAGCTTGCCCGACATGATCATCGCGTACGGATTGGCGATGCCGCGGCCTGCGATGTCCGGTGCCGAGCCGTGCGTGGCCTGGGCCATCGCCAGCGTCTCGCTCGCGTTCACGCCCGGGGCGAGGCCCAGGCCGCCGACCAGCCCGGCCGCCTCGTCGGTGAGTATGTCGCCATAGAGGTTGGTGGTGACGATGGTGTCGTACTGCTGCGGCTTCATCACCAGCCTCATCGCGAAGGTGTCTACTATGACTTCCTCGAACTCGACATCCGGGTAGCGCGCGGCGACCTTGCGGCACTCGTCGGCGAACAGGCCGTCGCCATAACGGTAGACGGTGTTCTTGTGTACCGAGGTCACCTTGCGTCGCGGGCGCCTCGCGGCCGCTTCGAAAGCCGCTTCCGCGATCAGCCGGCTCTTGAGTTTCGTGGTGACGCAGATGCCGATCGCGCTGTCCTCGGTGGGCATGAACTCGCCATAGCCCATGAACAGGTTGCCGTCGACCTTGAAGCCTTCCGTGGTCTCGCGCAGGAACAGCAGGTCGATGTCCTTGTGCACCGACGGCAGGTTCGGGTACGAGCGGAATGGCTTGTAGTTCGCGAACAGTCCGAAGTGCGTCCGGAACAGCGGGTGCGGGTTGAGCCAGGTCGGGTCGCCCTTCGGATACTCGCGGTGGCCTATCGGCCCGAGCACCCAGCCGTCATAGGTGGCCAGCGTCTCCAGGGTGCCCGGCGGAATGGTGTGCCCGGCTGCGGCATGGCCTGCGCGCGAGATCGGCATCGGCTTCCAGTCGATCTGCAGGTCGACGGCAGCGGCCGCCTCGCGCATCACCTTCACGCATTCGGGGACGACTTCGCGTCCGATGTCGTCGCCTTCGAGTATCGCCAGTGTGAGCATCTGTTCCGATTCCGTCTTCAGTCCGTCTTCAGTCGATCTTCACGCCCGCCTGCCGGATCACCTTCGTCCAGCGCGCGATCTCCGCGACCAGGTGCGCCTGCAACTGTTCGGGCGTGCCGCCGACGCCATCTGCGCCATCGCGCGACAGCCGTT
>JBIITW010000071.1:0-20110 GCA_044340265.1 Burkholderiales bacterium | reverse complement strand
CCGGTGCGATCCCGCGCAGGCGTCCCTGGTGGCAGGCGGCCCGGGTGCCGATGGCCGCGGCAGCGACCCTGGTGCTGACCGTTTCGATGACGCTGCTGGTCGATCGGGAGCAGAGGGCCATCGAAACAGCCGTCCGGGCACCCGGTACAGCCTCGGGCGCCGCAGCGTCGCCCGAGGCCTCTGCGGGGGCTTCAGCGCCACAAGTGGCTCGTGACGAGACGGCCGCCGTCCCGTCTGCAGCGCCGCTGGCCGGCAAGATGGATGCGCCCGGGCAGGCGGCCCAGGCAGCGGCAGCGCCTGCATCGGCGACTGCCGCCCGGCCGGCTTCCCCGGCGTCTGCGGTACCCGCGGCCTCCCCGGCGGCTGCGGCGATTCCGCCACTCCCGCCAGTCGCGCCATCCCCGCCAGCCTCGGCACCCTCGGCACCCTCGGCACCCTCGGCATCCTCGGCATCCTCGGCATCCTCGCCACCCCCGCCACCCCCGCCACCCCCGCCACCCCCGCCACTCCCGGCACCCCCGGCGGTTTCACCGCTGCCCGCAGCGTCCGCGACGCGCGCTTCTCCCGTGCCGGCAGCGCCGTCCGCGCCATTGGCTGCACCTTCCGGGGCTCCCGCCGGTGTCCCCGCATCTCCGATGGCACGCGAGCAGGCTGGCGCGAACGATGCGGCGCCAGCGGCGCGCATGGCCGCGCCGCGACCGGCTGCACCGGCGCCGATCGCGGCCGAGGCCATCGGTAGTGCGCGTCCCGCGGCAGCGCCGCCACCCATCGCGCCCGATCGCTGGCTGGAGCAGATCCTCGAACTGCGCCGGGCCGGCCGGTTGTCGGAGGCCGCAGAGGCGCTGGCGGCATTCCGCAAGGCCTGGCCTGGCCATCCACTGCCGCCGGAACTCTCCGCAGGGCCTTGATCCGGGCATCGATCGGACCGGTGTCCGGGGCGATATCCGGACCGGCGTCCGGGTCGGCATCCCGCCCTCCGGGTCGGCGTCCCGCCCTCCCGCCCCCCTCGCTCAAGTCGTCCCGGCGAACGCCGTTAAGCCATCAGGTTGGAACCTGTGCGCCGACCCTTGCCTTCGTCCGTTCCGAGCCCCCATTCGTGAGTTACGTGTTTTCCCGATTCGAGCAGCTGAAGGCCACTGGCGCGTTGCCCAGCCCCGGCGGCGTGGCATTGGAGATCCTGCGCCTGAGCCAGAGCGAGGACGCCACGGTCGCCCAGCTCGCGCATGTGCTGCAGGCCGACCCCGCCCTGGCTGGACGGCTGGTGAAATTCGCCAATTCCACCCAGACCGGCGCTACCCGACCGGTGGTCGCGATCACCGATGCCGTGAAACTGCTGGGATTCGCCGTGGTGCGTCAGCTGTGCCTCGGATTCTCGGTGCTCAACTCGAATCGCAGCGGCGGCTGTGTCGGCTTCGACTACGCACGCTACTGGTCGTGTTCGCTCGCCACGGCGCTGGCGGCACAGGCCCTCTGCATACGGGTGCGGGTACTGGCGCCCGAGGAAAGCTTCACCTGCGGCCTGTTGGCCGATATCGGTTCGCTCGCGCTCGCGTCGCTGCATCCGGATCGGTTCGCCGAGGTGCTGGCCAGTGGCGCTTCGGGTCCTGACCGGTCGGCCGCCGAGCGCGAAGCGTTCGGTGCAGACCATCTCGAGTTCAGTGCGGCGTTGCTGGAAGACTGGCGCCTGCCCAAGATCTGTGTCGACGCGGTGTTCCACAGCGAGATGCCGGAGCAGACCGGCTACGAGCCCGCTTCGCGCCCGCAGATGCTGTGCGAACTGATGGCGCTGTCGCGCCGCATCGGCGAATACTTCGTCGCCGACCTGGACAATCGCAAGCGCATCGCGCCGATGCTGCTGCTGCGCGCGGCACGCATCGGTCTCGACGCGGAGGCGCTGGCGCAGATGTGCGACCTGGTTGGTGAAGGCTGGCAGCGCTGGGGTGGGGTGCTGGGCGTGGCGACCGGAGTGTCCCCGAAGCTCGACCTCACGGTCGTGGCCGAGCCCGTGGAACCTGCAGACGAGCCGTTGTCCACCGGATCAGGCACTGCCCCCGCGGCGCAGTTGCAGCCCGTGCCGATCGCATCGCGGCCGGTCACCGGCGCTGCGCGCCAGGGCGATCCGGCACCCGGACCAGCGGATGCAGCGCCGCTGCCGGGTCTGCGCATCCACGTGGTCAGCGACGACCGGTTCAGTGGCGGCCGACTGTTCGACCTGCTCACCGGCGCCGGCCATGTCGTGGCTGCCTTCCCCGGATCCGATGCCGCGTTGGCGGCGGCCGTCGCCGATCCGCCCGACATGATGGTGATCGACCTGCCGGCGGACCGGCCCGACGGCGCAGGTCTGTGTGCGGCCCTGCGTGCGACAGAGATCGGGCAACGCATCTACATCGTGGGCACGCTGGTGCCGCACCCGGACGCTGGCAGGCTCGGCGATCCGGGCCGGCTGCTGGACATCGGACCGGTGACCGGGCCGCAAGCCGGTCCCGATGATTTCCTCCACAAGCCGGTCGACAGCGGGATGCTCGAACTGCGCGTCCGCGCAGCCCGGCGCGTGCTGGCCCTGCGTGAGGCCCTGCAACATGAACAGGATGACCTGCGCCGCATTGCTGCTGAACTGGCGACGGCAAATCGTCGCCTGCAACGCTCGGCATTGACCGATGCACTGACCGGTCTTCCGAACCGGCGCTATGCGTTCGAGCGCATTGAACAGGAATGGGCGTCGGCGACGCGCAGGCAGCGACCGCTTTCGTGCATGGCAATCGATGTCGACCACTTCAAGCGGCTCAACGCCCTGGTGGGACATGCCGCTGGCGACAAGGTTCTGGGCATGGTCGCGGCGATCCTGCGCGAGTCGGCGCGGGCGAGTGATGTCATCTGCCGGCTGGGTGGCGAGGAGTTCCTGGTCATCTGCCCGGACGCCGACCGCGCTGCAGCCGTGAAGGCGGCCGGCCGCCTGCGGGCCGTCGCGGAACAGCGGCTCGGGCGGGAAGGCCTCTTTCCCCGATCGCCGGAAGGTCCGTTGACCCTGTCCATCGGAGTGGCCAGCCTGGACGCGTCGGTACACACACCGGAAGCCCTGGTCCGGCTGGCCGAAGGCGCGCTGGAGGCCGCGAAGCAGGCAGGCCGGAACCGGGTGCACCTGGCGAGGACCGCGCTCGATCCGGCGACGGGCGTGGCGCCGGAAGCCGCCGCGGGTTGATCCGCGCGACCTGATCCCGAAATGAAAAACCCCCGCTCCGGACATCGCCGGAGCGGGGGTTTCGTGCATCCTGGCGCTTGCGCGATCAGGCGGCTTTCTTCTTGGTGACGGTGGCCAGGTTGGCTTCCGCCATCTCGGTTGCCTGCCGGGTCGCCTTCGAGATGTTGTCGTAGGCGGTGTTGGCGGTGGCGAGGGCCGACTTCAGTGCCGACACGGCCAGTTCGGTACCGGCCGGGCCATTCTTCGCTGCGGTGTCGAGCATCGACAGCATCTGGCTGTTCACCGCAGTCATCTGCTCTTCCACCAGCTTCGAGAACTGCGCCTGGCTGGTCGCCGACAGCTCGTACAGGCCCTTGGCGTAGGCGGTCATCTTCTCCACCGTCGGCTCGACGCTGGCCTTGATGTCCGGCAGGCCGGCGGGTTCCTTCATGTCGGCCAGCGCCTTGGCGCTGGTGACCGCGTCGCCGAATGCCGACTTGGCATAGGCGAGCTGGAAAGCGACGAATTTCTCGGTCATCTCGAGCCCGAACGTGGCGAACTTGGTCGCGCCTTCGACCTGGGCCTTGGTGACTGCAGCGACTTGTTCCGGAACCTGGATCATGGTGTGTCTCCTGAGGGGAAGTGGGCAACGGGTGTCGAGGAGCGGCGCAAGACGATGCACTGCTACGCGCAACCGAAGGAATTCGACTGCAGTCGACCGCCATGACCGTCATCACGATCGGGGACCGGTTTGTCTGGTCGCCGACGTGACCGGCGCGGTGGCCGCGCGGTAAGATGCTGAAAACTGCTTCTGGAACCTGTGCGCCGGAGCTTTTTGTTGCGCCGCACAACGCCAATCTAAGGCCCGTAAGCCCGGATGTCAAGCCCTCACAGGACTAAATCGTGCGCTCCGAGGGCTGGTGATGCTGCCCTGCAGCGGGCATGTCGGTTGCGAGTCAGCCTGGTGGAAGATCGGGGTCCGGCCGCGGCCCGCAGGCACCCCCGCCTGGCGTCCGGCGCCTGCGCGCCCGTGCGCCGCGCCAGGGCCTGTCGACACCTGCAAGGACGCGCCTTGACCGAGCCTGCAATGGATGTGACCTGATGGCGGCGGCCAGTCCCCGCTGGACGGTGTCCGGCGCCGCGGGCGCCGGCCGCGCGGTAGCGCTGCACGGCACGTGGAGCCTGGCTGCGATCGCGCGCGCGCCCGCGGGAATCGATGTCGAGCTGGCCGGGCTTGCCAGCGACACCGGCCTGGCCTGGGACCTGCGGGGCATCGAACGCCTGGACGATGCCGGCGCCGTCCTGCTCTGGCGCGCCTGGGGCCGCAGGCTGCCCGGCCTGCTGGACGCGCGGCCCGAGCAGCGGACCGTGTTCACCCAACTGGCCGCGGCGGACACGCCGGTGCCCGCGGGCGCAGGACCGGGCGTGCTGGCGCCCCTGGTGCTGCTCGGGCGATGGCTCGAGGGGCTGGCCGATCATGCAGGCGCGTTGTTGCGCCTGCTCGGGCAACTCTCGATCGACCTGGTCGATGTCACGCTGCATCCGGCGCGCATTCCGCTGAAGGAGATTTCGGCGAACCTCTATCGAACGGGTTCGCAGGCGCTGGCCGTCACCGCGCTCGTGGGTTTCCTGATCGGCGTGGTGCTGTCCTACCTGTCGGGCCAGCAACTGCACACGTTCGGTGCCGACATCTACATCGTGAACCTGCTGGGCATCTCGGTGATCCGCGAACTCGGTCCGGTGCTGGCGGCCATCCTGGTGGCCGGACGTTCCGGTTCGGCCATGACGGCCCAGATCGGCGTGATGCGCGTGACCCAGGAACTCGACGCGATGACCGTGATGGGCATCCCCCAGGGACGCCGCCTGATCCTTCCGAAAGTGATCGCGCTGGCGATCGCGATGCCGCTGCTGTGCCTCTGGACCAGCGCACTCGCACTGGTCGGCGGCATGGTGGCCGCCGAAGTCCAGATGGGTCTTTCCCATGTCTATTTCATCGAGAGCCTGCGTACCGCCGTGCCGATCGCCAACTACTGGCTGGGGCTGGGCAAGGGCGTGGTGTTCGGCGTGCTGATCGCACTGATCGCCTGCCACTACGGGCTGCGCATCCGCCCCAACACCGAGAGCCTCGGTCGCGGCGTCACCGCCTCGGTGGTCAGCGCGATCACCGTGGTGATCATCGCAGACGCGGTATTCGCGGTGCTGTTCTCCGACGTGGGGCTGATGGAATGAGCGCGCCCGAGGCGGTGATCGAGATTGCCGGGCTGTGCACGCGGTTCGGGCGGCAGGTGGTCCATCGCGACATCGATCTCGTGGTCTTCCGCGACGAGGTGCTCACGCTGGTGGGCGGATCGGGCAGCGGCAAGACCACGCTGCTGCGCCAGATGCTCGGCCTCGAGCGTCCGGCCGCCGGTTCGGTGAAGGTGTTCGGCACCGACCTGGCACGGGCGACCACGGCCGAGCTCGAATCCATCCGCAGCCGCTGGGGCATGCTGTTCCAGGGCGGTGCGCTGTTCTCGGCGTTGAGCGTGTTCGACAATGTCGCGCTGCCGCTGCGCGAACTGAAGCGGCTGGACGCGGGCATGGTCCACGACCTGGTCATGCTCAAGCTGCAGATGGTCGGCATCGAACCCGGGCATGCCGGCAAGATGCCGTCGGAACTGTCCGGCGGCATGGTCAAGCGGATCGCGCTCGCGCGGGCAATCGCGCTCGACCCGGAGCTGCTGTTCCTGGACGAGCCCACGGCCGGGCTCGACCCCGACCGCAGCGAGAGCTTCGTGCAGATGGTGATGTCGCTGCGTGCCGAACTGCGGATGACCGTGGTGATGGTCACCCACGACCTCGATACGCTGGTTTCGCTGTCCGACCGGGTGGCGATCCTCGCGCACAGCCGCCTGGTGTCGGTCGGGACGCTCGACCAGACGGTCGCACTGGACGATCCGTTCGTGCACAACTTCTTTGGTGGCGCGCGTGGCCGGCGCGCGATGCTTGCCCGTACGGCCACTGCTCCTGCTGGAGGTACTTGAACGATGGAAAACAGGTCGCATGCCCTGGCTGCGGGATTGTTCACGCTGCTCCTGGTCGCCGCGATGATCGCGGTGGCGCTCTGGTTCCGCCACGACACCACGCTGCGCGACCCGGTGGTGCTGGTCGCCACGACCTCGGTGTCCGGGCTGAACGTGCAGGCCGCTGTCCGACTGCGTGGCGTGGAGGTCGGCCGGGTCGAGAACATCCGGTTCGACCCGTCAGACCCGAAGGCCATCCTGATCACGGCGATGATCGATCGCGATGCGCCCCTGACCCGCGGGACGCGCGCGCAGCTGCGCTTCCAGGGCGTGACCGGACTGGCATTCGTCGAGCTCTCGGACGACGGTTCCGATCCGGCGCGGCTCGAGGGGGCGCCGCCACGCATCGCGGTGGATGCCTCGCTGGTGGAGCAGATCTTCGCCGTCGGTCCGACGCTGTTCGCGCGCGTCGACGAGGTGCTGCGCCGTGCCTCGCTGCTGATGTCCGACGAGAATGTCGAGCGTGTCGGCCAGACGCTGGCGGGCGTGCAGGAGGCCAGCCTGCGCTTCGCGCAGCTGGCCGACCGCCTGGGCGGGCTGGCCGACCAGGCCGGGCCGGTCGTCGCCCGGGTCGGCCCGGTGCTGAAGGCGACCGAGGCGATGGCCGTCGACACCGGCGGGCTGGTGCGACGCGCCGACCGCATGGTCGAGAACATCGACGCGTTGACCCTGCAGCTGGGCCAGAGGCTCGACTCGCTGGACCGCATCACGCGCAGCGCCGAGCGCCTCGGTGACGTGAGCCAGGCCTTCGGGGAGTCGGTGGTCGGCGTCGCGCTGCCCAAGCTGAGCGACCTGCTCGATGACCTGTCGCGCAACTCGCGCGCCCTCGACCGCGCAATCAACCAGTTCCACGAGAACCCGCAAAGCGTGGTGTTCGGACGTTCGATATCCCTGCCCGGGCCGGGCGAACCGGGCTTCGTCGCGCCCGCGGAGGCACGCTGACATGAAGATCCATCCCGACGCCCGTTTCCTTGCCCGGCGCCGTGCCACGGCCTCGCTCGCCGGGCTGCTGGCTGCGGCTGTCGCCGGCGGCTGCACGCTCGTGCCGCAGCCGCGTCCGCCGTCGACCCTGCATGACTTCGGGCTCCTGCCTGACCCGGCGGCGCAGCCTGTTCGCCTGCGCGCACTGCTCGCTGTGCCGGATCCCAGTGCACCCGGCTGGCTCGACACGACTTCGATGGTCTATCGCTTCGCGTATGCGGACAGCGGCCAGCCGCGCGTGTACGGACTGAGCCGATGGGCTGCACCTCCGGCGGAACTCATCGGCGCGCGCCTGCGCTCGCGGCTGGCGCGCATCGTGGAACCCGGGCTGGCGTCCTCGCGCGACGGCGTTGCCGGCGAGCATGTCGTGCGCATCGAACTGGAGGAGTTCAGCCAGGTGTTCGATACGCCGTCGTCCTCGCGGGGCGTGCTGCGCGCGCGGGCGACCCTGATCGGTGGTGCACGGCGCACGACGATCGCGCAGCGCGCCTTCGCGTTCGAGCGGCCCGCGCCCGCTGCCGATGCGGCGGGCGGTGCCGCGGCGCTGGCCGCCACCGGCAACGACCTGGTCGAGGCCGTCGTCGAATGGCTGGTGATCGTGCTGCCGCGCCCGGCGGCCGGGTCGGGCTGATGGGTCAGGCCGACGGGCCAGGGTGAAGTCCCTGCGGGGCTGTACGTCGCGCGGGTTTGCGGTACCTTCCTGCTCTCCGACCCACCGTCGCGGCGCAAGCGCAAGGATTCCATGGCGACCATTTTCGACAAGATCATCGCCCGCGAGATTCCCGCGGACATCGTGCACGAGGACGACCTGTGCCTCGCCTTCCGGGACATCAACCCGCAGGCGCCGGTGCACGTGCTGCTGATCCCGAAGAAGCCGATCGTCAACCTGGCCGATGCTTCACCCGAGGACCAGGCGCTGCTCGGCCACCTGATGCTGGTCGCACCGGCGATCGCGGAGAAGCTCGGCGTGGGCGGGGCGTTCCGCCTCGCCGTGAACAATGGCGCCGCCGTCGGCCAGAGCGTGTTCCATCTGCACCTGCACATCCTGGGCGGCCGCACCTTTTCGTGGCCGCCGGGCTGATTCCAACTCCGGGAACGAACGATGTCCACATTCAAGGCAGTACGGGTAAGCCAGGATGCCGCCAAGGCCACTTCGAGCGCGCTGGTCGACGCCACCATCGACGAACTCTCCGCCGGCGAGGTGGTGATCGCCGCCCGGTTCGCCAGCATCAACTACAAGGATGCGCTGGCGGTCACCGGACGCGGCCGCATCATGACGCGCTTCCCGTGCATCGCCGGCATCGACGTGGCGGGCGTGGTCGAGTCGTCCGCCGATGCGCGCTTCAAGGCCGGTGATGCGGTCTTCGTCAACGGGTTCGGCCTGGGTGTGGGCCATGACGGCGGCTTTTCCGAGCGGGTGCGCGTGCCGGCCGACTGGGTGATCCCGGTGCCCCAGGGAATGACCCTGCTCGACGTGGGGACCATGGGCGTGGCCGGTTTCACCGCCGCGCTGGCCATCCACCTGATGGAACTCAACGGGCTTTCGCCCGACAGCGGCAAGGTGCTGGTGAATGGCGCGACCGGCGGTTGCGGCAGCATCGGCATCGACATGCTGGCAAGGCGTGGCTACCAGGTGGTCGCGCTCACCGGCAAGCCGGAATCGCGAGACTACCTGATGGAGCTTGGCGCGTCCGAGGTGCTGGTGCGCGGCGAGTTCGAGATGGGCAAGAAGGCACTCGAGAAGTCGCAGTTCGCCGGCGCACTCGATTCCGTCGGCGGTGAGCAGCTGTCGTGGCTGACCCGCTCGATGATGGAGAACGGCGTGATCGGCGCGTTCGGCAACGCCGGTGGCGCGGACCTCGCGACCTCGGTGTTCCCGTTCATCCTGCGCGGCGTGCGCCTGATCGGCGTCAACTCCAATGCGACGATGGCTGTGCGCCAGCAGGTCTGGGCGCGCGTGGCGAGCGACCTCAAGCCGCGGCACCTCGACCGGGTCGGCTTCCCGATCAGCATCGACCAGGTGATCGAGCACTGCACGCGTTCAGTGGACGGCAAGGTGCAGGGCAGGGCGATCGTCCACTACGGCTGATCCGGCCTGGATGCCGTGCAGCCGTCTCCCCATCTCCTTCGCGAAAGCCGTCCCATGAACCTCGAACGTCCATCTGCCGCACGCCTGTCGATGCTCGCGCTGCTGCTCGCCGTGACGGCGGTGCCCGCGCTCGCTGCCGAGACCTGGCCGAACCGTCCGATCCGCATGGTGGTGCCGTTCGCCCCCGGTGGCGGCTCGGATGTCACCGGGCGCATCATCGGGCAGAAGCTGTCCGAACTCCTGGCGCAGACCGTGGTGGTCGACAACCGTCCCGGCGCGGCCAGCATGCTCGGCACCGACCTGGTCGCGCGCGCTGCAGGTGACGGCTACACGCTGCTGCTGGCTGATCTCGCACTGGCGATCAACCCGGCCTACTTCCTGAAGCAGCCTCCGCCCGATCCGGTGAAGGCATTCACCGGGGTCGCGCTGGTGGCCGAGACGCCCTACATCCTGATGGTCAACCCGGGGGTGCCGGCGACGACGCTGAAGGAGTTCGTGGCACTCGCCAGGGCGCAACCGGGCAAGCTGAACATCGGCTCGTCCGGCAATGGCGGCGGACTGCATCTGACGCTCGAACTGTTCAAGCTGAGGGCCGGGCTCGACCTCAACCACATTCCCTACAAGGGCGGCGGTCCCGCGGTGAACGACACCGTGGCCGGCCAGATCCAGGGCACCTTCATCGGCATGGGCGGTTCGCTGCCGTTCGTGCAGAACAAGCGGCTGCGTCCGCTGGCGGTGACGGCGACAAGACGCAGCGCGGCACTGCCCGACGTGCCGACGATGACCGAGCTCGGCCAGGACGTGGTGGTCACCAACTGGTACGGCGTGGTGGCGCCCTCGGCCACGCCGAAGGCGGTGGTGCAGCGCCTGTACGACGAGATCGGCCGCGCGATGGCGGCGACCGACGTGCGCGAACGGTTGCAGGCGACCGGCCTGGAGCCGGCCGCACAATCGCCCGGCCAGTTCCAGCGCATGATCGAGTCAGAGGTGAAGCGCTGGCGGCAGACCATCCGCGACGCGAACATCCGGACCGAGTGATCGTCGTTCGCTGAACCCGCTGCGGGTCACTCCACCGGAGGGATGCCCGCTTCCTTCACCAGCTTGACCATGCTGTCGACTTCGCTGCGCATGTGCGCGGCGAACTGCTCCGGCGTGCCGCCAGCGACGTCCAGTCCGGCCTCGACCAGCCGCTGGCGCACGTCGGGCATGTTCAGCGCCTTGTTCCAGTCGGCGCTGATCTGCGCGGTCAGGGCTGCCGGCATGCCGGCCGGGCCGGCGGTGCCCATCCAGCTGGTGAAGGTGAATCCGGGCACCCCCGATTCGATCACCGTCGGGATGTCGGGTGCCGAAGCCGATCGCTTCGCGCTGGTCATCGCCAGCGGGCGGACTCTTCCCGACTTCAGGTGCGGCAGTGCCTCGGGCAGCGGCTGGAAGGTGAGGTCGATCTGTCCGCTGATCAGGTCGACCAGGGCCGGGGCGCCTCCCTTGTAGGCGATGTGCGTCATCTTCGTGCCGGTCATGCTGCTGAACAGCTCGGCCGCGAGATGCAGAACGCCCCCGGAGCCGGCCGATCCGTAGTTGAGGCCACCGGGTTTCGCCCTCGCCAGCGCGACCAGCTCCTTGATGCTGCGCGCCTCGACCCTGGGGTTGACCAGCACGATCTGTGGCTGGAACACCAGCAGCGTGACCGGGGTCAGGTCCTTCAACGGGTTGTACGGCATCTTCGTGTACAGCGCGAGGTTGGTGCCCAGTCCACCCTGGCTGCTCACCAGCAGCGTGTAGCCGTCCGGGATCGACGAGGCGACCAGCGCGCCCGCGATGTGGCTCGCCGCGCCCGGCCGGTTGTCGACCACCACCGGCCTGCCATAGGCATTGCTGAGGGCCTGCGAGACGGTACGCCCGACCAGGTCGACGCTGCCGCCGGCGGCGAAGCCGATCACCACGCGGACCGGCTTGACCGGGTACTGCTGCGCGGCCACGCCGGCCGATGCGGCGACGAGCAGCAGGGGCATCAGTTGCACTACGCGCTTGCAGCACTCGTTCATGTTCGCGGACCTCTCAGGCTTGGGTGGGGAAGTTCCTGCGCAGCACGACACGCGCATCGACGACGGACTGGCCGCCGGCATGCGCGATCACGGGATTGAGGTCGATCTCGGCGATCTGCGGATGCAGTTCGCGGATGCGCGAGAGGCGCACCAGGAGGTCGGCGAGGGCCGCGCGATCGACGGCGGGCGCACCGCGCACGCCGTCGAGCACCGAGGCATGCTTGAGGCTGCCGATCATGTCCAGTGCATCGGCCGGGGTGAGCGGCAGCGCGCGGAACGCGACATCGCCGATCACCTCGACGAACACGCCGCCGAGGCCGAACAGCATCACCGGGCCGTGCTGCGGATCGTCGGTGATGCCGATGATGAATTCGGTGCCGCGTGGCGCCATCGGCGTGACCAGCATGCCTTCGATGTGCGCGCCCGGGCGATAGGCCTCGGCGCTGGCGGCGATCCGCTTCCATCCGTCGCGCAGCTCGGCCATGCCCTGCAGGCCGAGCAGCACGCCCTGCGCCTCGGACTTGTGCAGGATGTCGGCAGATACCACCTTCATCGCCAGCCGTTGCCCGTCGAATCGGGCGGCGGCATCGTCGGCATCGTCGGCGCTGCGCAGCAACTGGTAGGCAGGCATCGGGATGCCGTAGGCCTGCAGCAGGTCGCGCGCCTCGGTCTCGAGCAGGTCGCGGCCGGCGGCGAGGGCGGCGTCGATCGACTGTATCGCTGCAGCTGACGGCTGCTGCATCGTCGACGATACGGCCGGCTGCGCATTGCGCAGGCGGGCGGCGGATGCATCTGCAGCGCTGGCCAGGCACTGCACGGCGACCTCGACATGGCGCTGGAACGGCACGCCCGATTCCCGCAGGATCCGCAGCGACTGCGTCTTCAGGTCGGAGTAATGGCTCTGCACGATCACCGGCTTGCCGTACTCGCGCATCATCTCGCCGAGTTCCGCGCACACGGCATGCTCGGCCGGCGCTGCCTGCTCGCCGAAGCGGTCGGCGTACCCACCGAGCAGGCCGACGATCAGCACCGCGTCGATCGCCGGGTCTTCCATGATCGCGCGCACGATGGGCCCGTAGTATTCGGCGCGCGGATCGGTGCCGCCCCCCGCATCGACCGGGTTGTCGATGGCGGTCGCGTTGGGAACCACCGCGTGGATCCGTGCCTGGGTCGCGGGCGAGAGCTGCGCGAGCACCAGCCCCTGTTCGACCAGTGCGTCGGCGGCGACCGTCAGCGGCCCGCCGCCTTCGGAGACCACCGCGACGCGCCGGCCACGCATCGGCGGGAACAGGCTCAGTGCTTCGGCCACCGGATACAGGTGGTACAGGCGCTCGACCACCGTCACCCCCGATTGCCTGAGCACGCCGCGGTTGATCGCATAGGCCCCGGCGAGCGAGCCGCTGTGCGACTTCGCGGCGCGCTTGCCTTCGCTGGTGCGGCCTGCGACATACATCACCACCGGCTTCTTCTGCGTGGTGCGCCGGGCGACTTCGCGAAACGCCGCTGCATTCTTGAAGCCCTCGAGGTAGAGCATCACCGCCGACACGTCCGCATCCTCACCCAGGCATTCCAGGTATTCATGGAACTCGATATCCGCCTGGTTGCCCACGCTCAGCATCGTGTTGATGCCCATGAAGCCATGCGTGCGCGCCTGCATCACGACAGACGTGACGCAGTTCGCCGAGTTCGACAGCAGGCCGAGCGGGCCGCGCGGGATGTCGGGCAGGCCCCATGCATTGCAGCCGAGCCGGGCGCTGAACATGCCGTTGGTGTTCGGGCCGATCAGGCGCACGCCATGCATGCGCGCCAGGGCCACCACCTCGTCCTCGAGGATGCGTCCCTGTTCGCCGATCTCGCTGAATCCGGCGGCAAGCAGGATGGCGCCCTTCACCTTGCGCCGCCCGCACTCTTCGATCACGGCCTTGACCGTGTGCGCGGCGGTGCAGATCACTGCCAGGTCGAGTTCGCCCGGCGCCTCGGTGATCGACGGAAAGCAGGCGAAGCCGAGTATCTCCTTCTCGCGCGGATTGATCGGGATGATCGCGCCGCTGTAATGGTCCGACACCAGAGACTGGATCGCGCGGTTGCCGCGCTTGACCGGGTCCTTCGAGGCGCCGACGATCAGGATCGAGCGCGGATTCAGGATGCGATCGAGGTAGTGCTCGGGCTGCGCGGGCTGCTGGGGCTTGGACGTTGGCAAGACGGTGATCCTCCGGGACGCTTCGCACGCAGCATAAGCACATTGCGCGCCAAGTTCCAGAGTCCGCGCGGCTTTCCCCGGAGCGCGCGGCCTCTCGCGTCCGTTTCTTCAGCGTCCGTGTCTTCAGCGTCCATGTCTTAAGCGTCAGGCACCCGCAGTCCGTTCCGCGCTTGCGCAACTCATGCCCCGGTCTTCACCTCGCGGTTGAAGCGGTCGATGTAGCCCTGGCGCAACGGGCTGTAGCGCACCCAGTCGGGCTGGTTGAAGCTCTCGACTTCGGCGACCGTCTTCGCGTACTGGAGCAGTGGCCTGGACATCGGCACCCGGGTATTGGTCGGGATCAGTGCGTAGGGGATCTCCGCGAGCGCACGCTGCACGTCGACCGAGATCGCTTCGTTGATGTAGGCGGCGGCGAGATCGGCATTCCTGCCGTTGCGGATGATGTGCATGCCGCTGCGCACCACGCCCCAGCCGGAGTCGGGGCGAGCGAGGGCGATCGGCAGGCCCTTGCCCTGAAGGTCGGCCAGGTTGTTGCTGTAGAGCACGGTGATGTCGACCTGGCCCTGGCCGAGCAGCGTCGACAGTGCGCCGGGCGAAGGCGCGATCGCGGATACGTTCGGCAGCAACTTCTTCAGCCAGGCGAACGCCGGGTCCATGTTCTCTTCGTTGCCACCGTTCATGCGTGCGATCTCGACCATCCAGGCGCCGCCGAGCGTCGACCCGATCTGCACCAGGCCCACCCGCCCCTTGTACTCGGGGCGCAGCAGGTCGTTCCAGGAGGTGGGTGGCTTCTTGATGCGCTCGGTGTTGTAGCCGATGCCGAACACCTGCAGCGACACGCCGACGCCCAGGTTCCGCGTGAACTGGAAGCGCTTCGGGATGTCCTTGAGATTGGGCAGGGGCGGCAGCGGATCGAACAGGTCGTTGTTCAGCCCCGGGACGAAGCCGCCGTCGTCCATGATGATCACGTCGAACACCGGGTTGGATTTCGATGCGACCAGCCGCGAGATCTTCTCGAGCGGCAGCAGCGGCGTCAACGTGATGTCCTTCACCCCGCTGGCCTTCTGCACCGCGGGCAGAAGCGCACCGCGGTGCGCGGTCTCCCATGCACCGGGAAAGGTGCTTGCGGCAAGCGACCGCGACTGTGCGCGGGCCAGCGGCGCCGCCCCGGTCAGGTTGAGCACCGTGAGGGCGCCAGCGGATCCTAGGAGATGGCGGCGGGCATTCGAAAGCGGAAGCTTCTGCATGGTCAGGCCTTTCGTCGGTGAGGGACAGACGGGACTCGGCCTGTGCCAATGCAATCGACGTGCCAGCGCTCGCCTGTGTCCGAGGACGGACGGCCTGCTCAGCGAACGGTATCGTCGCCTTCGCTGGGGGGCGCCGCCCGAACCTGGTCCTTACCCCAGCGGCGACGGATCTCCAGGCACTCGTCGAGCCTCACGTCGGTGGTCAGCTCCAGCGTGTCGAATCCGACCATCCCGCAGAAGGCCTCGATCGAGTAGCCGCCCATGTCGATGCGGTCGAGGGTTGCATGGCGAAGGCCGAGCACCAGGCGCCGGACGCCCGCGATCTTGAGTGCCCATGCGCACATCGGACAGGGTTCCATCGTGCAATAGAGCGTGCTGCCGGCGATCGCCGGCAGGCCATGCGCGGCCTGTGCACGGCGCAGCGCATCGGTCTCGGCATGCACCGTCATGTCGCACAGCGTGTTCTGCCGGTTCTGGCCGAGTGCGAGGACCATGCCGTGGTTGACCAGCACTGCGCCCACCGGCCAGTCGCCACGGGCGAAGGCTTCTTCTGCCTGCGCGAGCGCGGCGCCCATGTAGTCGTGGTCATCCATGTTCGAGCCCTTCCGCTCAGGCCATCGTCCCCACGCTGCCGGCAGGCGCCATCGGCATCTCGGTCAGCGCGAGCACCTCGTCGATTTCGAATCCCGGCGCCACTTCGACCAGGTCGAACCGGCTGGCGGCGTCGTCCCAGTGCAGCAGCGCGAGGTCGGTCACCACCCAGTCGACGCAGCGCCGGCCGCTCAGCGGGAACCGGCACTGCTGCTTCAGCTTGGGCCGGCCCTTGCTGTCGCAGTGTTCCATCACGATGATCAGTTCGCTGCCGCCCGAGATCAGGTCCATCGCCCCGCCGATGCCGCCCAGGCGGGCGTTCTCGGTGCTCCAGTTGGCGACGCTGCCGGTGGCATCGACTTCGTAGGCGCCCAGGATGACGGTGTCGATGCGCCCGCCACGCGCCATCTCGAACGAGGTGACCGAATCGAAGAACGACGCGCCGGGCACCAGTTCCACGTACTGGCCGCTCGCGTTGTACATGTCCGGGTCGACCTTGTCGCCCGACACCATGCGGCCGTAGCCGAGCACGCCGTTCTCGGCATGCAGGACCACGTCACGGCCCTCGAGGTAGTTCGACACCATGGTCGGGATGCCCACCCCCAGGTTCACGTAGCTGCCTTCGCGCACCAGGCGTGCGGCGCGCTGCGCGATGCCGGCACGGGTCAGGGCCGGCTTGCCGTTGTACAGCCGGGGCTGGTCTGCAGGCCGCTTCTTCGACTGCGGTGTCTGCTTCGCATCGAACGGGTTGGTGCTCTTCACCACGCGGGCGATGAAGATGCCGGGCAGGTTGATCAGTTCCGGCGGGATGGCGCCGACTTCGACGATCTCGTCCACCTCGACGATCGCGATGCGTGCGGCCTTGGCGAAGGCCGGGTTCAGGTTCTGGCTGCCGCCGCGGAACTGCACGTTGCCCGCGCGGTCCGCCCGCCATGCGCGCAGCAGCGCATAGTCGACCTTGATCGCGGTCTCGAGCACGTAGGTGCGGCCGTCGATCACGCGTGACTCCTTGCCGTGCGCGATCTCGGTGCCCACGCACGTGGCCGAGAAGAAGGCCGGGATGTCGGCGCCGCCGGCACGGCAGCGCTCGACCAGCGTGCCCTGCGGCACCAGCTCGACATCCATCTGCCCGGCGCGGATCTGCTCTTCGGACGCGGCCGGCATGCCGGGACGAACGGTGAAGGCGGCGATCAGCTTTCGTACCTGGCCGTTCTCGGCAAGGATCTGGCCGCGCAGTTCGCCCGCCGCACCCATCGAATTGCACACCAGGCAAAGGTCTTTCGTCCCCTTGTCGCGCAGCGCCGTGATCAGGCTCAGTGCGAAGCGGTGGCCGACGCTGAATCCGCCGATGGCCACGGTCGCCCCGTCTTCCATGTCTGCAAGCGCCTCCTGCGGCGACGCGACCACCTTGTCCATCGACCCCTCCAGTGCTGCTGCGTTGTTGTCGTGGGTACGATGGTAAACCCGTGCCGGGTCGAATCCAATCAGGGCCCGTCCGCGATGAAACGCCAGCGCGCGGACACCTGCTCCATGACGCTGATCTCACCGGCGCTGATCGGCGTCGCCGATGCCCGGGCGGCAAACATCTGCGGGCCGTCGCTGCGTCCCGCGCCCGATGACAGCTCGATCAGCGGCCCGAGCCGGCCGCCGGCTGCGATGGCCATCGTCTGTGCCTGCGTGCGTGCACGCTCGACCGCGAGCGCCAGCGCCTTCTGCCGCAGTGCGCGGTCGTCGGCCAGCCGGAACGACACGTCGTCGACCTGGTTGGCTCCACCGGCGAGGGCTGCATCGATGGTCGCACCGACGCGATCGAGCGCCCTCACGGTGACCCGGATGCCATTGCGGGCGACGAACGAGGTGCCGCGCTCCCTGGCTGGTCGCTCGCTGCCGCGCAGGTCGCTGCGGATGCTGTAGCCAGTGGTCGCGATGTCCGCTGCCGCCATGCCCAGCTTGTCGAGCGCCTGGCGCAGGGTCGCCATGCGCGCGGCATTGTCCTGCCCGGTGCGCGCCGCATCCGGTCCGGTGGTCTCGACCGCGAAGCGGATCACCGCGATGTCGGGCAGCGCCTGCACTTCACCGACACCGGTGGCCGTCACTTGCGGGACAGGCTGCTGCGGGACAGGCTGCTGCGGGACAGGCTGCTGCGGCAGCGCCCCCGCCTGCGCCGACACGGGCGCGGCGGGCAGCGCCAACCCTGCCGCGAGGACGAGCAACCCGAGCGTCATCCGCAGTGGTGCATGTCCGCCGCCCGGGAATCGGGCGCGGCGTCGATCGGTCGGGTCGGCAAGCATCGGATCGGTCTCCTGTTCAGATCGTCATCAGTTTCGCCGCGGCGGCGTCTAGCGTCTCGTCGCGCTTGGCGAAACAGAAACGCACGACCCGGTTGTCGAACACCTCGCGGTAGAACGCCGAGACCGGGATCGCGGCAACGCCGTGATGCTCGATCAGTTGCCGGACGAAGACGTCCTCGGTCTCACCGCTGATCGCGGAATAGTCGGCCAGCACGAAATAGGTCCCGCGCGAGGGCAGCAGCCTGAATCGCGAACCGGCGAGCGCGGCGCAGAAGCGGTCGCGCTTGCGCTGGTAGAACGCGGGCAGATCGCGCCAGGGGCGAGGGTCCTGCAGCCAGGCGGCCAGTGCGTGCTGCATCGGCGTGGATACCGAGAACACCATGAACTGGTGCACCTTGCGGATCATCGCGCTCAGCGCGGCCGGCGCGCAGACATAGCCCACCTTCCAGCCAGTGGCATGGAAGGTCTTGCCGAAACTCGACACCAGAACCGCGCGCGAGGCGAGCAGCGGCGAGCGTGCGATGCCCTGGTGTTCGCGGCCATCGAAGACGATGTGTTCGTACACCTCGTCGGACAGCAGCGTGATGCCCGTGTGTTCGACGATCGATTCCAGCGCCGCGAGGTCGGCCGGCTCGAGCACCTGCCCGGTCGGGTTATGCGGGAAGTTGATCATCAGCAGGCGGGTGCGCGGGGTGATCGCGGCGCGCACCTGGTCCCAGTCGATGGCGTAGTTGCGTGCCGCGTCCAGCGGCACGCGCACCGCGGTCGCGCCGGCCAGGTCGATCGACGGCTGGTAGGAGTCGTAGCAGGGCTCGAGCACGATGACTTCGTCACCCGGTCCGCACAGGGCCATCACCACGGCCATGATCGCCTGCGTGGCGCCTGCGGTCACGGTGATCTCGCGCTCGACATCGTAGTGGTGGCCGTAGAGCGCAGCGGTCTTCTCCGCGATGCGCTCGCGCAGCGGCAGCACGCCGGGCATCGCTGCATACTGGTTGTGGCCGGCACGCATCGCCTCGGTCACCGCCTGCTGCAACGCCGGGTCGCAGTCGAAATCCGGGAAGCCCTGGCCGAGGTTGATCGCGCGGTGCTGCGTGGCCAGCGCGGACATGACGGTGAAGATGGTCGTGCCCACCCATGGCAGGCGGTCGATCGGTGCCGGCCCCGCCGGAGCCTGTGTCAGGTCGTTCATGCGCTGGTCCCCGCTCCCTCTCTTTGCGCGCGCCGCGCGTTCACCCCGGTCCCGATCGTAAACGCTCCGGCGGGTACCCGCATGCCGGCCGGGCTGTCGCGGCAGGGCATCGACCGGACGATGGCGTTGGTCCGAAAGGACTAATGGGCTGGATCCATCCGGGGCTGGTCCGTGACGTTGTGCACGCACGGGCGCGCGGGGGCGTGGCAAATTCCCTGTCGCCGCGCAGCACCAGCGCCCGGCGCCCGCAACCATCTGCCGATCATCCGATCGATGAGCCGGGGAGACGTTCCCGCGCGCATGGCGTCGATCTTGCTCCTGCGGGAAGGCCGGACGGAAGGCGCCGCATTTCCGGTTCCGGCAGGCGGGCGGTGTGGATTCCAGGTCATGCCGGGCGGCAGCAGAAAACGACTCCAGGGCTTTACGAATGATTCCACGGATGACCGGAAAACGCGCACGGCACACGCCCCTGGGCCATCGCACGCTGCCCTGGCTGTGCGCGCTGATGCTGCTTGCCGGCTGCAGCAACCCGGAGGAGACGCTCGAGCGTCATCTGGCCAAGGGCAGGACGCTGGTCGAGCAGGGGAGTTTCGACCGCGCAGGCGTCGAACTGCGCAATGCGATGCGCATCGATCCCAAGGCTGCGGAGCCGCTGTTCCTGGTCGGCGTGATCGGCGAAGAAACCGGCAACCTGCAGAGCGCGCTGGCGCACTACCGAAGCGCGGCGGCGGTGGATCCATC
This sequence comes from Burkholderiales bacterium, assembly GCA_044340265.1. Taxonomy (GTDB): domain Bacteria; phylum Pseudomonadota; class Gammaproteobacteria; order Burkholderiales; family CAIKXV01; genus CAIKXV01. The sequence goes on along the minus strand of JBIITW010000071.1, from coordinate 493 downwards.
GTTCATGCCAGCCTGGTCCCGCATGGGCATGTTCATGCTGCTGGGCGGCCGGCTGGAAGACGCCGAGACGATCGCCGCGCGGGTGCGCTCTGCCGACCCGCAGGATCCGGGCGGCCGTGCGCTGCAGGTCGGACTGCTGAGCGCACGCGGCCGGATCGATGAGGCGATCGCCGCCGGCGAGGCGCTGCTTGCCGATCGGCCGGCGCAGCGCGACGGCGTGGCGCTGATGGCCGGCCTGCATGTCGCCCGTGGCGACATGCGCTCGGCGGAGCGGGTGATCGCCGCGGCGATCGCGGCCGACCCGCGCACCGTGCAGTTCCGGACGATGGCAGCTCGTCTTGCGCAACAGCAGAAGCAGTTCGACCTGGCGGAGAAGCAGTACCGCGAGGTGGTGCGCCTGATGCCAGACAGCCGCGATCAGCGCCTGACCCTGGCGGTGTTCCTGTCCGGGCTGGACCGGCTCGATGACGCCGAGAAGGTGCTGCGCGAGTCG
>JBIITW010000070.1:0-20224 GCA_044340265.1 Burkholderiales bacterium | reverse complement strand
GCGATCGACTACCTTGTATCTCGCCATGTCCGCCCCCCCTGCTGCAGTGAGTACTAGAACATGGACAGCGCTATAGGCGCTTCGTTCCGCCCAAGAGGGGATTTTTGCACAGCCTCAACGTTTGAGGTAAGCGGCTTGCCGTAGGCAAGTCCGCTTCACCGAATGGTTAGAACGCGTCATTGGCGCGGGAGCCGTTTGTCCAGCATTTCGCGAAGACCTTTGACTTCTTCGGCCACGGGATGATGAACGACTGAGCTATGAAGGATTGGCCGAATGTCCAGAGTGGTGTCTTCCGTGTAGTTCCGCCCTGCGTGGGCGTAGGTTGCGTGAATGTGAAACACCTTTGGGCAGAGTTCGTCGCTGGCCGCGGTACCGAAGATGGCGCCACCCGCTCCCAGAATGAAGACCAGTCGGGAATTTGGTGCGAGACTCTCAATCGGCTCCGTGAACGCCGGAAGCTTGGCGATGTTTCCTTGCTCTCGACGCTCTGCGTGGGGATAGAAGTCGCGATCCATGCGAAGGCGCAAGCCGACAGCGGGTGAACGGCCGGTGTTCCGAATTTCGAGGCAAAGGAGCGTCGTTCCTGTTCGCACCGAGATTGACGCGGTGACGTACGGGCGAAGCTGCGCCTCCGTTTGCTCGCGCATTGCAGCAACCACGCCCTCATTTGCTCGAAGGATCTTGAACGTGGCCCAAGCGTAAAAGCCGGTGATGACGACAAGCGCAAAAGTGAGCCAATCTGTGGTGGAGAGGGTTAACGACATGGCGCAAGCGTTCTAACGTGATGTAGGGAGACAAGTTGCTGGATATCGCCGCCGACTGTCTCCATAAGTCGGCGACGTCAGCGCCGCATTACCCATTCATTTCAACAGCCTGAATCGAACTGTGCCGGATAAAGGGTCACTAATCCAGCGCGAAAGCCAGCACCCTGCGGCCTCAGTCGACAGCGTTTTGCATGAATGCCGCATAACGCGCCGGCTGTCTCCCGAATGTGACAGCGGACTCCGTCGAGTTTCACACTGTATTCAGCGTGTTGAGAGAATCAGATCCGATACGCAGGCAGACGTACAACCGCATGAAGTGGCATGGGCCCTCACCGCCGCGTCGGTCTGGAGCCAGACATGATCGGTTCAGCGGCGCTTGCGCCAGTCGTCCGCCTTGCGGCTTCCTCCGCCCGGAAACTCGTCATCGACGGCGTCCGTCAGCATGCCCAGCACGGTGCCGATCTGCGACGCCAGGGTGCCGAGGCCGCAGACCAGGACTAAGGCGCTCTGCTGGCTCGGACGCATGTTCGAGTCCCAGTACCAGGAGAAGAAGCCGACCAGCGAAAGCAGCGCACCCAGCCCGAGGAACACGAGCAACTGCAGCGTGCGGCTGACTGTGCCGGACGGGGCCAGTAGCAGGCAGGCCCATGCGGAGACCAGGATGAACACGGCGAAGGGCTTCACGGGAAGTGCCTCGATACGGTCGGATCAGGGTGTCGAGAGAACCATGCGCGATTTTCGGGCGCATAGAGCCGGTTTCATGCCTGCCCTCGCAGTATCGCCAGTCGGTTCGGCGGCGCATCCGGCGCGAGGAAGTCCGGGATGGTTCGTTCCGTCCGCCGCGGCCGTGACAGGAATTCGACCGGCCACTCGGCGATCCGCTCCTCGCGGACATGACGGTACTCGCCTGGGGCGGGCTCGTCGATGTACTCGCGCTGCAGGATCAGCGCGAGCGGCGCACAGCTGCCCTCCGTCTCGCGGGCGAACGCATCGGCTTCGTCGAAGGAATCGAACGCGTAGTAGTAGTCGTTCCCCTCGCACTCGTCCGGTGCGCCCCGTTCGGGATGGCACCAGACGCGGTACTCGAGCACCTCGTCCCAGACATAGCCGCCGCCCGCCTTCGCGGTGGCGGGGTAGGTGCCGACCAGATTGGTGTCAATGACTCCGGGGTAGGGCATCGGCTCAGGTCCCATCCTTCCAGCGGATCAGCGAATGGTGCAATTGCATCGTGTCGACACCGAGGTCAGCGATCGGAATCGGTTTCTTGTGGCCACGCGCCACTACACCTGCCACGGGTTGCCTGAACCCGCGGTTGAACACATCACCGATCTCCACGGCTTCCACCTCGCCGCGCAGGATGTCCACGGTTCGAAGTGGATACCCCAGCTCGAGTCGGTCTGACAGGATGCGCAGTCGATGGATCGTGGTCAGGTATTCGTATGCGCAGAACGCGACGACAAGGCCCACCATGCCGTAGCCCACCAGTGCGTTGAAGCTTCCCACGTAGATGCCCAGGGCGGAAAACGCGATGAGCGATCCGACATTGAACACGTGGTACGCCGCGTTCTTCGCGAACACGGTCCCGGTCGCCGTTTCCACTGTGGGCTGGATCTTCTCGGACACCAGTGCGCGAAGCGCTTCGAAGTCCGACAACTGGTACTCCAGTCCGACCAGTACCTTGCCCTGTTCGTCGAGCAGGTCGAGCCTTTGCTGATAGTGGTGCTCCTTCGTGGAGCGCACGCGCGCCCACGGGATGAGCGCGTCGTCGCGCGCAAGGTGCGCACGCCACAGGCCTTCGGCGTCCGCCGCGATGGAACTGTACGGAACCTGCTTCAGGACCTGGAAGGACTTCCGGGCAAGTACGCCGAAGAACAGTGCACCGGGAACCATCAACGCGATCAGCAGGGGACTGGGACGCGAACCCTTTCCGTCCGGGATGAAGGGCAGCGCGACGAACAGCACGACCATCGCCACGAAGAACCATGCGCTCCAGCGATAGGTCGGGGCGAGGCTGCGCTCGATCGTGAAGGTGCGGGGCGCTCTGTCGATGGTGGCAGTCCGGCCGACGGGAGGGGACACGTCCGCGGTCGGACGCGCGATTCCATGATGATCGCACAGGCGGGTTGCAGCCAGTCAGGCGAGCGTCCGGCCCTCGCTGCCGAGGAACGTCTTCACGTTCCCGATGAACGTCGCCTGCCGATGCGCCCGTATCTCCCGCGTCGACGACCCGATGTGCGGTACCAGCATCACCTGCTCCATCGCACGCAACTCCGCCGGCACGTGCGGCTCGTCCTCGAACACTTCCAGTCCGGCACCGGCGATCGTGCCGGATGCCAGCGCCTCGATCAGCGCCGCCTGGTCCACCACCGCGCCTCGGCTCACGTTCACCAGGAACCCCTGTGGACCGAGCGCAGAGAGGATGCGCGCATCCACCAGCCTGCGGGTGGCCGGCGTCGACGCGCAGCAGACGACCAGGCAGTCCGCCGCCGAGGCCATCGCGGCGAGATCTGCGAAGTAGGTCCACGATGCATCCGCCTTCGGAGAAGGCCCGTGCCAGACGATCTTCATCCCGAAGCCTTCGACCCTGCGCGCCACCGCGCGCCCGATCGACCCCAGCCCGATCAGCCCGACCGTCTTGCCACGCAGGTCGGTGCTCATCGGGAAGGGTCCTTCGGCCCAGCGCCCGGCGCGCACGAAGCGGTCGGCTTCGCACAGGCGGCGCATCGTGCCGATCATCAGGCCCAGCGCGACATCGGCCACCGCTTCGTCGGTCCAGTCCGGTGTATTGCTCACGGTGATGCCGTGCGCCGCTGCCGCAGCCGGGTCGAACGTTCCGTGGCCCATGCCGAAGCAGGCGACATGGCCGACGTTGGGCAGTCCGTCGAGGTCCTTCGCGGTGAAGCCTCGCAGCCCGGTGGTGGCCAGCACCCGGATGTCGGCACCGTGTTCCCGGATGAACGCGTCTGCATCCGGCAGCAGCCAGCGCCGGTGCACGCTGCAGAACGTCTCGGCTTCGGCGAGTGCCGGCGGATAGACCGCCGCGATTGCCAGCAGCCCCGGGCGCCCGCCCGACCCCATCAGGGTTTCTCGCCGAGCACTTCCAGCGCGTTCAGTGACAGGATGCGTTCGCGCTGTGCATCGGTGAGGCCGTCGACCTGCGCCAGCATGCCGAGCGGGTCGTCCTCTGCCATGTCGAACGGGGCATCGGTGCCGATCATCACGCGGTCGGCACCGACGCGGCGGATCAGGAAGCGCAGCGACTCGACGTCATGGGTGAGCGAGTCGAATCGGAAGCGGTGCAGTTGCGACTCCGGCGGGTTCGCGGTGTTGGCCTTGGCTTCCTTGCGCACCTGGTAGCCGTGTTCCAGCCGCCCGAACTGGTAGGGCAGGTGGCCGCCGCCGTGCGCCAGGATGAAGTCGAGCCCGGGCAGTGCGTCGAGCGTGCCGTCGAGCATCAGGTGCGAGGCCATCAGCGCGGTGTCGAACGGCAGGCCGTGGGTGTTGCCGAGGTAGTAGCTGCAAAGGTCCTTCGGCAGTGCGCCGGCGATGTAGGGGTGGGCGAACACCGCGACCTTGAGTTCCGCTGCGCGCTTGAGCACGGGCCGGAACTTGATGTCCGACACCAGCTCGCCCTTGATCCGGCAGCCGAGTTCGACCGCGCGGAAGCCGTGCTCGCGCACTGCGCGTTCCAGCTCGGTCACTGCGGCGTCGACATCCTGCATCGGCAAGGTGGCCATGCCTCGGAAGCGGGTCGGTCGAGACGCCACCATCGCGGCGATGCCGTCGTTCAGCACGCGCGCGGCATCGAGCCCCTTGTCGGCGTCGAGCCAGTAGAAGAACACCACTGGCGTCACCGACAGCACGGAGATGTCGATGCCCTTGCGGTCCATGCCGGCGATCTTGGCATCGACGTCGTGGAACTCGGGAAACAGCGGCGAGCCGTGGTTGTCGTCGCGCACCAGTGCTTCGTCGGCGCCGGTACCGCGCACCATCATGCCGAAGTCGCGTGGCCGCTGGCGGATCGCCTCGACCATGGCCCTGGGAAGCACATGGCTGTGCATGTCGACCACCGGCGGCTTGTTGCCCTTCATGCTGCGACTCCTGTCGTGCGTGTGTGCGTGTGACGTGCTGCGTGGCCGGCCTCAGTCACCCTTGATTCCGGCGTCCCTGATCACCTGGGCGAAGCGCCTGGACTCGCTGCGGATGAACGCGCCGAATTCTTCCGGCGTGCTGGTCAACGGTTCGACGCCGGCGCTGGCGAACTTCGGTTTCATGTCAGGTGCGCTCACGGCCTTCGCCAGTTCGGCGTTGAGCCGGTTGATGATCTCACGCGGCGTGCCGGTCGGCGCCAGCATGCCGTACCAGACGCTGATCTCGAAGTTCGGGAAGCCGGATTCCTTCGATGTCGGTACGTTCGGCAGGTCGCTGAAGCGATCGGGCATCAGTACGGCCAGCGCGCGTACCCGCCCGGCATTGATCTGCTGGACGGCGGCCGGCGCCGCGACCACCAGCATGTCGATCTCGCCGCCGACCAGTGCGCCCAGTGCGACACCCGAACCCTTGTACGGTACATGGACGATGTCGAGCTTCTCGAGGCTCTTCAGCAGTTCCGGTGCGAGGTGTGTGGTGGTGCCGACGCCGCCCGATCCGTAGTTGAGCCGGCCGGGCGCCTTGCGCGCGATCTGCACCAGGTCCTTCAGGTTCTTCGCCGGCACCGACGGATGCACGACCAGCACGTTTCGCACCGCGCCGACCAGCGCGATCGGTGCGAGGTCCTTCTGCGGGTCGTAGTTGAGCTTGGTATACAGCAGCGGGCTCAGTGCGATCACCGGCGAACTGAGCACGATGGTGTAGCCGTCCGGGGCTGCGCGAGCCGCCAGCTCGAGGCCGACGTTGCCGCTCGCGCCGGGGCGCGACTCGATCACGATCGGCTGGCCCAGGTTCTCGGCGAGCCGTGACGACACCAGCCGGCCGACCAGGTCGGTCGGTCCGCCGGGCGGGAATGGCGAGATCATCCGGATCGGACGGTTCGGATACTGTTGCTGGGCCTGCGCCGGTGCCTGTGCCAGCAGCGCCAGCGGTGCGAGCGTGGCCACCGACAGCAGCCCGAGCAACGTTGCCGGGCCCTTCGTACGTGCATGCTGCATGGAGCCTCCTCCGGACGCGCGTCCCTCTGCGGGGCGGCACGTCGTGCATTGCGTGGCGTTTGCCGGCTGGCTAGTAGTGCGACTTGAAGCTGATCGCTTCGCGGTAGGCCAGGTCTTCCAGGTCGATATACGAACGCTTGGTTTCCTTGTCGACCGTGTACTGGATCTTCCGGTCCGTCTCGTTCGTGGCGCGGATGTCCAGGAGTTCGAGGTGTTCCTTCACTTCCCACTCGTGCGCACCGGCGATGCCTGCGGGCGCGTAGATCATCGAGCCGGGCCCGACCTCGAACTCCTCGCCGTTGAAGTTGCGCACCGTCGCATGGCCGGCGATCACGTAGTAGCAGGCCTCGATCGGATGCCAGTGCAGTTGCTCGTAGGTGCCGGGCTTGTAGGTGGCGCGGCCGACGCGCACGCGGTCGGTGTCCTGTACCCCGGGCCAGCCGATCAGGCGCTGGTAGGTCTGGCCGTCGGTGACGCCCCGTTTGCCGGGGAAGTCTGCTTCGCTGATCACGCGCAGCGTCGGTTTCACGTCCATGCTGTATCCCTCCTCCGTCGTGGATCTCGCGTCCACGGTCATCCGGACATTCACCGAATTCGACAGGGCTGTCAACGGCCGCCCGGGTGCGGCCCCGGCGCCGATCCGGTGTGCAGCGGTCAGCCGGCGAGGTGTCCCGTCTTCACGAGGATGGTGCACCCTTCGATGCTGAAAGGGCGATGCATGCTCAGGTGCGGGCTGCGCAGCCAGCTGCCCGCCGGATAGCGGCCGTGCTCGTCCTCGAACACGCCCTCGATCACGAAGATCTCTTCGCCACCCCAGTGCCGGTGCGCCTGGAATCGGGTATCGGGGGCCCAGCGCACCAGCGCCGTATGCTGGGTGCGGAACGCGCAAAGGGGCAACACGCTCAGGCCTTCGACCAGGCCCGGCCGCCAGGGGGCGGTGGTGGTGTCGATGCTGACCTGCTGCAGGTCTTCCGGGTCTACATGGCGCAGCTTCACGAACAGCGTGCAGCCATCGACCGAGCCGGGTGCATGGCTGGACCCCGGCGGGTTGCGCAGGAAGGTGCCCGGGCCGTGCGTGCCCGCTTCGTCGCGAAAGTCGCCGTCGATCACGAAGATCTCTTCACCAAGGTCGTGGCGATGCGTCGGGAAGCTCGACCCCGGCGCATAGCGCACGATCGAGGTCGCACGCGCCACCTCGCCACCATCGCGGTCGAGCATCTTGCGCTGCACGCCGGGCGACGGCGAGTCCACCCAATCGACGGCATGGGTATCGATCGCGACGCGCTGGCTGAAGTCGGCATGGATCTGCATGCCTCCATTATCGGTGCTGGCCATGGAAACGGCCATGGCCGCCGGGGTCGTCCGGGTGCGCTGGCGTACAGACGCGGGCGTGTGGCGCCAGTAGAACGGGAGTGATATCCACCACACCGGAAGTGAATAAGCCATGCACACGTTCATGAAAAAGATGTCGGTCGCCCTGCTGGTCGCCGCCGCCTTCGGAGCAGCCACGAACGCCCACGCCCAGGTGGCAGGCTCCACGGTCATCGGAATCACGATCACCGAGGCCGCCCAGGTCGCGACCGGCTGGAGCGTGAAGAAGAGCATCCTCGGCAAGAACGTCTACAGCAGCAAGGGCGAGAAGATCGGCAAAGTCGAGGACCTGATCATCGCGCCTGACCGCAACGTCTCCTACCTGATCGTCAGTGCCGGCGGCTTCATCGGCATCGGCACGCATGATGTCGCCATCCCTGCCCAGCAGGTGAAGGAAGAGGGAGGCCGCATCGTGATCCCCGGGGCCACCAGGGACAACGTGAAGGCGATGCCGCCGTTCCGCTATGCGGCCGTCACCAGCGAACGCGATCTGTTCATCGATCGGGCGGACAAGGACCTCGTCCTCGCCAGGGAGCGGCTGTCGAGCCTGCAGGCCCAGGCGGCCGAGGCCGCTGCGGACGTGAAGGGCAAGCTCGACGGACAGGTCGCCGCGACCCAGACCAACCTCAAGTCGGCGGAGGCTCGGCTCAGTGCCATGAAGAAGGCGACCGCGAAGCGCTGGAAGGAGTTCGAGAACGACGTCAACGTCGCGATGGCGCGGCTGCGGACGTCCGCGGGGCTCTGATCCGGTAGCAGGGCGAGGGCTTATCATCGGCGCCTGGTGTGAACCGCGCCGACCGAATCCCTCGCCGGAAATCCGATGCGTGCTGCCGCGTGCCTGCCTTCGCTCCTGCCGCTGTTGCTGGCGGCAGTCCTCGTCCTGCCTGCACCAGCCGTGCATGCGCAGGACATCGTGCCCGGCCCGTGGGGCGACCTGGTCGAGGCCGTGAAGCCGCTGTCCCTTCGCTCCGATGTCGAGCGGGTCACCCATTACCGCCGGCTGCAGATGAATGCGATGTCCAGCCACTTCCGCTCGCTGGAGGCAGTGTTCACCTACGGCGCACCGTTCGCCGGACGCACGCTCGCCGATGCCGAGGCCATGGTCGGCCTCGCCGAGGGATGGTCCGGGCTGTTCGTCGAGGGCAGCGCGATGGTGCCGGGCACCTGGGGCGCGCGTCCGGCGATCTGGTCGGAGCGCGAGCGCTTCGCACAGCATGTCGCCGGGCTGCAGTCGGCCGTACGCGACCTGCGCGACACGCTCAGGGCAAGCGACCGCAGCCGCGACGCCGCCGCCATGACCGCAGTGCGCCACCAGTGCCTCGCCTGCCACCAGCGCTTCCGCGAATTCCGCCCCGGCACCCGCTGACTTCGAAATCCGGGTCAGACACGAATTTCGTGTATCCCGCCGTCACGCAGGTAGAGCGTCCGCTCCCCGAACCACCCGATGTCCTCCGGGTCGTGGGTGATCATCACGACCGGGATGCCGATCCGGGTGAGCAGCCGGTCGAGTTCGCCGCGCGTGCGCTGGCGCAGCTCCGGGTCCAGCGCGGAGAACGGCTCGTCCAGCAGCAGCGCACGGGGATCGTTGACCAGCGCACGCGCGAGCGCGACCCGCTGCCGCTGTCCGCCCGACAGTTCGTCCGGCCGCTGCAGCGCAACCTCGCGCAGCTCGAGCGCGTCGAGCCAGCGCTCGACCACCTCGCCGCCTGCGTCGCGTGGCGGGTTGCGCAGGCCGCGCGACAGCCCGAACGCGACGTTCTGCCGCACGTTGAGCCCGGGGAACAGCGCATAGTCCTGGAACAGGTAGCCGAAGCGGCGCGACCGCGCCGGCACGTGGATGCGTCGCCCGGAATCGAACAGCGTCTCGCCGCCGAACAGGATGCGGCCGCGATCCGGCGCGAGCAGTCCGGCGAGCGCCTGCAGGGTCAGGCTCTTGCCTGCGCCGGACGGACCATAGATCACGGTGCGCAGCGCCGTGGTCTCGAACGCCACCTTCAGCTCGAACCGGCGCCGCGCACCGCCGACCGACTTCGCGATGTCGACGCTGAAGGTCATCGCCGCGCCCCCGCAGGGGCCAGCCGTCCAGCCAGCAGCAGCACCACGATGCAGGTAACCGAGGTGATCAGCACCAGCGTGTTGGCGATCGAGTCCTGCCCGGCCTGTACCGCTTCGTACACCGCGATCGACAGCGTCTGCGTCTTGCCCGGGATGCTGCCTGCGACCATCAGGGTCGCGCCGAACTCGCCCATCGACCGTGCGAACACCAGCAGGGTGCCGGCGAGGATGCCCGGCCAGGCCAGTGGCACCGTGACCCGGAAGAACACCGCCCACTCGCCCAGGCCGAGCACGCGCGCAGCCTGTTCGAGCTGCGGATCGACCGCCTCGAAGGCCGTGCGCGCAGCCTTCAGCACCAGCGGGAAGGCGACCAGCGAAGCGGCGATCACCGCACCCTGCCAGGTGAAGATAAGGTTGATGCCGAAGGTGTCGTACAGCCAGCCGCCGAGCCAGCCGCGGCGGCCGATCACCACCAGCAGGTAGTAGCCGAGCACGGTCGGTGGCAGCACGAACGGCAGGGTAAGGATCGCGTCGACCAGCTCGCGGCCGGGGAATGCCTTGCGGGCGAGCAGCCAGCCGACCGCCACGCCGAGCACCAGGTTGATGCCGGTCGCCCATGCGGCCACCTTCAGCGTCAGGCCGAGCGTGATCCAGACGGCGGGGTCGGGTGCGGTGATCAGTGCGGCATCCCCGTCCTGGCAGGCCCGCGACGGGTCATGGCTTCAGGAAGCCCTGCCGTGCCAGCACGGCCTGCGCCTCTGGCGACACAAGGAACTCGACGAAGCGGCGTGCAGCGTCGACATTGGCGCTGCCCGCGATCGCCGCGGCGGGATAGATGATCGGCGTCGCGGTCGGCACGGTGAATGCGATGCGGACCTTGTCCTTCATGATCATCGCATCGGTCGCGTAGACGAAGCCGGCATCGACCTCGCCGCGCGCGACATAGTCGAGCGCCTGGCGCACGTTCTGCGCAAACACGGCGCGTGGCTCGATCGAGGTCCAGAGCTTCGCTGCCTCCAGCACCGAGCGTGCATAGCGGCCGGCCGGCACGCTGGCCGGGCTGCCGAGCGCGATGCGGCGAAACGCAGGCTGCGGCAGGTCGGCGAGCGCGGCGGGCCGGGTCTTCGCGTCGGCCGGGATGACGACAACCAGTGCATTGCGTGCGAAGGTACGGCGGGAACCGGGGACCAGCAGCTTCCGGTCCCCGGCGCGATCCATCGTTTCCTCGTCGGCCGATGCGAAGACATCGACCGGTGCCCCCCGCGCAACCTGTGCCAGCAGCGCATCCGATGCGGCGAAGTTGAACACGACACGCGTGCCGGGATTGCGCGACTCGAACAGCGGCGCGATCTCCCGGAACGCGTTGCCCAGGCTCGCCGCTGCCGATATGGTGAGGTCCGCGGCCAGTACAGGCGCGGCGACCAGCAGGCTGCACAGCACGCCCGCCAGCAGGCGCCGGGCTGCGCCCGGGATGCGCAAGCGCACGGGTTGCGGCGAATCGTTCATGGCGGCGCTGTCTGTCGAAGTCGATCACGGCGAACGACGCGCAATATACCGCAAGATATAGCGCAGGGTGCGGCGACAGCCCCGGTTCGGCATCGCGCCGTAGTTGGCACGCGTGCGGGGATTCAGCGCGCAAGCAGTGACAGCAGCTTGCGCATCTCCGGTGCGCAGGCTTCGGACGCCGTCGCTTCGACGCTGCGATAGTGCGCAACCAGCGCGAGCCCGGTCTCGGTGAGCTGGCTGCCCCCGCCGTGCTGTCCACCGATCGCCGACGCGACCGCCGGCTTCTTCAGTGCCCGGTTGAGGTCGTCCAGCAGCAGCCAGGCACGCCGGTACGACATGTCCAGCTGCTTCGCGGCGGCGGTCAGCGAGCCGGTATCGCCGATCGCTTCCAGCAGCGCGATCTTGCCCGGCCCGATCGCAACCGTCTCGCCGGCGCTGATGCGCAGGCGGAAGCGGGCTTGCGGCTTGTCGGCCACCACCTTCCGGCTCATTCAACGGTGCTCGCGGGGACGACGGAGGCCGTGTTCAGGATACGCAACGAAGGCTACCTTCCACTGTGCAGGTCTGGGTCGATTATCGTACAAACGCGCCCGGCCGCCGCAGGGACTAGAATCCGGCTTTTACCGAAAGACCCCGGAATGAAGGTTTCTCCGCTGGTCGGCGTCGTGATGGGCAGCGACAGCGACTGGGACGTGATGCAGCATGCGGTGGCGGTGCTCGCCGAATTCGGCGTGGCGCACGAGGCGAAGGTGGTCTCTGCGCACCGCACGCCCGATGCGATGTTCGACTATGCCGCGACCGCGCGCAGCCGCGGCCTCGCCTGCATCATCGCCGGGGCCGGCGGTGCCGCGCACCTGCCCGGCATGCTGGCTGCGAAGACCTCGGTGCCGGTGCTCGGCGTGCCGGTCCCGTCGCGCCACCTGCAGGGGCAGGATTCGCTGCTGTCGATCGTGCAGATGCCGCGCGGCATCCCGGTCGCCACCTTCGCCATCGGCGAGGCCGGTGCGGTGAATGCCGGGCTGTTCGCGGTGTCGCTGCTGGCCAATGCCGACCCGGCGCTGTGCGCGAAGCTCGATGCCTATCGCGACGGGCTGCGGCGCAAGGTCGAGGCGATGACGCTGCCGCCGCCGCCATCGTCGACCAGGCCATGATCGCACCGGGCGCCTCGCTCGGCCTGCTCGGCGGCGGCCAGCTCGGCCGCATGTTCGCGATGGCCGCGCAGTCGATGGGCTATCGCGTGACCGTGCTCGACCCGGGCGCCGACAGTCCGGCCGGCACCGTCGCCGACCGTCACCTGCAGGGCGATTACCTCGACCCCGAACGGCTGCGCGAGCTCGCGGCCACCTGCGCCGGCGCGACCACCGAGTTCGAGAACGTGCCGGCCGAAAGCCTGCGCTTCCTGGCCGGCCACTGCGTGGTGAGTCCGGCGGCCGAGAGCGTCGCCGTCGCGCAGGATCGCATCGCCGAGAAGTCCTTCCTGCGCGACAACGGTTTCCCGGTCGCGCCCTTCCTGGTCGTGCGTTCGCTCGCCGACTTTGACCGTGCCGAGGCGGCAGCGCTGGTGCCCGGCATCCTGAAGGTGAGCCGCTTCGGCTATGACGGCAAGGGCCAGGCGCGGGTGCGCAGCCTCGACGAAGCGCGCGCCGCCTGGACGTCGCTCGGTGGCGAGGCCTGCGTGCTCGAAAGCTGGCTGCCGCTGGCGCGCGAGCTGTCGGTGGTCGTCGCCCGCGGCTTCGATGGCGAGGTACGCACCTTCCCGGTCGCGGAGAACCACCACCAGCAAGGCATCCTCGACGTGACCATCGTGCCGGCGCGCGTGCACGAGTCGCTGGCCGCACAGGCGCGCGACAACGCGGTCACGCTCGCGGTGAAGCTCGACTACCGCGGCGTGCTGTGCGTCGAGTTCTTCGTCCTCGAAGATGGCCGGCTGCTGGTCAACGAGATCGCGCCGCGGCCGCACAACAGCGGCCACTACACGATCGATGCCTGCGTCACCTCGCAGTTCGAGCAGCAGGTGCGGGTGCTCGCCGGCGTGCCGCTGGGCGACACGTCACTGCATTCTCCGGTGGTGATGGTGAACATCCTCGGCGAGGCCTGGCTGCATGCAGGCGGCGAACCCGACTGGTCGCTGGTGCTGGGCCATCCGCGTGCGAAGCTGCATCTGTACGGCAAGCGGGAGGCACGCGCCGGGCGGAAGATGGGACACTACACGGTGCTTGCCGAATCTCTGAACGAGTCGCTGAATGAATCCCTCGACGATGCACTCGCGCTGGCCCTGGACATCCGCGCACGGCTCAAGCCGCTGGCGCAGCCGGCGCAGTCGATCCCACCTGCCTTGAAGGCCTGAATCAGATGAGCACACCGCTGGCCGAATCCTCGTTGAAGAGCCTCGAATTCCTGCACCGGGGCAAGGTGCGCGATCTCTATGCAATCGACGCCGACCGGCTGCTGGTGGTGCAGACCGATCGCCTGTCCGCGTTCGACGTGATCCTGCCCGACCCGATCCCCGGCAAGGGGCAGGTGCTGACCGAGCTGTCGACGTTCTGGTTCCACCGGCTCGCGCCGGTGATCCGCAACCACCTGCTCGACGATGATCCGCTGTCGGTGGTGGCCCCGTCGGAACGCGACCAGGTCGCGGGCCGCGCGATGGTCGTGCGCCGGTTGACGCCGCTTCTGGTCGAGGCGGTGGTGCGCGGGTATGTCGCCGGGTCGGGCTGGAAGGACTACCAGGCCACCGGTTCGATCTGCGGCGTGAAGCTGGCGGCAGGTCTTGCCCAGGCCGAGAAGCTGCCCGAGCCGATCTTCACCCCGGCGAGCAAGGCGCCGAAGGGCGAGCACGACGAGAACATCAGCTTCGATGAAGTCGAGCGCACGATCGGCGCGCCGATGGCGGCCAGGGTGCGCGAGGTCTCGCTCGCGCTCTACAGGGAAGCGGCAGCGCATGCGCTGGCGCGCGGCATCATCATCGCCGACACCAAGTTCGAGTTCGGTACCGATGCCGACGGCGGCCTGTGGCTGATCGATGAAGCACTCACGCCCGACTCGTCGCGCTTCTGGCCGGTGGCCGAGTACCGCACCGGCATCAGCCCGCCGGCGTTCGACAAGCAGTTCGTGCGCGACTGGCTGGAAAGCGTCGACTGGGACAAGCGTCCGCCGGCACCCAGGCTGCCGCCGGACATCCTGGCGAAGACCGCCGAGAAGTACCGCGAAGCGCTGCGCCTGCTCGCGGCTGGATGATCGTCCCGGCCACGCCCGAGGCGCTCGAGCAGGCCGCACGCGCGCTGGCCGCGGGCGAGGTCGTCGCGTTCCCCACCGAGACGGTATACGGGCTGGGCGCCGATGCCGCCAACCCGCAGGCCGTCGGTCGGGTGTTCGCGCTGAAGCAGCGGCCCGCCGACCATCCGCTGATCGTGCATCTGGCATCGACCGAGGCGGCCGCTGCCTGGGCCGCCGGGATGCCGCCGATGGCGCGCCGCCTGGCGGAACGGTTCTGGCCCGGTCCGCTGACACTGGTGCTGCGTCGCGCCCCTGGCGTGAACACGGTGGTCACCGGCGGGCAGGACACCATCGGCCTGCGCGTACCGTCGCATCCGGTGGCGCTTGCGCTGCTGCAGGCCTTCGCGCGCGTGGGCAGTGGCGCGATCGCCGCGCCGTCGGCCAACCGCTTCGGCCGGTTGAGTGCGACCCGTGCAGCGCATGTGGTCGAGGAGTTCGGTGACGCGCTGTCGAGCGTGATCGATGGCGGCGACAGTGATGTTGGCATCGAATCGACCATCGTCGATGTGTCGGCAGGCCGAGCAGTGCTGTTGCGCCCGGGTGCGATCGGCATCGATCGGCTGGCCGAGGCGCTGGGCGAACTGCCGGGCGCGCGCGATGCGCAGTCGCCACGAGCTTCGGGCACGCTCGCCTCGCACTATGCGCCGCAGGCGCGCGTGATGCTGGTCGAGGCCGATCTCGTCGCCGAGATCGCGCGCTTCCTTGCTGGTGACGGCCAGTCGGTCGCGGTGCTGGCGCGCACCGCCGGCGAGCCGCTGTTCGACGGCGCGCCTGCAGCGCCGCGCTGGTTCCGTGCGCCGGTCGATGCCTCAGGCTATGCGCATGATCTCTATGCGACCCTACGTGCGCTCGATGCACCGGGCACCGACGTGATCGTGGTCGAACAGCCGCCCATCGATGCGGCCTGGATCGCCGTGCTCGATCGCCTGCAGCGGGCGGCGGCCGACCGGCCCGACCCGCGACGATGATCTGGATCGCCGCCTACCTGTTCTTCGGTGCGGTGGTCGGCCTGCTCGCAGGCCTGCTCGGATTGGGGGGCGGTATGACGCTGGTGCCGATCCTGTCGGCACTGTTCGCGGCGCAATCGCTGGCGCCCGGCTACGTGGTGCACCTCGCGCTGGGCACCGGCATGGCGTCGATGGTGTTCACTTCGTTCGCCAGCGTGCGCGAGCATCATCGGCTGGGCTCGGTCGACTGGCCGGTCGTGCGCCGTCTCGTGCCCGGCATCCTGCTCGGCTCGTTCGCGGCCAGCGCGGCCAGCGGCTGGTTCAGCCAGCATACGCTGGCGGTGGCCTATGGCGTGATCGCCATCGCTGGCGCGGTGCAGATGCTGCGCCCCTCGCGCCCGCAGGCGGCACGCACGCTGCCCGGCATCGGCTGGGTCACGTTCTGGATGTTCGGCATCGGCGTCATATGTGGCCTGATGTCGGCCGGAGGCGCCTTCCTTACCGTGCCGTTCATGGTCTATTGCGGGGTGGCCCTGCGCACCGCGATCGGTACCGGGGCTGCGCTCGGCTGGCCGGTCGCGGTATTCGGCACCATCGGATATGTGATCAGCGGCTGGTCCGCACCCGGGCTGCCTGCGGGTTCGCTCGGCTTCGTCTACCTGCCGGCGCTGGCGGCGCTGGTCGCAGCAAGCATGGTCTTCGCGCCGATCGGCGCGCGACTGATGCACCGTCTGCCGCTGCTGCTCCTGCGCCGGCTGTTCGCAGTGCTGCTGATCGGGCTGGCGCTGAAGATGCTGTACAGCTACGGCCTGGGGTAGCGTACCGGGCTCAGCGCCGGCGGCCCCAGCGGGCCTGCAGGTCGAACAGGTGCGCGACCAGTGCCAGCATCAGGAACAGCGCGATCGGGCCGGTCTGCGAAGGATCAGCCAGCGCGAAGCGCAGCGCCAGGAACAGCCCGGCGCCGGCGCCGACTGCGGTGAACACCTGCCGGGTCGGCAGGCCGCGGCCCGTATACGCGCGATAGGCGAGGAGGAAGGCGACCTCGACCACCATCGCCCCCAGGATCCAGTCTATCGCGCTGCCGCTGGTGATCCAGCGGTCCAGCCAGTCGATGCCGGTGCTCAGGCGCGCACCAGCCCCAGCAGGTGGGCCAGGTCCTTGAAGAAGATCCGCACATGCGCCATCGGCTTCTTGCGCGTGAGCTTCTTGTTCATGTACGACTCCCAGGTGAGCTTCTGGACGTCCTTGTCTCGGCAGATCGACACGAAACGCTCACGCCGGCGGTCGGAGCTGTACCAGAACTTCTGCATCATGCCGAGGATGAAGAACACCTTGCCGTGCGCCTTCATGAAGCGCTTGCGGGCGCCGGCCAGTTCGCTGGCGCGGCCGGTCTCGAGGAACGCCTCCACCGCGTCGGCCGCGAAGCGTCCGCCGACCATCGCGTAGTAGATGCCTTCGCCGGAGGCCGGGGCGACCACGCCTGCGGCATCGCCGGCGAGCACCACGTCGCGCCGGTTGTCCCAGCGCTTCATCGGCTTCATCGGGATCGGTGCGCCTTCACGGCGCAGCGTCATCGCCCCGCCCAGCCCGGCTGCGTCGCGCAGCGCGCTGGTCGCATTGCGCAGCGAGAAGCCGCGCAGCGCGGTGCCGGTGCCGATGCTGGTGGTGTCGCCATGCGGGAACACCCAGCCGTAGAAGTCCGGCGACAGCTTGCCCTGGTAGTAGACATCGCAGCGTGCCGGATCGAACTTGGGTGCATTCACGGCATCGGCGCCGACCGGCGAGCGCACGATCTCGTGGTACGCATATACATAAGGCGCCGGTGCGACATCGGGCAGCGCCGAGCGGGCGACCACGGACTGTGCGCCGTCGGCGCCGATCACTGCGCGCGCACGCACCGAGAAGGATGGCGCGTCGGTGTCGTCGCCCTTGCTGCGGAAATGCACGATGGCCACGCCATCGGCGCCACGGTCGATACGGTCGAAGGTGCCGGTGACCCGTTCCGCGCCACAGGCGCGCGCGCGTTCGCGCAGCCATTCGTCGAACACGTCGCGGTCTACCATGCCGACATAGCCATCCTCGATCGGCATGTCGACTTCCTGGTTGCTCGGCGACACCATGCGGGCCGAGGTGACATGCGCCACCAGCAGTGCGTCGGGGATCTCGAATTCGCGGATCAGCGCGGGGGGAATCGCCCCGCCGCAGGGCTTGATGCGGCCGGCGCGATCGATCAGCAGGACCGAGCGGCCCTTGCGCGCGAGGTCGGCCGCCGCGGTCGAGCCCGAAGGTCCGCCGCCGACCACCACCACGTCGTATTCCGCCTCCTGCGGTGCCACTGCCCAGGCAGACGCCGCTGCGGTGCGTGCTGCCCTGGATGCCGTCTCGTGCGAGCCAATCATCTTGAAACTCCCCTCGGGATCGTCAGTCGATCATTGAGAAAACAGCTGGCGGACGCGCGGTTCATCGACCGTTCAGTCCGGGTTTCAATCCGTGCGCAAGTCCGCCCTCGAAAGCCTGGGCCTGTTGCGCGGGTGCTGCAGTCGAAGCGGCGTTGGCCGCCATGCCGATGCGTGCGGCGAGCACGGCTGCCACGATGAACAGGACGGCCTCGATCGCGAACACCGTCGTGTAGCCGGTGACCACCGATCCGGTCGCGGCGCGGATCAGGTCGCAGAGCATGGCGCCGACGAAGCCGCCAGCACCGAACGCGATCGCCTGCGAGGCGCCCCACAATCCCATGCGGATGCCTTCGCGCGACGGCGGACCCTCGCCGGCCAGCGCCATCATCGAGCCGATCGCGGCCACCGCGAAGGCGCCGTTGCTGGCACCGAGGAAGAACACCGTCGGCTTCAGCGGCCAGTCGCCGCCGACATGGCCGGCGACCACCAGTAGCGCCAGGGCGAGTGCCGAGCTGATGCAGCCGCCGATCGTCCAGGCCGCGAGCGAACCGAAGCGGCGGCCGCGCTTGCCGAGCGTGGTGGCGACCGCGACCAGCATCATGCCGAGCAGCACGCCGCCGTTCTGGACGCCTGCAAGCTTCGTCGACTCGCCTACCGTGTAGCCGAACACCAGTCCGGCGAACGGCTCGAGGATCAGGTCCTGTGCGCTGAAGGCGAGCATCGAGATGAACACGAACACCGTGAATCGGCGCGCCCGGGTATCGGCCCACACTTCGGCCAGTGCGGCCCGGAATGCCTGCGGCGGCGGTGCGTCGCCCGCCGCTGCCGTGTTGCCCGCTGCGGGCGCGCCGGGGCGGGACTCTATGCCGCGCACTGCGACGAGCGTGAGCACGAATGCGATCGCCGCCACGCAGCTGGTGATCGCCACCAGCCGCATCGGCGTGAACGGATCCAGGAAGTGGCCGACGGTGGCGGCGGTGATGATGAAGCCGACGATCATCATCATCCAGACGATGGTGGCCGCGGCACCGCGCCGTCCGGGCGCTACCTGCTTGGCGAGCAGCGTCAGCAGCGAGGTGCCCGCAGCCCCGACCCCGACGCCGATCATCAGGAAGGACACCACCGCGAGCGCGACGCCCATGCCCAGGTGCGTGGCCATCAGCGCGGTGGCGATCGATGCGCTGACGCCGCCCAGCGCGAGCAGGGCCATGCCGCCGATGATCCACGACGTGCGCCGGCCGCCCACGTCGGAGCCGTAGCCCAGCCGCGGACGCAGCATCTGCACCGCATAGTGCATCGCGACCAGCGCCCCGGGCAGCATCGCCGGCAGCGCGAGCTCGACCACCATCACCCGGTTCATCGTCGAGGTGGTGAGCACCACGATCGCCCCGAGTGCGGTCTGTACCAGTCCGAGGCGGACGATGCCCAGCCAGCCGAGTCCGTTGCCTGCGTTCGCGTTCATGCGGGATCGGGCAGCGCGTGGCGCAGCGCGAAGGCGCTGACCAGCATGCCCAGCACATAGAGGCTGACCCCGGTCGCGTTGTACCAGGGCGCCAGTTTTCGGGGATCCTTCAGCAGGCGGACCATCAACGCCAGTTGCACCGCCAGGAAGACCGACACGATCACGGCGTGGTAGAGCTCGCCCCAGCCGGAGAACAGCAGTGCGACGACGACGAACTGCGGCAGGGCCATCACGACGCAGGCCAGGCGCGCCGCGCGCTCCGGGCCCAGCCGTACCGGCAGCGAGCCGAGCTTCATCTGGCGGTCGCCCTCGACCGACTTGAAGTCGTTCAGCGTCATGATCCCGTGCGCACCGAAGCTGTACAGCGCGGCGAGCACGAAGATGCGGTAATCGGGCATCGCGCCGGCGAGCATCACGGCGGCGCCGGTGATCCAGGGCAGGCCTTCATAGCTGACGGCGACGGCGCTGTTGCCCCACCAGCCGTTCTGCTTCAGCCGGAACGGCGGTGCGCTGTACATCCAGGCGAGCACCAGCCCGACCGACGCAGCTGCCAGCACCAGCGGGCCAAGCCACCAGGCCAGCGCCAGCGACAGCACTGTCCAGAGAATGGCGATGTACAGGCCCCACTGCCCCGGGATGCGGCCCGACGGGATCGGCCGGTTCGGCTCGTTGATGGCATCGACATGCCGGTCGAACCAGTCGTTGACTGCCTGGCTGGTCGCGCAGACCAGCGGCCCGGCGAGCAGGATGCCGGCGATGACCGTCGGCCAGCGGCCGGAGGCGGGCATGCCGGAGGAAACCGCACCACAGCCGAACGCCCACATCGGCGGGAACCAGGTGATCGGTTTCAGCAGTTCGAGGACGGCTTTCGGCGCTGGGGCATTCATCGTTCCCACAGTAATGGGACCGGCCGAAGTAGTCAACTTGAATTTACAGTTGAACTGTCAACCTGACACGCGCCGCCAGAAAGTGGCGGGATCCCGCCATGCCGGAAAATCAGGCTTCGGGTGCCAGATCGCCCAATCCGTAGCGGCGGAGCTTCACGTAGAGGCTCTGCCGGCTCAGTCCGAGCATCTCCGCGGCCGATGCGCGGTTGTCGCCGGTGAGCTCCAGCGCCGCTTCGATGCACAGCCGCTCGATCACGTCGGTGGTCTCGCGCACCAGCTCTTTCAGCGAGACGCGCCCGACCAGTTCGGTGAGCTGCTCCACGGAACGCGGCAGTGCATGCTGGCTGCGGTTCTCGACCACCGGCCGGCGCATGATGTTGCGCACGGTGAAGCCGAGGCAGGGTGGTTCG
>JBIITW010000069.1:0-20240 GCA_044340265.1 Burkholderiales bacterium | reverse complement strand
CAGGGCTTCGAGCCGGTGGGCAGTTCACCGGCGGAGTTCGCGGCGTACATCCAGTCGCAGATCGAGACCTGGGCGAAGGTGATCCGGGCGGCCGGCTTGCGGCCGTAGCGCGCGCTCTTCGGACGAGTACGCCCTGCGTGCGCAGGCGCGGGGGCCCGCTGGGGGTATCGCCGGCGCGGCTCCGGCTTCACAGTCGCCTCGCCGGCGATACCCCCATCAGGCCTCGTCAGCGGTTTCCGGTGCTGGCGCCGGGTGCCCTGAGTCGAGGCAGGTTGTCGTATCAAAGGCCCGCCGAGCGTGGGTTTGGAAGCAAGGCGCGCCTCGTCTACCGCGGCGCGGTGTCGCCACATTCCGCCTCCCTCACCCCCGGCGCGTGGCGGAATGGAGGTGCGGGTCGAAGCGGGTGTCGGGTTCCCCCCGGCAGGCGACTGTGAAGCCGGAGCCTGACGGGGGGAACCCGACACCCGCAAGCACGACAGAAGGAGATCCGCCAGCGTCGCCGCTCACCCCCGCCCGATGAAGTCGCCCTTGCCGATCGCCACCCCGTTGTGGCGCAGCAGGTTGTACGCGGTCGTGTAGTGGAAATAGAAGTTCGGCAGGATGAAGCCGAGCAGGTAGGCCTGGCCCTTCATGTCGATCGGGAACTTGCCCATCATGTACGACACCTGCACGTCCTCCTTGCCGTCGATCTGCGCGGCGGTGAAGGTCTCGATGTAGGCGATGGTCTTGTCCACGCGTGCCTTCAGGTCGGCGAAGCTCTGCTCGGTATCGTCGAACTTCGGCGGCTCCGTGCCGGCGAGGCGACCGACGCCGGCCTTGGCGAAATCGGCGGCGACCTGCACCTGTTTCGTGAAGGCGAACATGTCGGGGAACAGGCGTGCCTGCAACAGCGCCGGCTCGGTGATGTTGTGCGCGGTGCAGTGAGCAGCGGCCTTCTCCAGGATCGCCGAGAGATTGGCGAGGTTGCGCTTGAACACGGGGACGGAGGCGGCATACATCGAGATCGTCATCTGCAGTTTCCTCTGTTTGTAGGAAGGTTTCGGTGTCCGGCGAAGTATAGGCGGGCCGCGGCCCCGCTGCCCGGCCCCGCTGCGAGGCATGGCGTTGCTATCATCCCCGGATGAGTGATGTCATCCAGATCACGTCGCGGGCGAACCCGACGTTCCAGCGGTTGCGCCGACTGGCTACCGAACCGCGCGAGCGGACCCGTTCCAATCGCACGCTGCTCGAGGGAGACCACCTGATCGGTGCATGGCTGGATCGCGACCACCCGGTAGCCACGCTCGCCGTCGATGCCGCAGCACTCGAGGTGCCCGGACGCTGGCCGGGCGTGAGCCGCGTGCTGGATGATGCGCGCGCGCGCGGCATCGAGGTGCTGGCGTTCCCGGCATCGCTGCTCGACCAGTTGTCCGGTCTCGATTCGCCGTCGCGGCTGGTCGCGGAGATCATGCCGCGGGACGGCGACCTCGACGCGATGCGCGGCCAGGACGTGGTGCTGCTCGACCGCCTGCAGGACCCGGGCAACGTCGGTGCGATCCTGCGCACCTGTGCTGCAGCCGGCGTTCGCCATGCAGTAGCCGGGCCGGGTACCGCGGCGTTCTGGTCGCCGAAGGTGATGCGCGCCGCCATGGGTGCGCATGCGCTGCTCAACCTGGCCAGCGTCGACGATCTTGCCGCCTGCTGCCGCGCACTGGGCGTGCCGGTGTACGGCACGTCGTCGCATGCGATGGACACGCTCGACGCGATCGACCTGCAACCGCGCTGCGCATGGGTGTTCGGCCATGAAGGCGCGGGACTGGGCGAGGCCGTAGAGGCGGCGGTGGCCGAGTGTGGCGCGCTGGTGGCCATTGACCAGGCTGCGGACGTCGAATCGCTGAATGTCGCCGCTGCCGCCGCGGTATGCCTGTTCGAGATGCGGCGCCAGCGCCGTGCCCTGTCCGGGGGACCGTCCGGTCTCGACGGCCAGGCCTGAATCAACCCGTTACGGAATCCAGACCATGCGCATCACCGACATCCGTGAAGTTGCCGTTCCGCTCAAGTCCACGCTGCGCAATGCCGTGTTCGACTTCAGCGAGATGACCACCTCGGTGGTGGCCGTCCATACCGACCAGGTGCGCGACGGCCGGCCGGTGGTCGGCTACTCGTTCAACTCGACCGGGCGTTACGCCTGCGGTGCGCAGATGCGCGACCGTTTCATCCCGCGCATCCTGAAGGCCGACCCGGATTCCCTGCTCGATGCGTCCGGGGCCAACATCGATCCGGCAAAGGTGCTGGCGACGATGATGCAGCGGGAGAAGCCCGGTGGCCACACCGAGCGTTCGGTCGCCATCGGCACCATCGAGGTCGCGGTCTGGGACGCCGTGGCCAAGCTCGAGGACAAGCCCCTGCATCGGGTGCTTGCCGAGCGCTACAGCGGCGGCGCCGTGCTGCAGAAGATTCCCTGCTATGTCGGTGGCGGCTGGTACGAGCCGGGCAAGGGCATCCCCGAGCTGCTGGACGAGATCCGGATGAAGTTCGACCAGGGCTACGACGTGATGAAGATCAAGGTCGGCGGTGCCCCGCTCGAGGAAGACATCCGTCGGGTCGAGGCGGCGCTGGAACTGGTCGGCGACCCTAAGCGCCTGGCCGTCGATGCCAATGCCGGCTTCGACCGCAGCCGCTCGCTCGCCTATGCGAAGGCGCTCGGCCGCTACCAGCTGAAGTGGTTCGAGGAGCCGACCGATCCGCTCGACTACGCGCTACTGTCCGAGTTCTCGGCCACCTACGGATCGGCGATCGGTACCGGGGAGAACCTGTTCTCCACCCAGGACATCGACAACCTGATCCGCTTCGGCGGCCTGCAGGCCGATCGTGACTTCATCCAGATCGACGTGCCGCAGAGCTATGGCATCGTGCAGTTCGCGCGCACGCTCGAGATGATGAAGGCCCATGGCTGGAGCCGCAGTCGGGTCTTTCCCCATGGCGGAAACCAGATGACGCTGCATATCGTCGGCGGCTTCGGGCTGGGCGGCTGCGAGGCCTACCCCGGCGTGTTCGGTGCGTTCGCCGGCTTCGCCGACGATGCGAAGGTCGAGGCGGGGTGGCTGCAGCTGCCGGATCGTCCGGGCATCGGGTTCGAGGCGCAGGATGCGCTGTACGCGATCATGAAGCAGATGGGCTGAGATACGCGGATCGATCACCCAGCGAATCGGCTGTGGCTGAGCGCATCGGGGCAGGTGTGCTACGGGTTCAAGACGCCGTGGCGCGACGGCACCACGCATCGTGGTCCGAAATTCCTAGTGCCTGTCGCCGGCATCAGCCCGGCTTGTACATGTTGCGCCCGCTGTCGAACGGCAGCCCGGCATCGGCGAACTCGCCGTTCAGTGCCTTGTGGAAGAAGGCCTTCACCTGCGTGTTCTGCAAGGGGCGGCCCTCGAAGTAGGCATGCGAATCGCCCACATAGGACTGGTCGGTGAAATCGACATACACCGCCTTGCGCGCGTCCAGCGAATGCGGGCAATGCCCCAGCCGGGCCAGCTGATGTTCGCCCAGCTTCATGCGCGACGCTGCCAGCGCGCTGTCGCGCTCGTTGATGGTGACGAAGATCCGGCCGCGGCACTGGATGCGGTCGACCCATTGCGCATGATTGGCATTGTTGGTGTCGGCAGCCACCAGCACCACGTTGTCGAACACCAGGGCATCGCCCCGGTAGGATGAAGACTGCATCAGATGCTTGAACACATAGTTGCCCATGCTGTGCAGCATCATGTTGATGGTGAACGGGCACCATTTCTGCGCCTGCGCGTTGAAGAAGCGGTCCCACTTCTCGGCGTCGTTGCCAAAGCGCCGCGTGGCCTCGGCTTCGATGCGCTGCACATGGTCGGAGTGCAGTTCCTGCAGCAGCTCGTTCATGCGGGCGATGGCGCGGTCGAGTGCGCCGATGGACGCCATCGCGTCCCGCTTGTCGCTCTTGTAGCTGGCGACCCCCTTGATGCCACCCCCATTGGCCGGCCAGGAGAAGGGCACCACCTCGACGCCGTAGGTGGCGGCCAGTTGGGCAGCACGGTCGAGCACCGCAGGCACGTCATTGTTGAATCCGTGCACGAAAAACAGCACATTGCGTCCGGTGCCCCTGAGGCCGAACGCAGCCGGGTTCACCATCCGCTGCAGCTTTCGCGACAGGTAGCGGCTGGAATAGACCGGTTTGCCCAGCACACTGGGCAGCGGCAGGCCGACTTCGGTGGCCATCGCGTCGGTGATCTCGTCCGGCAGCACCTGCAGCTGCCACTTGCGGCCGACGCGTTCCGCCCAGGCCATGCGCAGCTCGTTGGGGCCCTCGGGGTTGGGGCGGGAGCCGAAGGCGATGGCGGGGTCGGTGGAGGTTTCGTCGACCTCGCGGTTGGTCACGATGAACATGGTGTGGGTCTCCTCCCATCAAGGCTGGCTGGGCTATCGGTGCGTCCGCAACGGCCGCAGCCATTGACTGTAGCGACAGCGGTTTTCATGGTCAACCGACGGGCCAGCAGGCACCCCATGGGACGCAAGCGGCCGCAATGCCCTCTCCAGGGGCGTGCCAAGGCATGGACGGGCTGCACCGGGGCGATGATCCGTCCGGCCGCATCGAGGTTCACGGCGCTGAGGGCGGCGGGAGGATCGTCCAATCCGCCCTGGCCGCGGCCGCCGTGCGCTGGTCACGCCTGCCGGGCACGGCAAGGAGGCAAGGGGACAGCCAGAACAGCGCAGTGCGCTGAGCGCAGCGTCTGAAGCGGGTATTCGGCATCGAGATCGAAAGCTGTGCGCGTTGCGGGGCGTGGCTGAATATCGTGGCGAGCATCGAGGAGCCCGGGGTGACTGCGCGCATCCTTGCGCATCGGGATCGGGCATCGGACAGCGCGCAGCCAGAACGGGGGCTGCACGCGGCTCGCGCGCCACCGGGTAAGTCCGCGGTGTGACTCGCGCGGTGTGGCGCTGCTTGCGTCCTCGAGGCCGCGGCCGCAGGGGCGCTTGAAAGCGCTATTCGCTTGACGCTGGAAATTTCTTCAGATCAACTTCCAACTTATAAAAACGCACTGGCTCCCGGCAAGTTTCGGTTGGCTGGGATACAGAATGCGCCGCCACCGCATCAGGCTGAGCGACAGGGTAGGGTAAACGGAGGAAAAAATGTTTCGATGGAAGGCTACCGCGCTGCTTCTGCTGGTCTCGATCTTCGCGTCCCTTTCGGCGCTCGCGCAAGGTGAAAAGTTTCCAGGTAAACCACTGAGAGTGATCGTCCCCTTCCCGGCGGGCGGTCTCGTCGATGGCGTCGCGCGCCTGACGTCGAGCGGCCTAGGCGAAGTGCTCCGACAACCCGTCCTCGTGGAAAATCGCCCTGGCGCCGGCGGCTCTATTGGTGCTGCCGTAGCGGCAACAGCAGCCCCTGACGGACACACCCTCCTGCTGGTGCTTGATCCGCATGCGATCAACCACCATCTCTACAAGTCATTGCCGTTCGACACCTTCAAATCCTTCACCTACGTCACGCAGCTTGTCGGTTCCCCGCAGCTTGTCGGGGCGGCCACTAACTTCAGACCGTCGAGCTTGAAGGAACTGATCGAGGCGGCCAAGGCCAAGCCCGATGGCGTGAGTTACGGGTCGATCGGCTCGGGCAGCGCCAATCATCTCAACGCCCTGGTTCTGCAGCAGTTGAGCGGAACCAGAATGCTGCACGTGCCCTACAAGGGCGGCGCGCCGCTGCTGCAGGACGTGATTGGTGGTCAGATCAACATCGCATTTCTCGCCGCCCCAACGGCATTTGCCCACATCAAGGCTGGTCGCATGAAGGCGCTGGCCGTGGGATCGGCCAAGCGGTTGCCGCAACTCCCCGACGTGCCCACGCTGGACGAAACGTTCAAGGGCTTCCTGGCATCTGCTTGGATCGGAGTTGCGCTACCGGTAGGCGTGCCAGCGCCGGTTGTCACGGCGCTGCATGGCGCTTACCAGAAGGTCCTTGCCGATCCAAGCATCAAGGAAAAACTGATCGCGCAAGGCTTCGAAATCGTCGGCAGCTCGTCGGAGGCCTTCACCGCATTCGTGAAGGAGCAGTCCGAAATACTGGGCAAGGTCATCAGGGACAACAACCTTACGGTCGAGTGACCCGAGGTGTGTCCCTTTGTCGCCGCGCCTCGCGGCCATCTTGGGGACATCGCGCGTTGACGGTGTGCTTGATCCCCAGCACGCGCCCATGTATGAGCGCGCTCTAACGCCTGCATCCCCGTGTCCGCCGCATCTCTAAAGGTCATCCTGTGGAACTCATTCTGAGCGAACTTTCCGTCCAGGAGCGCTACAAGTTTCTGACAGCCGTAGTCATTCCACGCCCCATTGCGCTGGTCAGTTCGCGTGACCGGAATGGCGTGACCAACGCTGCGCCGTTCAGCTTCTTCAATGTCTTCTCCGAAGATCCAGCCATCGTCGTGCTGGGCTTCAGTTCGCGTGAAGAGGATCCGTCCGTCGATACGCGCAAGGACACGCTGCTCAATATTCTGGAAGCCCGCGAATTCGTCGTGAACATGGTCGATCGGCCGCTCACGGAGGCCATGAACATCTGCGCCAGTGAATTCCCCAGAGGCTTCAGCGAGCTCGACGCAGCGGGGCTATCCCTCGCGCCGAGCCGGTTCGTGAAGGTCGACAGGATCAAGGAATCGCCGGTCAATCTGGAATGCCGCTTGTATCGGGCTATTGATCTCACCCATCGGCGCACGCTCGTCATGGGCGAGGTCGTCTGTGTGCACATCGCGGACGACATCCTCGACCCGCAGACCCGGCGCATCATCCCTGAAAAGTACGATCCGCTGGCGCGCCTGTATGGCACCCACTATGCGCGTCTGGGCGAACGCTTCGCCATGGCGATCGAGCCCTACGAGGATGTCATCGCCCGCCGGACGAAGAGCTGATCGCAGCCGTATCCGGGCCGTCGGAGCGATTCAGCAGCCCCTGGCTCGACGGCCTGGATCGCCCGCGCTCAGTCCTCTTTGAAGGATCCTCGCGGACCTTGCCAAGGGAAGGCCACCGCCTACCCTGCAGTGCTTTCGCGCGGATAGAGTGGGGCAACTGTAATGGGCGGGGGACACGAGCAGCGCTGGATGCCCCGCCACCGCGATCCGACACTGGCCATGCGCACACTCGACCCGGCCCCGGCACCCCTACAGGAACCGCTCCCGCACGTCCGTCGACGACTCGACTCCGACCTTGTCGTAGTGCTCGTCCAGGAACGCCTGCCCGCGCGCACGCCCCAGGTCGCGCAGCCAGCACAGGAACGGCCAGCCGGCGTTCAGCTTCGACGAGGTCGACAGCCGGCGCATCTGGTCCTCGGCATCGACCGTGTGGATGCGCATCTTCTTCAGCCGCCCGCCATCGTCGAAGCCCTTGTCGATCAGGTCGGTCACGAACTGGATCGCGCGCATCTCGCGCATCAGGTTCGAGTTGAACGAGATCTCGTTGATGCGGTCGAAGATCTCGGTGGAGGTGCGCGGTACGTCTGCCATCCGGATCGGGTTGATCATCACCAGCAGGATGTCCTGGGTGCTGCATTCGTAGAACAGCGGGTACAGCGGCGGATTGCCCATGTAGCCGCCATCCCAGTAGTGCTCGCCCTCGATCTCTACCGCCTGGTAGAGGAACGGCAGGCAGGCCGAGGCGAGCACGCGCTCGGCGGTCATCTCGTGGGTGCGGAACACCTTGATGCGGCCGGTGTTGACGTTCGTCGCACAGGTGAACAGCTTGATGTCGCTGTTGGCGCGGATGCGCTTGAAGTCGACCTGCTCGTACAGGATGTCGCGCAGCGGGTTGAAGTTCGCCGGGTTGATCTGGTAGGGCGAGGCCATCCGGGTGAGCGCGTCGAACCACTGGAACATCGGCGAGAAGTCGAGGTTGCCGACCGACATCCAGCGGTCGAGCGGCGAGGGCTTTATCGGCGAGAACAGTGCCGCTTCTGACACCGCACGCCAGAACTTCTCGAGTGCGTCGCGAGCGCCGTCGCGACCGTTGCTGACCAGCCCGTGCGCGGTGACGGCCGCGTTCATGGCGCCTGCGCTGGTGCCGACCAGCGACTCCACGCAGACGCGCCCGTCTTCGAGCAGCCGGTCGATCACGCCCCAGGTGAACGCCCCGTGCGCGCCGCCGCCCTGCAGGGCCAGGTTCACCGGCTTCTGCGCGGTGCGCCCCGGTGCGGGGGTTGCCGAGGGATCCTTCGTTCCGGAGTTCGTCGCCATCAACGGGCCTCAGTCGCTTTCGAGCAGGCCGAGGTAGCGGTCGATCGCGGTATGGTGGACGCTGGTATCCTGCGTCGCGCCGAGCTTCTGCTCGGCGTCGTTCCATACCCTGACCACTGTATCGGCCAGCGCGGTCTGCATGCCGGTGGCATCGGCCACCTCGAGCGCGGTACGCAGGTCCTTGGCCATCAGCGCCAGCCCGAAGCCGTCCGCATAGCTGCCGGACAGCACGAACGGTTTCATCTTGACCAGCGTGCTGTTGTTGACCCCGGTCGATGCGTTGATGATGTCGACGATGGTCGAAGGCTCCAGCCCGAAGCGCGCGCCTGCGCGCACCGCCTCGCAGGCGGCGAGCAGGCCTGCTGCCGATACGTAGTTGTTCAGCGCCTTGATCGCATGGCCGGCGCCGAGCCCGCCGGCCACCATCGGCTTGCCCATCGGTGCGAACACCGGCTGCATCGCCTCGATCGTGGCCGGGTCTCCGCCGACCATGATCGCCAGCGTGCCATCGACCGCCCGGCGCACGCCGCCCGATACCGGTGCGTCGACCAGACGGATGTCCATCTTCGCGAGCAGGCCACCCAGTTCGCGTGTGCCGACCGGCGATGACGAACTCATGTCGATGACGATCGCACCCTTCTTCAACGAGCCGGCCACCGCGCCGGTGCCGTCGCCGGCTTCGCCGAGCAGCACGCGGCGCACCGTCTTGCCGTCGGGCAGCATGGTGATCACCACGTCGCAGGCAGCGCCCAGCGCCGCCAGCGAGGGGGCGGCCTGCTGCCCGAGTTCCCGTGCCAGGGTGTCGGTGAGGGTGCGGTCGATGTCGAGCAACTGCAGCCTGTGGCCCGCGCCCGACAGCCGGGTGGTCATCGGCCGGCCCATGTTGCCCAGGCCGATGAAACCGATCGTGCTGCCTTCCTTCATGTCTTCTCCTTGATGCAGTTCAACCGCAGTTCAACCCATCGGCAGGTCGATGCCGAGCCCCTTCGCGGTGGCCAGTTCGAGCACCCTGCGGCCGGTGTAGAGATCCTGCAGCGCCATTCCGTGCGACTCGTAGAGCGTCACCTGTTCCGGCAGGGTGCGTCCCGGCCGGCGGCCGATGATCACATCGCCCAGTGTCGCGATGTTCTCCCAGTAGATGATGCCGGCTTCCACGCCGGCGAGCAGGTCGCCGCATTCGCCTTCGGCCACCTGCACCGAGTCGACGACGATCACGTCTGCCCGCTTGACGCTGGCCAGGTCGAGTTCGCGCCGGTTGAGTGCGTTGGCGCCGGTGGCGGCGATGAACTGGCCCGGCTCGAGCCAGGCGCCGTCGAACAGCGGTTCGGTCGCCTTGGTCATCGCGACGATGATGTCCGAGCCGCGCACGGTCTCCTCGCGCGAAAGGGCGGGGCGCACCTTCGCCGCGACCCGGTCCGACATCTCGTCGCAGAACGCCTTCACCCGGTCGGCATTGCGGCCGAACACCTTGACCTCGCGGATGCCGCGCACGGCGCAGGTGGCTTCGAGCTGGGTCACGGCATGCCGCCCCGAGCCGAACAGCCCGAGCACCGAGGAATCGGGGCGTGACAGGTACTTCGCTGCGACGCCGGTGGCGGCGCCAGTGCGCATCTGTCCCATCCATTCGGCTTCGAGGATCGCGTCGAGGTTGCCCTGTGCATGGTCGAGCAGGTGCACGAGGAAGCTTCGCGATCGGTCGGCGCGTACGTAATAGGCCTTGTAGCCGATGGTGTTGATCGCGGGCGCGGCACCCTGGACGATGTGCATGTGGCCCCCGGGCTGGCGGGTCCGGCGGCGCGGGATGTCGAAGGCCTTGCCATGCGCCCGGTCGACGAAGGCCTGTTCCACGCGTTCGATCGCGATCGGCATCGTCAGCACCGACCGGATGTCGGCTTCGCTCAGGTATCGGACCATCGGCTTCTCCTCGTTGCGCGCACGATACCACCGGTGCGGCAATCCACTAAACTCCCCTCCATGGCTCACGACCCTGTTCCCTGCATGGTGGAAGACGAATGACTGCCGGCGCCGCATCGGTACCAGGAACCACGCCCGCGTCCCCCTGTGCCGGCCCGCTGGCCGGCATCCGCGTACTCGAGTTCGGGCAGATCGCGGCCGGTCCGTTCTGCGGCATGCTGCTTGCCGACCTCGGTGCCGACGTGGTCAAGGTCGAGAAGCCCGACGGCGGCGACGACATGCGTCGCTGGCCGCCGATGACCGAGGGGCCGGATCCGTCGGCGGGGCGCTACTCCGAGAATTTCGCGTCGGTGAACCGCAACAAGCGCAGCATCGCGGTCGACCTCAAGGATGGCGCTGCGGTGGCCAGGCTGCGCCGGCTGGCCCTGGTGGCCGATGTCATCGTCGAGAATTTCCGCCCCGGCGTGCTCGACCGCCTCGGCCTGGGCTACGACGCGTTGCGTGGCGACAACCCGAAGCTGGTCTACACCTCGGTCACCGGCTATGGCCAGACCGGCCCGTATGCCGGGCGTGGTGCGTTCGACGTGACCGTGCAGGCGGTGAGCGGGCTGATGAGCGTCACCGGCGAACCTGGCGGAGCGGCGGTGAAGGCCGGCGTGCCGGTCGGTGATTTCGTTGCCGGGCTCTACTCGGCCTACACCACGCTGGCCGCGGTGATGATGGCGCGTGCCAGCGGGCAGGGCACGCGCGTCGATTGCTCGATGCTCGGCGGCCTGCTCGGCATCGCCCAGCTGCAGACCAGCGAGTTCTTCGGCACCGGTCGGATCCCGCAGGCGCTCGGTTCCGCCCATCCGCGCAATGCACCGTATCGCGGCTTCCGCGCATCGGATGCGCCGTTCGTGATCGCGGCCGGCAACGACAAGCTGTGGCATTCGGTGTGCGAGGCGGTCGGTCTCGAGGCGCTCAAGCTCGATCCGCGTTTCGCCACCCAGGAGCAGCGCGCTCGCAACCAGGGCGAACTGTTCGACCTGCTGCAGCCGGTGTTCGAGGCGAAGCCGGTGGCTTACTGGCTGGCCGAGTTCGACCGGCGCGGCGTGCCCTATGCGCCGATCAACGACTATGCCGAGATCCTCGATGATCCGCAGGTGGCACACCTCGGGCTGGTGCACCCGATGACGCTGCCCAACGGGCGCCAGACGCGTACCGTCGGCTTCCCGGTGCAGGTCGGCGGTTTCGACTTCCGCATCTATCGGCGCCCGCCCGCCCTGGGCGAACACAACGCAGAGGTGGAGCGCGAATGGCTCGGGTGACGCTGGCGCCGGCGACAGATGCGGGCATCCGCACCCTGCGCCTCGATCGTGCAGACAAGGCCAATGCGCTCGACCCGGCGATGGTCGAGGCGATCGACGCGGCGATCGATGCGGTGGCGGCACAGCCGCCGCGCCTGCTGGTGCTCGAAGGCAGTGGCCGCAACTTCTGCGCCGGTTTCGACTTCACCGGCTACGAGGCGCTGGCCGAGGGCGACCTGCTGTGGCGCTTCGTCGCGATCGAGCAGATGCTGCAGAAACTGCGCGCCCTGCCTTGCATCACCGTCGCCTGCGTGCAGGGTGGGGCGTTCGGTGCCGGCGCCGACATGGCTGCCGCCTGCACCTTTCGCCTCGGCCTGCCCTCGGCGCGGTTCCGTTTCCCGGGGTTCCAGTTCGGCCTCGCGCTGGGTACGCGGTCCCTCGCTGCGCTGATCGGCCAGCAGGCGGCACGCGAGATCCTGCTCTCCGGCGAGGTGGTCGACGGCACGCGCGCGCGGTCTATCGGGCTGCTGACCGGTCTTGTCGATTCGGCTGAGGGCTTCGTCGAGGCCGTGGAGGCGATCAACGGTCGATTTGGCCGGCTGGACGCGCCGTCCGCCCGGCTGGCACTGCGCAACACTGGGTCTTCGTCGACGTCGGCGGCCGTCGACGCCGACCTTGCCGATCTGGTGCGTTCGGTCGTCCGGCCGGGGTTGAAACAGCGCATCGCCGCCTACCGCGCGGGTGGATAGCGTCGGCGACGTACGCCGATGGCCCTGGCGGGCGCTCAAGCCGTCGCCGCCGCTGCCGTTAGTTCACGATGGACGTTCCAGACACGAGGAGGGCAACTTGAACCGATTGCGCGCGGCGCTGTCCGCACCGATCCTGGCGCTGCTGCTGGCACTGTCGTGCGTGGCCGGCGCTGCTTCAGCCCAGGCGCCCGAGGACAACCTGCGCAAGGTGATCGAGGCCAAGATGCCTGGCGAGAAGGTGCGCGAGATCCGCCGGACGCCGCTGCCCGGCGTGTACGAGGTCTCGTTCGGCAGCCGGCTGTTCTACACCGACGAGGGGCTCAACTACCTGATCATCGGGCAGATCATCGAATCTGCGACCAACCGCAACCTGACCGACCTGCGCCTGCGCCAGCTCACCGCGATCGACGTCAGGCAGCTGCCGCTCGACGCCGCGATCAAGACGGTCAGGGGGGATGGCAAGCGCACGCTGTACGTCTTCTCGGATCCACTCTGTCCGTTCTGCAACCAGCTCGAGCAGGAACTGCAGAAGGTGACCAACGTCACCATCTACACGTTCCTCACGCCGGTCGACCAGATGCGGCCAGGTTCGCGCAATCGTGCGCTCGAGATCTGGTGTTCCACCGATCGTGTGCGCGCATGGGACGACTGGATGCTGAAGCAGGTGGCGCCGCGGTCGAAGCCGACCTGCCGGAACCCGATCGACCAGGTGGTCAAGCTGTCGGACAAGCTCGGCTTCACGGTGACCCCGACCCTGGTGTTCGCCGATGGGGCGGTGCTGTCGGGCATGATCCCGGCGGCGCAGATCGAGAAGTCCATGAACGCGGTCGCGCCCGCGCCCGCGCCCGCGAAGAAGTAGTCGAAGCGGGCGCCGGCCCTGCCGGCGTATTCGCGTTGCGGGTGCGATCGGTTAGAATCGAGCGCTGAAAAGACGCGAGCGGGCAGCGCGCATTGGATTTTTCGATGCCAGGGAGGCATCGACCCGGATGGTGCTGTACCTGACGATCGGCTTGCCCGTGCTGTG
This sequence comes from Burkholderiales bacterium, assembly GCA_044340265.1. Taxonomy (GTDB): domain Bacteria; phylum Pseudomonadota; class Gammaproteobacteria; order Burkholderiales; family CAIKXV01; genus CAIKXV01. Next base: position 7,039 of record JBIITW010000069.1, on the reverse strand, counting down.
CATCATCGCGCTCAAGGGCAGCACAGTGGTGGTGTCCCTCTACGCGCTCGAACTGGGTGCGGGGGCGGCGACGATCGGCATCCTGATCGGTCTCTACGCGTTGTTTCCGACGCTGCTCTCGGTGGCCTCCGGCCGGTTGCTCGACCGCGTCGGCTACCTGCCGCCGATCGCCTGGGGCACGCTGGGCGTCGTTGGCGGGCTGCTGGTTCCCGTCCTGCTGCCGAACATGGTCGGACTGGTGATCTCGGCCGCCCTGCTCGGGCTGTCGAACGTCTATTTCATCGTGCCGATGCAGAGCCTGGTGAACCGGATCGCCACCGGGGCCGAGCGCGCACGCAACGTGGCGAACTTCAGCCTCGCCGTGTCCATCGGCCAGCTGGTCGGCCCGGTGCTGGCCGGACTGCTGATCGACCTGATCGGCCACCGCTTCTCGTACCTGGTGCTGGCGGTGCTGCCGCTGGGCACCCTGGCGATGCTCTACCGGATGCGCAACGCGCTGCCGCCCAAGCCGGGGTCCGACGGGCCGGTCGTGACGCCTGACCTGCTTGGCATGCTGTCCAACCGGTCGCTGCGTCCGGTGTTCATCACCAGCGCCATCGCGGTGGCGAGCTTCGACCTGTATTCGTTCTTCCTGCCGATCTATGGCCACTCGATCGGCCTTTCCGCCTCGGCGATCGGACTCGTGCTCGGCACGTTCGCTGCGGCTGCCTTCGTGATCCGCGCGATCATGCCCTGGCTGATCAAGCGGCTCGGCGAGGCGGGGCTGCTGGTGCGCTCGCTGCTGCTGTCGGGCATTGCCTACCTCGCGTTCCCGTTCGTCACCAGTGTCTGGCTGCTCGCGCTGCTGTCCTTCGTGCTCGGCCTGGGTGTCGGCTGCGGCCAGCCGCTGACCATGATGATGTGCTACAACCGCGCGCCGCCGGGTCGTTCGGGCGAGGCGCTGGGCGTGCGCTTCACCATCGTCAACATGACGCACATGGCCATCCCGGTGCTGTTCGGTTCGATGGGTGCGGCACTCGGGTTGCTGTTCGTGTTCTGGGCCAAGGGTGCGCTGCTGGTCGGCAGTGCAGCCGCGGGGTCCATTCTGGAGCGGCGTAGATGACCATCGTCCATGTGGCGGTGATCGTGATGCTGACCCACCTGGGCGTGATCGGCGCCAAGCTGCTGCTTGCGCTGTTCGCGATCGACCTCGGCGCCTCGCCGGTGCAGGTCGGGTTGACGTTTGCGCTGTTCTCGATCCTGCCCGCGATCTTCGCGATCAGTGCCGGCCGCTGGGTGGACCGCATCGGCGTGCGCATGCCGCTGCTGATCGGCTGCGGCGGCGCCGGCCTGGCGATCACCGTGGTGTTCCTCGCGCCCGGCCTGTGGGCGCTCTATCCGTGTGCGGCGCTGATCGGCGTGTTCTTCATGATCTACGCAGTGGCAGGGCAGAGCCTGGTCGGCAGCCTGGGCGACACCAGCGACCGCACCCGGAACTTCAGCTACTACTCGCTGGCGGTGGCGCTGGCCGGCGTGATCGGCCGTGCCGGGACCGGTGCGTCGATCGACCTGATCGGCCATCGCGGTACCGCCCTGCTGCTCGCGATCGCGCCGCTGGTGGCGCTGGGGCTGGCCTGGTGGCTGCGGTCACGCACGCCGGTGGCCAGGGCGACCTCCGAGCGCCCCGCACGTGCGTCGGCGCGTGACCTGTGGAAGATCCCGGCGCTGCGCCGCGCGCTGATCGCGGCGGCGATCGTCGAATCCGGAAACGAACTGTTTGCACTGTTCATCCCGCTCTATGGTTCCTCGCTCGGCCTGTCGGCCACCTTCATCGGCATGCTGCTCGCGACCTATGCAGCGGCGACCTTCCTGGTGCGCATCGCACTGCCCAGGCTGGTCGGCCGCTTCGGGGAAGAGGGTGTGCTGTGCGGCGCGCTGGGCTGCGCGGCGCTGGTCGGCGTGCTGATGATCTCGACCACGCAACCCTGGGTGCTGCTGGCGCTGGCCGCCGCCTTCGGTTTCTCGCTGGGCTGTGGCATGCCGCTGTCGATGGCGCTGACCTATGCGCGTGCGCCTGATGGCCGTGCGGCCGAGGCGATCGGCATGCGCCAGACGGTCAACAAGTCGATCGAGGTCACCGTACCGGTGTGCTTCGGCGCCCTTGCCGGTGTCGCCGGCCTCGCGCCCCTGGCCATCGCGCTCAGCCTGGTGCTGGCGGTCGGTGCAGGCGTGATCGCGCGCGATGCGCGACGGCGCCGGCCGCCGCCGCCACCGTCGATCCCACCGACCGATCCAGGGCCCTGACCGCCGCCGATGAAATTCCTGTCCGATCATCTTGCCCCCGGGGTGCGTCCGCGCGAAGCCGTGTCGTGGGCCATGTACGACTTCGCGAACTCCGGCTACACCACGGTGGTGATCACCGCGGTCTTCAATGCCTACTTCGTCGGCGTGGTCGCTTCCGGCGCGCCATGGGCCACCTTCGCCTGGACGCTGTCGCTCGCGGTCTCGTATGCCGCAGCCATCGTGCTCGGGCCTTTGATGGGCGCCTATGCCGACCGCTACGGGCGGAAGAAGCGGCTGCTTCTGTTCACCACCATCGGTTGCGTCACCTTCACAGCCGCACTTGCGCTGGTCGGCCGTGGCGATGTCTGGCTGGGGATCGCGCTGGTCGCGCTGTCCAACCTGTTCTTCAGCCTCGGCGAGAACATCGCCGGCGCTTTCCTGCCCGACCTCGCCCGTGCGGAGTCGCTCGGACGGCTGTCCGGCTGGGCGTGGTCGATCGGATACATCGGTGGACTGGCGAGCCTCGGTGCCAGCCTCGCCTGGGTGTCGCATGGACAGGCGATGGGGCAGGGCAGTGAATCGTTCGTCCCGGTCGTCATGCTCATCACTGCCGGCATCTTCGCGCTCGCGTCGTTGCCTGCCTTCCTGTTCCTGCGCGATCGTACGGTGGTGCCACCGCCGGACGATGCAGGGTCGATCCAGTGGACGGCCACCTTCGCCCAGTTCGGCGCCTCGCTGCGTTCGCTGCGCGCATTCCCCGACCTGCGCCGTTTCCTCTGGTGCATCGTCCTGTACCAGGCCGGCGTGCAGACCGTGGTGGCCCTGGCAGCGATCTACGCCGAGCAGGCCCTGAAGTTCGAGACGTCAGACACGATACGCCTGGTGCTGCTGGTGAACATCACGGCGGCGATCGGTGCAGCGGTCTTCGGGCTGATACAGGACCGTTTGGGCCATGTGCGCACGCTGGTCCTGACCCTGTGCGGCTGGCTGGTCGCGATCGGGCTGGCCTGGGCGTCGACCGGTCCCGGCATGTTCTGGATCGCGGCCAACGTGGTCGGTGTCTGCCTGGGTGCAAGCCAGTCCGCGGGGCGCGCACTGGTCGGCTATTTCAGCCCGGCCACGCGCCGTGCCGAGTTCTTCGGCCTGTGGGGCGTGGCCGTGAAGCTGTCGTCGATCCTCGGTCCGGTCACCTACGGACTGGTGAGCTGGGTGTCAGGTGGCGATCATCGGCTGGCCATGCTGATCACCGGCCTGTTCTTCCTTGCCGGCCTGGTGGTGCTGCGCTTCATCGATGCCGGGCGCGGGCGCAGGCAGGCGCTCGCCGGGGAGCCCGCAGCCGCCTGAGCCAGGAGGCCAGGCCGCGCAGCCTGCCTCGGCGCGCCGGCAGCGACCCGCGCGCAGTCTGGCGCCGGGCGCCCGGGCCTGTGGCGACTTATGTACTGGAACGGGCTGCCAGTTGATGTTACCTTCCGCCGAATTGCAAGCCGGCAATGCGCCGATGCAGCCAACGCGGATTGAAACTCACGATGTTTGGATGGATTGCCGGGAAGCCAGACCACCCGCTGGCGGACTCCAAGGCCGCGCGCCAGGTCATCAACGAACTCCGCGGTGGCGACCCGGTCTCGCGGCTTGATGAAGCCACTGCCTACCTCGAGTCGTTGCTGCGCGTCGAGGGGTTCCGGCTCGGGTATCTCTACGAAGTGGTCGACCTGCTCGACCAGGCTGCGAAACCGCACCAGCGCCGCATCAGCACCGACTATATCGGTGCCTCGCGCCTGACCCGGCACCAGGACAACCGGCTGTGGAAGTCCGCGGCCGATTTCTGGCGTGCCCTTGCGCAGGCCTACCTGCGCTGCCTCGACCTGTACCAGTCCGATCCCAAGGAAGCGCGCACCTTCACCGCGCTGATGCCCGTCTGCTGCGCGCGGGTGATTCGCGCGCTCGGTGCTGAACTGAAGTGGATGTCGTTGCGGTATGGCCCGGTGCCCCAGTACCTGTGGGCGAACGCGGCCAGCGCGTTCGCACTGGCCGAGACCGCCGGCGTCTCGCTCGGCCCGGTGCGTGCCTACGAGATCTCGCACAGCGACACGTCCGTGCAGCAGGAGTACCTCAAGCTGCTCGTGCTCGGTGCGGCTTCAACCGACGCGATGCATCCCGCGCAGGTCGAACTGGCCGAGCGTGCGATCGCCTGGTTCTCGCGCGGCTTCGTGCTGCGCATGGACCGCAGCGACGAGACCACGCACTACATCGACCTGGCCACGCAGCGGCCGCCGGCGCGGCTCAGCAAGTCCGTGGCGACCAGCCCGAACCGGCGCTACTTCGGCATCGCGAAGGCGCGCGCAGAGATCGTATCCCTGCTGCGGGTGGTGAAGGAACGAGAGCTGATCCCGGAATCGGTGCGCCTGGGCGAGCTGCATTCCGCGCCGCTCGTGGTGTCGACCCTGGAGCATCTGTTGCGCCAGCTGGGGATTCGCCCGCCGGCGCGCAGCCACGAGCGCCAGGCCAGCGTGCTGCGACTGATGGTCGCGCACGGGTACCGGCAGGTGCGCGACACGATCCAGCGCCACGAGAAGAACGAGCCGCTGCGACCGATCGACATCGAGACCTGGGTCGCGACCGACGAGAGCCCCGGCGGCTATGGCGCGACCATCCGCCATCTGCGCGGCGACTGGGTGAAGCTCGGCGCGCTGGTGGGCGTCAAGCCCGAGCAGGCGCGTTACTGGGGCATCGGCGTGGTACGCCGCATCAACCGCGAAAACGAGACCGACCACCATGTCGGCGTGCAGCTGCTCGCGCGCGCGGCGCTGCCGGTGGACCTCACGCTGGTCCAGCAGGGGCGCGAGGTGCAGGTCGAGCCGCGGCGGGCGTTGCTGCTGTCGGGACGGCCGGACGACAACGGCGAGGTGGACATCGCGCTGGAAGTCGGCACCTTCACGAGCAGTGGCCGCTTCGTCGTCAAGATCAACGACAGGCCCTACCTGCTGGTACCTTCGCAACTGGTCGAGGCGGGGGATGATTTCGATTTCGCGCGGTTCAAGGTGCGCAAGTACGAAGTCGTCTGAACCCGCTCCCGCACGACGGTCTCAGCCAGCGAGCACCCTGACCAGCCAGTCGCGGATGTCGACCACTTCCTGTGGATGCACGGAGTGCGGCATCCGGTACTCCTGCCATTGCACGGCGTAGCCGAGCGCCTCCAGGCGCTGCACGGAAGCCGTCGCCATCTCGATCGGGATCACCGGGTCGGCCGTGCCGTGGGCAAAGAAGATCGGCACCTGGCGGTTTGCCTCGGCAGCCTCGGCCGGCAGCGAATCGCCCAGCGGCAGGTAGGTCGACAGGGCCATGATCCCGGCCAGGCGTCGGGCGTGGCGCAGTCCGGTCGCCAGCGCGATCGCGCCGCCCTGCGAGAAGCCGGCGATGGCGATGCGTTCGGACGGCACTCCGCGCTGCACCTCGCGCTCGATCAGGCGCTCGATGTGCGCGATCGAGGCGCGCACGCCGGCTTCATCCGGCTTGCGCGAGCGTCCCTCGAGGTCGCCGAACGCGACGTCGTACCAGGCGCGCATCACATGGCCATTGTTGATCGTGACCGGTTGCATGGGTGCGTTCGGGAACACGAAATTCACTGCCAGCGACGCCGGCAGGCGCAGTTCAGGCACGATGGCTTCGAAGTCATGGCCGTCGGCGCCGAGCCCGTGCATCCAGATCACGGCAGCCTGCGGCGCCGAACCCTTCGGGCCGGTGGCGAGTTCGATCGTTTCCAGCAATGCGGTGCTCTCGGGCATCTGCGATTCCTATTTCTTCTTCGGACGGAAGGCCTTGACCACCGTCTCCCGGGTTTCGATGAACGGACCGCCGATCAGGTCGACGCAGTACGGCACGGCGGCGAAGATTCCCGGCACCACCGGCCTGCCTTCTTCGTCCTTGAGGCCTTCGAGCGTCTCGCGGATCGACTTCGGTTGTCCTGGAAGGTTGATGATCAGCGCTTCGCCGCGGATCACCGCGACCTGGCGCGAAAGGATCGCGGTGGGTACGAACTTCAGGCTGATCTGGCGCATCTGCTCGCCGAACCCGGGCATCTCGCGGTGGCCGATCGCCAGCGTGGCTTCCGGGGTTACGTCGCGTTTCGCCGGCCCTGTACCCCCGGTGGTCAGCACCAGGTCGCAGCGTTCGACGTCGACCAGTTCGACCAGGGCGGCCTCGATCAGCGGCTGTTCATCGGGAATCAGCCGGGTCACCGTCGTCCATGGCGAAACCAGTGCCGCGGTGAACCATTCCTCGAGTGCCGGAATGCCGAGGTCCTGGTAGACGCCGCGCGAAGCGCGGTCGCTGACCGAGACCAGGCCGATGCGCAGTGCACGCGCCGCCGGCGGCGGGTTTTCAGGGACGGGGTCTGCCATGGTGACGTTCGATGCGTGGCGAAACCGCGATCGTAATCGGGATCGCCCGCGCGTGCCGGCCCGCGATCCGCGGCTATTCGATGCGGATGCCGGCTTCCCGACCGACCCGGGTCCAGCGCGCGAGCTCTGCGCGCAGGTACTCGCCAAAGGCTTCGGGCGCACTTGCCACCGGCTCCGCACCTTCCGCAGTGAGCCGTTCGACCACGTCGGGCAGGCGCAGGATGCGCCCGATCTCGGTGCTCAATCGGCCGGTGATCTCCCGCGGTGTGCCGGCCGGGGCGAGGATGCCCTGCCATGCGCTGATCTCGTAGCCGTCCAGGCCGCTTTCGGCGATGGTCGGCAATTGCGGCGCGAAGCCGGTGCGCTTCGCCGTGGTGACC
>JBIITW010000068.1:0-20267 GCA_044340265.1 Burkholderiales bacterium | reverse complement strand
AGTGGCCTGCGTCAACCGGCTGCGCGACGATGGCCTGCATCACGGGTTGATGCCGATGCTCGACGTGATCCTCGAGCAGCCAATGGGCGAGCGGTTCGTGATGCTCGCGCTGGCCAACACCGATGCGCGCACCAATGCTGGAAAGAGCGTATCGCCGGCGTTCCTGTTCGCATCGCTGCTCTGGCATGAAGTGCTGGCGCAGTGGAAACGTGGCACCGAGGGGGGGCCGGGCGGCCGCGGCAAGCCGCCGATGATCGCGCTTGCCGAGGCGATGGATTCGGTGATCTCGCGGCAGGTGGAACTGCTGGCGATCCCGCGCCGGTTCACCGCGCAGATGCGCGAGATCTGGTTCCTGCAGCCGCGCTTCGAACAGCGGTTCGGCCGGCGTCCGTTCCGCCTGCTCGAACAGGAGCGGTTCCGATCCGGCTACGATTTCCTGCTGCTCCGTTGCGAGAGCGGCGAGCTCGACGCCGAGGTCGGCGAATGGTGGACCCGGTTCCAGCGTGCCGGCGAGGCGGAGCGTGAAGAGATGCTGCTGCCCGAATCGCCGGCGGGCAAGCCCAAGCGCCGGCGCAGCCGCAGCGGTCGCGCACGCACGAACGCCGAAGAGAACGGCGCAGCGGCCGACGGCGCCAGTGTCGCGCCGACGGGTGCCGGAGCGGGCGGTGATTGATCCAGCCAGCAGCGTGCCCCGGGCGGTGGACGCGATCACCGCCGCAGGTGTACCGATCGATGCAGCCGAAGGGGGCAGGGCAGGGCCGGCCACCCAGCCGCCGTCGCCGGTGCGCGCCTGCGTCGGTATCGGTGCGAACCTCGGTGACCCCGTGGCGCAGATGCGCGCGGCGATCGACGCCCTGGCGCGCCTGCCATCGACCCGTGTCTGTTCAGTCAGTTCGGTCTATCGCAGTGCACCGGTGGGCTACCTCGACCAGCCCGATTTCTTCAACGCGGTCGTCGCGCTCGACACGCGACTGTCGCCGCAGGCATTGCTCGATGCGTTGCTCGCGATCGAGCAGCACGGTGGGCGCACGCGCGAGTTCCGCAATGCGCCGCGGCTGATCGACCTCGACCTGCTGCTGTACGCAGACCAGGTCGTCGACCTGCCCCAGCTGACCGTGCCCCATCCGCGCCTGTCCGGTCGGGCGTTCGTGCTGCTGCCGCTGGCCGAGATCGATCCGGGCTGCGTGGTGCCCGGCCTCGGACCGCTCGTGGAACTGCTGCCGGCAGTCGCCGGCCAGGCGATCGAGCGCCAGGGTGCGCTCGGCGTGCGCGACGCGCACGACGTGTGTTGACCCGCCGGTACGGCCTGCAAGTCCGCCCCTGACGATGCTGCCTGCACGATTCCGCCATGTCGTGGTCGAGGGACCGATCGGCGCCGGCAAGACGACGCTGGCCCGACTGCTTGCCGCACGCGCTGGCGCTGTCGAGCTGTTCGAGAAGCCGGACGACAATCCGTTCCTCCCCGGCTTCTACGACGATCCGCGCCGGTATGCGCTGCCGGTGCAGCTGTTCTTCCTCTTCCAGCGCATCGGCCAGCTGCGTGCGGTCGCCCAGCGCGACCTGTTCGCTGGGGTCATCGTCGCCGACTTCATGCTGGAGAAGGATCCGCTGTTCGCGCGGCTCACGCTGGACGACGACGAGTTCCGCCTCTACCAGCAGGTCTACAGCCAGATCAAGCCCGATACCGTCGCCCCCGACCTGGTGATCTACCTGCAGGCATCCACCGAGCGCCTGGTCGAACGGGTACGCCGTCGCGGCATCGGGCAGGAGCGCAAGATCGGCGAGGAGTATCTCGAACGTCTCGCCGCGAGCTACAGCCAGTTCTTCTACCGCTACGATGCGGCGCCGGTGCTGATCGTCAACAGCGACAACCTGAATTTCGCGGACGTGCCGGCGGATTTCGATCTATTGTTGCGCTGTATCAACGAGATGCGCGGCCCGCGCGAATTCATCAGCCGGGGCAGTGCATGAATGGCCGGCATGGCACCGCATGCGCAGCAGGCATGCATGGGCAGGTGTCACGAACCTGGCGTGACCGGGTACGTTTGCATCCGTCCGCGGCCGGGACGATACTCCCGTCCCCGCCGCCCGTTGTTGACTGGGTACTGACCGCGCGATGACTTACGGAAACGCCGCCGACACACCCCGCCTCGCACGCATCACGCTGCACACCCTGCAGAAGATGGCGCAGGCCGGCGATCGCATCTCGATGCTGACCAGCTACGACGCGAGCTTCACCGCGCTGATGGAGCGTGCCGGTGTCGAGACCATCCTGGTCGGTGATTCGCTCGGCATGGTCATCCAGGGCCGCGACTCGACGCTGGCAGTATCGATGCGCGACATGGTCTATCACACCGAGTGCGTCGCCCGCGCCGCGCACCGTGCATTCGTGATCGCCGACATGCCGTTCGGCAGCTTCCAGGTCAGTCCCCAGCAGGCGTTCGAGAATGCCGCGCTGCTGATGGCGGCGGGCGCACAGATGGTGAAGATCGAAGGCGGCATCGCCATGGTCGACACCGTAGCCTTCCTGGTCGGGCGCGGCGTGCCGGTCTGCGCGCACATCGGGCTCACGCCGCAGTCGGTGCACCAGCTCGGTGGCTACCGGGTCCAGGGGCGCACCGACACCTCGGCGATGCGGCTGCGTGACGAGGCGGCGCGCCTCGAGGCGGCCGGGGCGGGGCTGCTGCTGTTCGAGGCGATTCCGGCGGCGCTCGCCGGCGAACTCACCGCGGCCGCGCAGGTGCCCACGATCGGCATCGGCGCCGGTCCCGGCTGCTCCGGGCAGGTGCTGGTGCTGCATGACATGCTCGATGTCTTCCCGGGCAGGAAGGCGCGGTTCGTCAAGAATTTCATGGCGGGCAACGCGAGCATCGAGGCGGCCGTGGCTGCGTACGTGGCCGAAGTCAAGGCGGGGACGTTCCCCGCCCCGGAGCATTCCTTCTAGACAACCACCGACAGGTTTTTTGATGGACGTGATTCACTCGGTGGGCGCGCTGCGGGAGCGGCTGCAGCGAGAGCCGAACAACGTGTTCGTGCCGACGATGGGCAACCTGCACGAAGGCCATATCCAGCTGGTGCGCCTGGCGAAGCCGCGTGCCGCGTGTACCGTGGTCAGCATCTTCGTCAATCGCCTGCAGTTCGGCCCGCGCGAGGATTTCGATCGATATCCGCGCACGCTCGAGTCCGACTGCGAGCGATGCCGCGAAGCCGGCGCCAACGTCGTGTTCGTACCCGACGAGCGCGAGATCTACCCCGAGCCGCAGACGTTCGTGGTCGAGCCGTCCGAGCTGCAGCACGTGCTCGACGGTGCGATCCGGCCTGGCCATTTCCGCGGCGTGGCCACGGTCGTGCTGAAGCTGTTCAACATGGTTCGGCCGCATGCGGCGCTGTTCGGCAAGAAGGACTACCAGCAGTACCTGGTGCTGCGCGACATGGTGCGCCAGCTCGCGTTGCCGATCGAGATCATCCCGGCAGAGACGGTGCGGGCGGCCGACGGTCTCGCGCTGTCCTCGCGCAACATCTATCTGAGTCCGACCGAGCGGGCGGAAGCGCCGCAGCTCTACGCCATCCTGCAGCGCGCGCGCGATGCCGTGCAGGCGGGAGAACTGCACGGCATGGTCGAACGCGATGCGATGCAGGCGCTCGGCGCCCGCGGCTGGAAGCCCGACTATGTCGCGGTACGGCGCCAGCATGACCTGCAATCGCCGACGCCGGACGACGGCAAGCTGGTGGTGCTCGCTGCGGCGCGGCTCGGTCGTACCCGGCTCATCGACAACCTCGAACTCGAGATCTCGCGCTGATCCTGCCCGGCAGGGGCCCGCACAGGCCCCTGCCGCGGTGCATCACGGCATCTGGATCTTGCCACCGCCCATGCCGCCCGGCAGTCCTCCAGGACCGATCGGCCCCTTCGGAATGACCAGGCCGGAGGATTGCTGCCGGCGCATCTCCTGTATCTCGCGCACTGCGCGTTCGATGCCCTGCTTGGCCGCCTCGGCATAGTTCTGCACCGCCTCGGCCAGCGTGTCGCCATCGACTTCGAACGACAAGGGCAGCGCGCCGGCGGGCGTGAGGATCTGCGCCTCGCCGACGAAACGCATCGGACGTGTCGTGTCGGTCGTGCCGTCGACATTCACCGGCACCATGCAGCGCAGGGTGCCGACCTTGCCGTCGGTGTAGATCTCTTCGCGGCACAGCGCTGCCGGATCCATCACCGGTTCGGGCATCCTGTCTTCGGGGCGTTCAGCCATGCTGGGTTCCTCGCTTGTCAGTGGTTGAAGGTGAAGGTGTCATCTGGCTGGAAGTGTCGCCTCGACCACGCCGCGCGCGGTCTCGCGCACGGTTGCCGAAGGGCGCGCGGTGCACGCGGCCGAGAATCGTTCGAGCATCAGTGCCTTGTTCTTCGCCGTCGGGATCAGGCCGCGGCCGGCACGCTCGAAGCGGGCGTTGATGTAGCCATCGGCCCAGTTGCGCATCTGCTCCAGGCGCAGCGGCGCTCGACCGGGTCGGGTACCGGCGGCCTCCTGGCTACGGGCGTCGAGGTATGCACGGCAGGCCAGCATGCCGGTCGCGTCCTCTGCGGGATGGCCCGCGATCGACCGGGCGTCCTCGAGCATCGCCCGACCGGCCAGCAGGGTGGCGTCGCGCACGGCACGTGCGCCATCCGCACTGCAGCCCTTGCCAAGCAGGTCGATGATGCGCCGGTCGTTGTCGGCCGCCTCGGGGAAGGGCTTGCCGACCGCCTCCGATACGCCGTACACATAGCCGAGCGCGAAAGCCCTGACCACCGACACGATGTCGGCTGCGCCGGGACCGGCGGCAGCGGCTTCGACATACCGGCTGCAGAACCAGGAACCGGTGGACACCGCAGCCTCGTCGGCGGCGATCGGCGCCGCGGCTGCCGCGGGTCGCGAGGTCATCATGACTGCGACTGCGACTGCGACGGTCGATGTGGGCACGAGTGCCAGTGCCAGTTTCAATGCCAGCAGCATGGCAGGCGCGGCGGACGGGTACCGCGCAGGTCGATGGGGGGTGGGCATCATGTGCTTCCCTCGCGCCGGAAGACACGGACAGGGACGACGAACGGTGGATGAATCGAGGATACCGCAGACACCCGGCAATCGCCGGTTCGCGCGCGGCCGTGCGAAACCCCCACGCGCCGGGAACTTCCTGCACAGTCCGTGGTCTGACAATCATGGGGAACCCAATGCATCGTCTGTCCGCCCGGCTCAACATGGGCATCGCACTCCTGATGCTGCCCCTGCTGGTGCTGATGCCCTTGCTTCACGGGCACCCCCTGGGGGCGGTCGCGGGCGATCATCCGGTCGGGCTGCACTTCCCGATGGCTTCAGGGCCGGTCGTCGGGGGGCGAGCGCACGCCGGCGGCTGTGCGTCGTCGATCTCGCCGGGGCCGGGCGCAGCCGCGGAAGGCGGCGCGCCGGCAACCATCGTCGTGCAGGAGTCCAGGCCGCGTGCAAGCAGCCGCGGCCCGTCCTTGCGGCATTCCGCATTCATCTCGATCGTCCCCGGACCCGTCGTCATGGCCTTGGTCGGCGATCGGGTGAGGCCGGCCACGCCTGCGTCCGTCGCGCGACCGCAGCCCTGGCTGCATCAGCAGCGCGCGCAGGCGCCGCCGCCGCCGCCGGGCGCTGCCGCCGTCGCTGTTGACGCTGTCGTTGCTGTCATTGCTGTCGTTGCTGCCGTTGCTGGCTGAGGGTACCCTCGGGCCCAGGTTGCAAGACAGGACGCAATCGCAGTCGCTGACGCCGACGCCGACGCCGACGCCGACGCCGACGCCGACGCCGACGTCGACGCAGCCCCTTGGATGGACAACCCGCGTGCGCATGCAGACGCATGTCCGCGGAGACCACGACCGACTGCCAGGACCTGCTCCCATGAACACCCCGGATTCCGCCGTTGTACCGGGCGCACTGTACGCCGCCCACGACCCCTGCAACCTCTGCCACCAGCACGGCGTGCGTGTCGTTTCCTTGCGCGACCGCGATGGCAGCCCCTTGCGTACCGTGATGTGTACCGGCTGCGGCCTGGTCCGCTGCGATCCGATGCCGGACGCGGTCGCGCTGGATCAATACTATCGGGAGCGCTACCGGATCGATTACAAGCAGCAAAGCGCCCCGTCACGCCGGCACATCCTGCGCGCGGGTCGTGTCGCGATCGATCGCATCACGCGCCTGCCCCGCCTGCAGCAGCACCCGGCCGGTGGGCGTGCGCTGGACATCGGCGCCGGCGGCGGCGAGTTTGCCTACCTGCTCGGTCGCAGCACCGGGCTGGCAATCACCGGCATCGAGCCGAACGAGGGTTACGCACAGCATGCGCGGCGGACGCTCGGTCTCGACCTGGTCGTGTCGCCCCTCAACGAGGCGATGCCTGCGGGTGGCTCGTTCGACCTGGTGACGATGTTCCATGTGCTCGAGCACCTGCGCGACCCGGGTGCCGCGCTGGCACGTATCGCCAGTTGGCTGGCGCCGGGCGGACTCGCGGTTGTCGAGGTACCCAACGTCGAGGCGACCTGCCAGTCGCCGCTGCACCTGTTCCACGCGGCCCATCTGTACAACTTCAATGCGCCGTCGCTGGAGCGGCTGGGCGAGAAGGCCGGGCTGGAGCCGGTCGACCGATGGTTCTCGCCCGATCGCGGGAATTTCAGCGTCACGCTGCGCAGGCCCGAGGGAAAGACGGTGCCGGCGCTGGCCGGACCGGCAGTGGTTTCGCCCGAAGGCTGTGCGATGCCGGGCAATGCAGCACAGGTCTGGCAGGTGCGCGCCGGGCACACGCCGTGGCGGCATCGCGCGACCTTGCAGCCGCTCAGCCGTGCACTTCGCCGCGCCGGCATGCGGGCAGGCGAAAGCCTCGCCCTGCGTCGCCTGCCGCCGGATCCGCGTGCGATGCTCGACCGGTTGTACGAGGAGTGGCAGGCGTCGTCGGGCTCGCCGGGCGCCGGGCGCGCCGCTGCCTGAGCGGGGGCTGGACGCCTTCCTGCCGGCGCGTATCCGCTAGCCTCCGCCGTACAGCGTGCGGCGCGCGCTGGATTCGCCTTCCTCGAGCAGCGTGTCGTAGATGCGCATGCGGCGCGGGTCGACTGCGCCACGTACCGCGCATCCGGGTTCCGACTGGTGCCGGCAATTGGCAAACCGGCATGCGTTGATCAACGGAGCGAACTCGGGGAAGGCGGCCGCCAGTCGGTCGGTGGGCACGTGTGCGAGGCCGAACGCCTGCAGGCCCGGTGAATCGATCACCGTGCCCGATGGCTGCAGCGCGTACAGCCGGCTGGCCGTGGTGGTGTGCCGGCCGGCGTCGAGGGCGCTCGAGATCTCGCCGGTGCGTGCGCCCGCATCCGGGACGAGCCCGTTCACCAGCGTCGACTTGCCCATGCCCGACTGCCCGATCAGAAGGGCATCATGACCGGCGAGCCGCGCGCGCAGTGCCTCGACATCCTGCTTCGCGGCGACTTCCTGCACTGGATAGCCGAGGGCGGTGAATGGCGCGAGCTGGTTGCGTGCGACCGCCGTGGCGTCGGGAAGGTCGGTCTTGTTGAGCACGATCAGTGCCTCGATGCCGGCGGCATTCGCGGCGATCAGGCAGCGCGAGAGCAATTCGTCCGAGAACGGTGGTTCACCCGCCACGACGTAGGCGACCAGCGTGACGTTCGCGGCGATCACCTTCTCGCGCATCGCGTCGCGCCGGAACAGCACGCTCGACCGCACGTCGATCGACTCGATCATGCCTTGCGAGGCATCGTGCCCCTCGGCGGCGCGGCTGATGTCGACACGGTCGCCGCACACCGCTTCCATCCGTCGCCCGTGGGCTGCGCATTTCACCCGCTCGCCGGTGGCCTCGACCAGGACTTCGACCTTGCGCCCGAAGGCGGCGACCACGCGGCCGTGTTGCACCGGCACCGCGGGCTTCGCGGGCTGTGCCGCGCGCACATCACGCTTCTTCGACCCCCGGCGATCAGTCAACGCTGCCGCCCGGGGATGCCTGCTCGCGCAGGGGCATGTTCAGCACAGTGCGAGCAGCGCGTCGAATTTCGCGGCACAGATGAAGTCGTTCTCCGAGAGGCCACCGACGGAATGGGTGGTGAAGCGTACCTGGCACCGATCGAACCCGACCGCGAGTTCGGGATGATGGTCTTCCCGATGGGTGACCCAGGCCGTGGCATTGACGAAGGCCATGGCCTCCCAGTGGTCGGCGAAGGCGAAGACGCGGGTGAGGAAGCCGCCTTCGATGCGCCACTGCGGGAGCTGCGCCAGGAGCAGCGCGGTCGATGCCGCGTCGAGCGCGGCGTCCGGCCCGAGTGCACGGCAGTGTCGATCGACGAGCGGAACGGACGATGGGGTGGTGGCCATCGCGTCGCCTCAGCCGGCCGCGGCCTGCAGCCGCGCGATGCGGATGGCGGCCGGCGGATGTGAATCGTAGAACATGGAGTGCACCGGATCGGGCGTCAGCGTGGATGCATTGTCCTTGTAGAGCTTGACCAGCGCATGAACCAGGTCGGAGGCGCGTGCATGCCGCGCCGCATAGTGGTCGGCCTCGAACTCGTGCCGGCGCGAATACCAGGCGAAAAGCGGGCTCAGCAGGAAGGTGAACGACGGCAGCACGATGAAGAACAGCAGCAGTGCCATCGCGGTGGACGCACGCTCGACGCCCAGCGCGGTGTAGAACCAGGGCTCAGCCGCGAGCCAGGCGAGCAGCCCGAGGAAGACCAGGCTCGCCGCGAAGGTCCATGCGATGCGCTTGGCCACGTGCCGCAGCTTGAAGTGGCCCAGTTCGTGTGCGAGCACCGCCTCGATCTCTTCCGGCGTGAGCCGCGCGAGAAGCGTGTCGAAGAACACGATGCGCTTGCTCCGGCCCAGGCCGGTGAAATAGGCATTGCCGTGGCTGCTGCGCTTGCTGCCGTCCATCACGAACAGGCCTTGCGCCTCGAAGCCGCAGCGCGTGAGCAGGGTCTTCACGCGTGCTTCGAGTGCCTGGTCTTCCAGCGGCGAGAACTTGTTGAACAACGGCGCGATGAAGGTCGGATAGACCGCCAGCACCAGCAGGTTGAACGCCACCCACACACCCCAGACATACAGCCACCAGAGTTCGCCCATCGCGCCCATCAGCCAGAGCACGGCGGCGAGCAGCGGCAGGCCGAGCGCGGTGCCGAGCAGCGTGCTGCGCAACATGTCCCCGGCGAACATCGCCGGGGTCATCTTGTTGAAGCCGAAGCGCTGCTCGATCACGAAGGTGCGGTAGAGGCTGGCCGGCAGGGAGATCGCGCTGGTCAGCACCACGATGGCGCCGATCAGTCCGACGCCATGCAGCAGGCCGTCGCCGAGCAGCGGGCGCAGCGCACCGTCGAGCCAGGCGAGGCCGCCGCCGAAGGTGAGCAGCAGCACGACGGCGGCGTCGATCGGGATCTCGACCAGGTCGAGGCGCCCCTTGGCGACGGTGTAGTCGGCGGCCGTGCGATGGCTCGCGGCCGGGATGTCGGCCGCGAACGCCGCCGGGACCTCGTCGCGATGGGCGCGCACATGCTGCATGTGGCGCAGCGAAAGCCAGACCTTGACCGCAGTGGCGAGGAGCAGGGCGGCGAGGAACAGCAGGGCGAATGGATGCATGCGGGAAATGTACCGGGAAACGACGGCTTCGACTGTGACACAATCGTGCGGAACTGGCTTGATTCATGCTGGATGACCGGCGGTCGGGGCGGGCCCGGGCGGCGGGGACAGATGTCCGGGACCGACGCCGGACACAGGGCCCGGACGACCGCCCCTTGCGGGCGCACGGCATATTCCGGTCCACAGGGTTTCCGGGCGGGCCCCGGTCGGGCCGCGATCCTCGCGTCCCGCGCGCAACTGTTCATAAGGGTCGATACGGATGGCACAGAACGCAGAGCATCTCGTCTGGGTGGACATGGAAATGACCGGGCTCGATCCGGACCGCGATCGGGTGATCGAGATCGCTTTCGTGGTGACCGATGCCCGCCTGGAAGTCGTGGCAGAGGCACCAGTGCTGGTGGTGCACCAGTCCGATGCCGTGCTGTCCGGCATGGATTCGTGGAACACCGCAACGCACGGGCGTTCCGGCCTGACCGAAAAGGTGCGTGCGTCCGCGCTCGATGAAGCGGGTGCGCAGCGGCAGATGCTCGAGTTCCTGGCGCTCCACGTGGCGCCGAAGACCTCGCCGATGTGCGGCAACTCGATCTGCCAGGACCGCCGCTTCATGGCGCGCTGGCTGCCCGGGCTCGAAGCCTATTTCCATTATCGCAACCTCGACGTGAGCACGTTGAAGGAGCTCGCGCGGCGCTGGAAGCCGGAGGTCCTCGCCGGTCTGTCGAAACAGGGCAGGCACGAGGCACTCGCCGACATCCATGAATCGATCGGCGAACTGCGCCACTACCGCGAACATTTCCTCAAGGTCTGATCCTGGCATGTCGATCAGCCCGTCCTCCGGCGGTCCGCCGTCCTCGCGCAGCGTCACCGCGCGCGGCAGCGGGCTCTGGCTCATGTTCGTGGTCTGGCTGGCCGTCTTCGGCGGCGTCTATGCGTGGTTCCACGACTGGGACGCCGCCCAGGTCAATCCGAACCCGGCCGCCTCGATGCCGAACGCGGGCGACGAGGTGACCCTGCAACGCAACCGCAGTGGCCACTATGTTGCCGACGGCACGATCAACGGCACCGCTGTCACCTTCATGCTGGACACGGGGGCGACGCAGGTCGCGCTGCCGATGCGCACCGCGCGCGCGCTGGGCCTCGCACTGGGCGAGGCAGTGCAGTTGCGCACCGCGAATGGTGACACGGTGGGCTACCGGACCCGGCTCGAGCGAGTGCGGCTGGGTCCGATCGAATTGCGCGGCGTGGCCGCGGTCGCGACCGATGGCATGGACGGTGAAGTCGTGCTGCTCGGGATGAGCTTCCTGAAGCGGGTCGAGTTCGCGCAGCGCGGCGACCGCCTGACCCTCAGGGCCACCGCCGCGACCGATACCCGCGCGCCCTAGTCATCCGCCTCAACCACACGGAGCAGCACCCGATGGACAGCCGACCGGCCACGTCGTTCACGATCGAGGTAGAGCCCAACGTTCCGCGCCGGCTCGCCCGGCTGGACGAGCTGGCGAACAACCTCTGGTACAGCTGGGACCGGCAGACGCGCCGGCTGTTTTCGCTGCTGCACAAGGGCCTCTGGGATGCGACCGGGCACAACCCGAAGGCGTTCCTGAAGCGGGTCGACGAGGCGCGCCTGCTCGAGGCGGCCGACGACCCGGTGTTCCTGTCCAACCTGAACCGCGCGCTCTCGGCCTACGACACCTACCATGACGAGCCGCTGCGCCGGAACGGTTCGGAGTGGCTGCGCAGCACCGACAAGGTCGCCTATTTCTGCGCGGAGTACGGCTTCCATGAGAGTTTCCCGATCTATTCGGGCGGGCTCGGCATCCTGGCCGGTGACCACTGCAAGGCGGCGAGCGATGCACGGCTGCCGTTCATCGCGGTCGGCCTTCTCTACCGGCAGGGTTATTTCTCGCAGACCATCGATGGCGAGGGCAACCAGCACGCCACCTATGGCGATTCCGACTACGACGACCTGCCGATCCAGCGCGTCGAGGGGCCTGACGGCAGTGCGGTGACCGTCATGGTCGACCTGCCTGGCCGCACGATCCAGCTGAACGTCTGGAGCGCGCGCTGCGGCCATGTCACGCTGTACCTCCTCGACAGCGATGTCGCAGCCAATGCGCCCGCCGACCGGGAGATCTGTCGGAGGCTCTACGGCGGCGACCGCACCACCCGCATCGAACAGGAGATCGTGCTCGGCATCGGTGGCGTGCGTGCGCTGCGGGCCCTGGGCATCGCGCCGACCGTCTGGCACATCAACGAGGGCCATGCGGCATTCCTGGTGCTCGAGCGCATCCGCGAGCTGACCACCGGCGGGCTCAGCTTCGACACCGCGCTCGAGGCGGTCGCGGTGAACACGGTGTTCACCACCCATACGCCGGTGCCTGCGGGCCATGACCATTTCGCCGAGTCGATGATCGCGTCCTACTTCGAGCGCTTCGCACCGCAACTGGGCCTCGACCAGGGGCAGCTGATGGCCCTCGGCCACGGCATGGGCAACGGCGACTTCAACATGACCG
Source organism: Burkholderiales bacterium (assembly GCA_044340265.1). Lineage (GTDB taxonomy): Bacteria > Pseudomonadota > Gammaproteobacteria > Burkholderiales > CAIKXV01 > CAIKXV01. The sequence continues at coordinate 8,146 of JBIITW010000068.1, read as the reverse complement.
CGCTGGCGATCCGTGCATCCCGCTTCCAGAACGGGGTGTCGCAGATCCATGGCGGCGTGTCGGCGGAGATCTGCCGCGAGCTGTGGCCGCAGGTCACGCCGGAAGAGAACCCCATCGACTACGTGACCAATGGCGTGCACGTGCCGACCTTCCTCGCCGAACAATGGATGGAGATCTTCGAGCGCTACCTCGGCCCCGACTGGCTGGCCCGCCAGCGAGATGCCGAGTTCTGGAAGCGCATCGACGACATCCCGGACCACCTGTTCTGGAGCGTGCGCCAGACGCTGAAGTCGCGCATGCTGCACCTGGTCGCACACACGACGCGCGTGCAGCACCTGCGCAACAATGGTTCCGAGGCCCACCTCGACCGGCTGCTGAAGTACGCGGATCCGGACAACCCGAACGTGCTGACCATCGGTTTCGCCCGTCGTTTCGCGACCTACAAGCGCGCGACGATGATGTTCGAGGACCTCGACTTCCTGCGCGACCTGATCTCCGATGCCAAGCGGCCGGTGCTGTTCGTGTATGCCGGGAAGGCCCATCCGGCCGACGTGCCCGGACAGGCCTTGATCCGCCGGTTGCACGAGATCTCGCGGCTGCCCGGCTTCGAAGGGCGCCTGCTGCTGCTCGAGGGCTACGACCTGCGCATCGCGCGCCGCATCGTCTCCGGCGTCGATGTCTGGCTGAACAACCCGGTGTATCCGCTCGAGGCGAGCGGTACTTCCGGCATGAAGGCCGCGATGAACGGGGTGCTGAACCTGTCCGTGCTCGATGGCTGGTGGGGCGAAGGCTACGACGGACATAACGGCTGGGGCATCAAGCCCGCGTCGCAGTACCTCGACGACGCGCGGCGCACGCGCGAGGAATGCCAGACCCTGTACGAGCTGCTGCAGGACCAGGTGATCCCGATGTACTACGACCGTGGCCCGTCCGGCTTCTCGCCGCGCTGGGTGCGCATGGCCAAGCGCTCGATCGCGACGCTGCTGCCGCGCTTCAACACCGCGCGCATGGTCGGGCAGTACCTGCAGAAGTTCTACCATCCGGCCAGCCTGCAATGGCGGCGCTACAGTGAAGGCGGCTTCGCCCGGGCGCGCGAAGTGGCCGAGTGGAAGGCGCGGGTGCGCGCGGCCTGGCAGGGCGTGACCGCGCGTCGTCTCGACCAGCCGCGCAAGTCGTTGCGCTTCGGCGAAGGCGTGCGCATCGATGTCGCGGTGAACCTCAACGGCCTGCAGCCCGACGACGTGATCGTCGAGCTGACCCTCGCCCGGCAGACGCCCTATGAGAACCTGCGCCAGCCGCAGCGGCTGTCGTTCGAGTCGACCGGCGAGCGCACCGAGCAGGGCGAGCACCGGTTCGCGCTGTCGCTCACGCCCGAGCTATGCGGCAGGCTGGAGTACCGGATCAGGGTCTATCCGTGCCACGAACTGCTCACCCATCCGTTCGAGCTGGGGATGATGACCTGGTTGTAGGCGCAGCATCGGGGTTGTCCGCCGCAGTCGCTGCAGGTTCGGACGCGGCTGCGGCGAGCGCCTGCCGGTAGACCTCGAGGTAGGCGGCGGCACTCGCCGGCCAGCCGAAGTCGCGCTGCATGCCGGCCTGCTGGATCGCCCGCCAGCGCGGGCGGTCGCGCCAGGCGGTGAGCGCGCGCTCGACGGCGGCGGTGAATCCGGCGACGGTGTCCGCGGCGAACACGAATCCGGTGCCCGGCCGTCCGGCTGCCGGATCGTCGTCGGTGACCGAATCGGCAAGCCCGCCAGTGGCACGCACCAGCGGTGGCGCGCCATAGCGCTGGCTGTACATCTGGTTCAGGCCGCAGGGTTCGAAGCGCGACGGCATCAGGAAGGCGTCGCAGCCGCCTTCGATCAGGTGCGACAGGGGCTCGTCGAAGCCGTCGATGAAGCCGACGCGCCCGGGATGGCGGCGCATGCAATCGGCGGCCCTTCGCGTGAGCAGGCGGTCGCCGGAGCCGAGCATCGCCAGTTGCAGCGGATGGCCGCGTGCGACGAGGCCTGGCCATGCATCGAGGACCAGGTCGATGCCCTTCTGTTCGGTGAATCGGCTCACCACGCCGAGCAGCATGGCGTCAGCATCCGGATCCAGGCCGAGCCGCTGTTGCACGGCGAGGCGGTTGCCGGCGCGTGCCTGCAGGTTCGTCGCGTCGAAGCGTGCGGCGAGGTTCGGATCGGTGGCCGGATCCCATGCGTCGAGGTCGATGCCGTTCAGTATGCCGCGCAGCCGCTCGCCGCGCGCGGCGAGGAGGCCCTGGTAGCCGAAGCCGAGCGGTTCCTGCTGGATCTCGCGGGCATAGGTCGGGCTGACCGTCGTGATGAAGTCGGCGTAGTAGAGGCCCGATTTCAGGAACGACAGCCGGCCATGGTATTCCAGGCCGTGGATGCTGAAGCTCTCGCGCGGGAGTCCGAGCTGCGGCAGCAGCGCGGGATCGAAGGCGCCACCGAACGCGAGGTTGTGCACGGTGAACACGCTCGCCACCACAGACGTTTCCGGTAGGCGCGCATTGCGCTCGAACGCCAGATAGGCCGGAGCCAGCCCGGTTTGCCAGTCGTTGCAATGCAGGACGTCCGGGCGCCAGGCCAGCGGCGAGGCCGCGCTGCACAGCAGGGCGGCGACACGGGACAGCAGTCCGAAGCGCAGCGGGTTGTCGCTCCAGTCGGCGCCGACGCTGTCGACGTACGGATTGCCGGCGCGCCCGTACAGTTCGGGACAGTCGACCACCAGGCAGCGCAGGTTGCCGTTGATCCTGCCCGACAGCAGTGTTGCGCCCGGCATGCCGGCGAACGGTTCGATGCGGGCGACCCGGCAGCGCTCGCGCACGCCGGAGACGATCGCCGGATATCCCGGCAGCAGCAGGCGCAGGTCGCAACTCAGCGCCACCAGTGCCGCAGGCAGGCTGGCGCTGACATCGGCCAGCCCGCCGGTCTTGACCAGCGGCGCGACCTCGGAGGTGACGAAGAGCGCGCGGGGCAGGGCTGCGCCGGATGCGGACAGGAAGACGGAGGAGGGCGGGGGCGTGATCGGCCCGGGTGACGGCTCTGCCACTGCGCGGCGACTCGGTTGGACGGATGCCCTTGATTATAGGCGTGCGTCATGCTGCCGGCGTTCATGCCATGGCGCCGATCGTCTCGCGCAGCGCCGCGGCAGCGCGTTCGACTTCCGAGTGGGCGTGTTCATGGCCGGCCACCAGGGCGTCGAGATGACCCTCCGCCGCCGTGCGTTCGAGCGTGGACAGCGCGTCCACCGACGGCCGTGCATGAAAGTTCGAGATGACCCCGCGCAGCGCATGCGCGGCGGCCACGACTTCCCGGGCATCACCGGCCTCGATCGCCAGGCGCAGCCGGTCCTGCATGCCGGGCAGTGATTCCAGGAACATCGAGCACAGGTGCATCAGCAGGTCCTGGTCCCCGCCCACGGTGTCGAGCAGGGCATCGGTGTCGACCGCCTTTGCCAGTGATCCGGCACGCGCCGGACGGGCGCGCGTCGACGGGTCTTCGTCACCGGGTGCCGCAGTGACCTGTTCGAGCACTGCAGCCAGACGCTCCCGGCGAAGCGGCTTGGACAGGTACGCGTCCATGCCGGCGTTCAGGCAACGTTCCTCGTCGCCGATCATTGCATGAGCGGTGAGGGCGATGATCGGCGTGCGCCGCACGTGCGTGTCGCCGGCTTCGGCCTGGCGCTCGAGCTCGAGGGAACGGATGCGCGCCGTCGCCTCGAAGCCGCCCAGGCGGGGCATCTGTACATCCATCAGCACCACGTCGAAATGGCCGGCGCGCCAGGCGTCCACTGCGGCGATGCCGTCATTGGCACGCGTGACACGATGCCCGGCGCGTTCCAGAAGCGTGCAGGCGAGCTTCTGGTTGACCGGGTTGTCCTCGGCCAGCAGTACCTCCAGCGCGCGTGGCGCGACGAAGCCCGCCGCCACGGCGGCCAGGTCGGGCTGCGCCTTCGCGGCAGGTCCGCGCGTCGCGCTCTGCGGATCGGCTTCGTCCTCCGGGGCAAGGAATCGTGCCAGCGTGTCGTACAGGTCGGACGCGGTCACCGGCTGCGCCAGCACGGCGGTCGCACCTACTGCCCGCCACAGCGGATCGCTCGCGCGCGCGCCGCCCGCCGCTGCCACGCCCACCAGCGGTACGCGGGAACCGATCCAGCCCGACACCGCCTCGCCGAGCAGCACGCCGGGCTCTGCGTGCACCAGCACCAGGTCGAAGGCCTCCTCGACGTCGGCCTGGCAGGGGACCATGTGGCGGGCTTCATCGATCGTTTCGCATTCGGTCAACTGCACGCCCCAGTGCGCGAACAGGTGGGCAAGCGAGCGCCGGCTGCTGATCGAGTCGTCTATCAGCAGCACGCGCAGGGGCTGCAGCGCGAGCGGTCGGGAAGGCACCGCCGGGTCGAGTGCGAAGGACAATTCGAACCAGAAGGTGCTGCCCGCGCCGGGGATGCTGTCCACGCGCAACTGTCCGCCCATCAGCGTCACCAGCTGCCGGCTGATCGACAGGCCCAGGCCGGTGCCGCCGTAACGACGAGTGGTCGAACTGTCCGCCTGGGTGAAGGCGTCGAAGATCTCCTGCTGCTTCTGTGCCGCGATGCCGATGCCGGTGTCGCGCACGCGAAAGCGCAGCTGCAACGGGTTCGCTGCCGCAGCGTCTTCGGTCGCCGTGCCGGTGCGTTCCACCGAGACGACGATCTCGCCGCGTTCGGTGAACTTGATCGCATTGCCGACCAGGTTGAGCAGGACCTGCCCGATGCGCAGCGGATCGCCGACCAGTGCATCCGGTACATCCGGAGAGACGTCCAGCAACAGCTGCAGTGACTGCTCGCGCGCCTTGGGCGCCAGGGCCTTGACGCTGTCCGACAGGACCGCGCGCAGCGAGAACGGAATCAGCTCGAGCTCGATGCGGCCGGCCTCGATCTTGGAGTAGTCGAGGACATCATTGATGACCTGCAGCAGGTTCTCGGCGGACCGGCGCACCGATGTCAGGTAGTCGCGCTGCTCCGGGTCGAGATCGGTGTCGAGCGCCAGTTCGGTCATGCCGATGATGCCGTTCATCGGCGTGCGGATCTCGTGGCTCATGTTGGCCAGGAAGGCGCCCTTGGCGTGGTTCGCGGCTTCCGCCGCATCCTTCGCCGCTTCCAGCTCGGACTGGTAGCGCAGGCGCTCTGAGATGTCGCGCGCGACCCCGATCTCGCCGATATGTCGGCCTTCGGGGTCGAACAGCGGTGACAGCGACAGTTCCACGTCAACGCTGCTGCCGTCCTTGCGCAGCCGGCGCGTGACCGTCAGCCGTTCTTCCCGCCCGGTGCGCAGGCGTTCGAACGCGCCAGCCTCGTCGCCACCGGTGTCGGCGATACGCAGCACCTCGTAGGCGCTGCGACCGAGCACCTCGTGCTCAGTGAATCCATAGAGGCGCTCTGCGCCCCGGTTCCAGGCGATCAGGCGGTTGTCGAGGTCCTTGACCATGATCGCCTCGGAAGCCTGGTCGACCACCTGGGCGAGCTGCCTTGCCTTCGCTTCACTCGCGCGCAGCGCCTCCTCGCGCGTCTTGCGTTCGGTGATGTCGGCCTCCACCGCGATGAACTGCTGTACCTCCCCGTGTTCATCGCGGATCGGCTGCACGTCGAGTGCCAGCCAGTAGCGGCGCCCGTCGCGGGAATAGTTGACGAGTTCAGTCTGGAAGCCCTGGCGCGCGGCGAGGCGCTCGCGGATCATCGCGATGGTCGCAGGGTCGGTGTCCGGACCCTGCAGCATGCGCCCCGGCACCTGGCCGATGGCCTCCGCGGCGGGTATCCCGGTCAGGCGGGTGAATGCATCGTTGACCCACTCGATCTTCCCCGATGCATCCGTGATCACCACGGCGTTGCTGGTCCTGCTTGCCACCAGTGACAGCTTGCGCAGCTCGGCCTCGGTGTTGCGGATCTCCGTGATGTCGGACAGCACGCCGATCAGGCCGGTGCGTTCATGGGCATAGGACGTGAGCACCGCCCGCGAGAACAGCATCGACCGGCGCTCGCCGCCCGCGTTGGTCAGCACGACCTCGAACTCCTGGTGCGTGCCGCTGCCCTGGAGCAGTTCCCGGTCGCGCGCCTCGATCAGTTCGGCCAGCTCCGGCGGCCCCAGGTCGCGGCTGGTGAGTCCGATCACCGTGTCTCGCCCTCGCCCATGGAAGGCCTCCCATGCGCGGTTCACCCCGCGGAAGTGGCCATTGCGATCCTTGTAGTACACGGGGTGGGGCATCGCCTCCAGCAACTGGCGGGACAGTTCCAGGCTTTCGCGCAGCTGCTCCTCGCCTTCGCGCAGGCGCGCGTCCAGCAGCTTGCGTTCATGGACGTCGCTGAGCAGCCCGGCGACGCCGTTCGGCCTGCCATCTGCATCGAGCGTCAGTCGCGCGGTGAACTCGCCCCAGCGCAGTTCGCCCGATGCGGTCGCGATGCGCGCCTGCCACTGCACCACCTCGTCGGCACCGGAGAGCATGCGCGACCAGGCATTGATCGAGGCCGCCTGGTCGGCATCGGCGATCAGTTCGAAGAGGCGTCGACCGATCAGGTCTTCGGGCGGCAGTCCGCTGACCTCGCGCCATGCACGGTTGACGAAGCTCACTCGCGCCTCGGCATCCGATTGCCAGACCACTTCGGACAGGTTCTCGACCAGCTTGCGGTGGCGCGCCTCGCTGCGGGCGAGGGCGATGATCGCGGAATGGCGGGCGGTATCGTTGATGATCACGCCGGTGAGGTACAGCAGGTCGCCGCGGTCGTTGAACACCGCCTGGCCTTTCTCGAGCACCCAGCGCGTGCTTCCGTCCGAGGCACGCAGGCGGTACTCGGCGGCGAACGGGCGACGCTGTTCGATGGCGGTGTCGATCAGCGCGCGCACCTTCGGTACGTCGGCCGGATGCAGGATGCTGACATAGCTGCGCACCCGGTTGCCGATCAGGTCGGCCACCGGATAACCGGTCAGGCGTTCGAACTCCTGGCTCAGGTGCTCCATCGTCAGGTGCGCATCGGCACGGCAGCGGTAGACCACGCCGGGAATGTTTCCGGTCAGGGCGCGCAGCTCGCGCTCGTTGACATTTGCCAGCCGCTGCTGCTCCGCGAGGCGGACCGATGCCCGGTTCAGGGCATCGATCAGGCCGTGCAGCTCTGCCGTCTGGGGATCCGCCTGCAGCTGGCGGCCGGACCCGTCGAGTTCGAGCGCGAAACGATTGATCGTTTCCAGCGCGATGGTCGTCCTGCGCGTGACTGCTGCCACGCACAGCCAGACCAGGACCACCACGGCCAGGCTGATGCCGAGCATCTGGTACAGGTGCTCGTTGTGCTGGCGTGCCGTCCATTGCCGGTCCACCACCACTTCCAGCCATCCCTCGAAATCTCCGGCAGCCATCGGCTGCCAGAGATGGACGGGGCTTCGCGCGTCGGCAGAGCGGGCGTCACGGCCTGCGCCCACGCGTGCTGGAGCGACCATGGCTTCGCGTGCCGGCGGTGGCTTGAAGGCGTGCGGCATGGCGGGTTCGGCCGCAGAAGGACTGCCGGCGTGCGCGATCAGCGTCCCGTCGTTTCGCCACACGCGTGCCTCGATCACATGCGGGAACTCGGTCGCCTGGCGCAGCAGGTCGGGGATCGCGCCCGGTGCATCCAGCGCGCGTGCGATGGTGGCCGCGCGCTGCCGGGCCAGTTCCTGGAGCGCATCCAGTTGCAGCGATTCGGCGCGCTGTTCCTCGAGCCCGGTGCGCACCACCAGCCCGACCAGCATGGAGACGGCGAGCAGGCCGGCCAGCAGGGTGGGCAGGAGCCACGACATCCGGCGGTTGTTCGCGCCCATCGGATCAGGTTGCGCTTGGCGGCCTTGCGCCAGGGGCAGTCACCGGCTCGCCGAAGTGCGGCTCGTCCTGCCTGGGCTCTTCATCATCGCGGAAGCGCGACATCACTTCGACCACCTCCGGCAGGATCTCGAAGAAGGCTTCGAGCAGCACCGGATCGAAATGCCGCCCGGACTGTTCGCGCATGAACGAGACTGCTTCATCGACGCTCCACGGACGCTTGTAGGGCCGGATCGAGGTCAGCGCATCGAATACATCGGCGATCGCAACGATGCGCCCGAACAGGGGAATGGACTCGCCCGAAAGCGCGCGCGGGT
>JBIITW010000067.1:0-20470 GCA_044340265.1 Burkholderiales bacterium | reverse complement strand
GGCGTTGATTAACGACAAGGACGGTAGTTATGTCACGAGAACCCATAGAAATAGACCCATACTCGCACGCCTCACTACTATCAGTGATGCGCACAATACCGGGTAACCGCTGTGCTTTATTCTTCAAAAGTACGAGATTCGCAACGATCATGGTGCCCAAACGCGGTGTCGTCGATAAAAAGCCCAGATAGCCGTGCATGGCATCACTTAGCTTTCCTAAGACAAAGGCGCGATTCGCGGCGTTCAGGGTGTTGACGTTGGCAGCGTGCATATTTTCCATGGAACTAAGGCAACCTAGGTTAGCTAAACTAATGAGTTGTCGGCCAGGGATACTTAACCAGACGCGAGTACAAACGGCGCCGATTCTATGCTACAAGAAAGCGTACACTACGCAATCGCATAAGATAAGGGTGCGCTAGATATAAAGGTCTGTAACCGACAAATACACTCCAAGCATTGAAAGAATGATTGTTATCCTAAGTACGTTCGGCTTGGCGCTTCCATTCATCGAAAAGCAGACGCCACAATTCCCACGCTTTCCACTAATTCAAATTGTTTACTTTACTCATCAGGTTGAAGACGTTACGAAAAGAGTCCGGTGGCGCGTGGCATACGACGGCAAATAGGCTCCATTTAGACTGCGGCGGTGTAAGCGTGGCTTTCGTTCTCATCTAACGCAGCTTGTTTTACACCTACACCTGCCGCGTCTTTTCGTCGCTACATACACGCCGCGTCGGTCCATCGACATACATTACATTATAGGTACGCGTCTCGTCACCGAACGACAAAGTAGCCCGCAACCATACCCCAGCAGCTTGCGACGCCTACACTCTTATCTTCCCAGCGTATTGATTCTCCCGGTTGAGTTAGCCAACCGCTCGCGAATTTCTAACACACCAACGCGATTAGACGGTCTCAGGGTACGTCCGTTAATGTGGAATTATTTGTTCGTCGCGAACACATCTGCAGCCAACGCCAGCGCACAACAGCGTCGAAAGGTAGCCTCCAATCCCTCCAACGGACTATTGGAGAATCGGGCGACTTTTGCACAAATGCTCACCACGTTCACGGGACTAGCGTGCCCGACCACGCAAGCGACATCTGCAGCGAAATATGCTGAAACGTCAAGCGCGGCACAGCGAATAGAACAATTTGCACTCGATCAAACGGCCCGTGAACTGAAACCCTCGCTCTAGCGAGATTGGCTTCAACGGATTCTAATTTGGGTGAGCATAAACGCGAGAAGACGATCATCCTTTTCGGGACTATGCAAACCGGCCTGGACTACCAAAGCAAGCTCTACGTCGGCGTCAAAATCGGGACAAACAAGCGGCACAGTCAGTTCCAGATCTCCTTCCACTTCGCTCTGAATCGACATTGCACCGACAGTCAGCAGCAATGTAGCTTTTCCCCATTCCTTTGGTCGGAAGCCGACAACACAAAGAGACGTTACACTCGCGGTCGCGCGAAATGTAAACAGTAACTCGGAACCAACCCACCGGTCTGGATTCAGCGGAGATATAATTTTGGTTAGTCGCGCTGGCCCGTCGAGCTGGATCCCGACGGACCGCTTCCACTTTGTAAGTTCTTTTTCTAAGCCCACCAATCGCCTTTGAAGACCATATTCCTTTTGATACATTACCTTTAAATATGAGTGTCGTCTTTGGATGTTTTGCCGTATTTCAGCGTATTGCGAATCGGTCAACAATTTATTTGGCTTTATTGACTTAGAAAGCGGGGGCTGCACGTAGACAGTACCATGTGCCGGCGCAATTTCAGATTCTGGTCTTTTTCTAGTATAAAGATATATAGTAAAACTTTTGCGGCTACGGGTTCCAAAGCTCTCAGGAATGCTGACTGGCGTCACCGAGTGCCAGGAACGCTGATTCGTTTCGAAAACAATACATCGATTGAATATTGGGTCGAAGCTTTTTATATCGTCATCTTCTAGATTCCATGCATCGTTATGTAAATTTATTTGACCACCCCATTCCGATCTCCACTCAGAGTTCAAGTAGATAATACAGTTCAGCCTTCGGTGCAGTTGTGACCTGGGTAAGACGTTAAAATCGTAATGGGGATCCAATCCTGCAGTTGAAAAGTTTTCGTGCGTTCCGGCACCGATATAGTCTGGATCGTACAACAGATCATCGATCCCAGTTATTTTTTCAATCAACGATAGAAAGTTGTGACTTTTAATCCAATCGTCAAGCGAGCGGTACGTTTCATTTATTTCGCGAACGTCAGAAAAAACTCTCTTAGGATTTGGGCTGCCAAATTCATTTAGCAAACGCTCAGGATTTTGAAATAAGGGGAATTGTTCAAACAACTCCCACGCCTTGTTTTTGCTAAAAAAATTATCAACAATCACATGTCGAAACGGCTTGGAGAAGGAGTACTGAGATCTAAGGTCGTCAAGTTGGTCGATCACCGAATTCGAAACAAAATTATCGACTTTCATTGCATTTCCTTTTGATATTGATTCCCCAAGCCTGTCTATCACCTATAAGCGCTTTGGAACCGTGGTATATCCTGGGGTGTACTAATTAACAGTATGTCTCGAATCCCCGCCAGGATAAGGGTCGAGAGAGGGTAGTAAACCAGGGGCTTATCGTAGACAGGCAGCAGTTGTTTGCTGATCGCAAGAGTTGCCGGGTGAAGTCGGCCATCCGAACCTCCAGCTAGAGTGATGCCTTTGCGCTGCACGGTGAAATCGTTATGCGATTTACTGTTTGGTTGCCATTACGGGGATGCACACGAAGGCCTTTTTGAGGCCCGGAGGCAATAAGTCGCGACGTCAGGGAACACCTCGCGTGTGTAGCTCTCTCGGTCAGCTAGGTCTTTGGCATCCGTTCGCGATTGATGCTGATTGCGTCGCCTTGCTGCAGTTGCGCATCAAGCAGGTGGCACGCGTTGCTAAACCGCTTGCGAGCGCCCTGGGACGTTTCGACATTTACACGTAGGACATCGGCCTTCGAGGAACTTCGCTACACGCGACGACTTCACGTACGATGGTCAGGCCTCGCACGATCTTCCAGCCAAAGTTTTCGTCGGCGTCGAGCAGTAGCGTTTTCATGCGCGTGTGCGGTACTGGGTATCCAGCCATTCGCGGTACGCGCCGCTCTGCACCTGCAAAACCCAGTCGCGGTTGTCGAGGTACCAATGGACTGTCTTTCGGAGGCCGGTTTCGAAAGTCTCGGCAGGCCGCCACGCCAGTTCGCGCTCGATCTTGCGTGCATCGATTGCGTAGCGACGGTCATGTCCCGGGCGATCTGTGACATAGGTAATCAGACGCGCGTATGGGCCTGACGAGGCTGGCTGCATTTCGTCGAGCAATGCACACACCTGCCCCACGATTTCGATGTTGGGGCGCTCGTTCCATCCGCCAACGTTGTAGGTGGAGCCTACTCGACCGCCTGCCAGCACCGCACGGATCGCGGCGCAGTGATCCTTGACGTAGAGCCAGTCGCGCACTTGCATGCCGTCGCCGTAGACCGGCAAGGGCTTGCCCGCCAACGCATTGACGATCATCAGCGGAATCAGCTTTTCAGGGAAATGATAAGGCCCGTAGTTGTTGCTGAAGTTGGTGGTGAGGACTGGCAAGCCATAGGTATGGTGCCAGGCACGCACCAGATGGTCGCTTGCGGCCTTGCTGGCGGAGTACGGACTGTTCGGTTCAAACGGATGGCATTCCGTGAACGCCGGATCCTCGGGGCCGAGCGAACCGTACACTTCGTCAGTACTCACATGCAGGAAGCGAAAGGCATCTCTGTCGAGTGCCGGTAACGTTCCGAAGTAGCTGCGCGTGGCCTCAAGCAGCGTGAATGTACCGTCGACGTTCGTCCGCATGAATGCTGTCGGCGAATGGATGCTTCGATCGACGTGGCTCTCTGCCGCGAAATGTACGACCGCCCGCGGTTGGTACGCTACGAACAGCTTGTCGAGCAGCGCGCGGTCGCAGATATCGCCGTGCACGAAAACGTGACGTGCATCTCCCTCGAGCGACTGCAAGTTACTCAGGTTCCCCGAATAGGTCAGCGCGTCAAGATTGAGGACGCTCTCGTTTGACTGCGAGAGCCAATCCAGAACGAAATTCGTTCCAATGAAGCCTGCACCACCCGTTACAAGAATCACGGTGTCTCCTGACTTTCGTTGCGTGGCAGTGACCGCTCCGGACTGTCGAACGCAAGCAGTCTCTGCTCGCGCTCGGCCCCCATCTGATCGAGTTGCAGGTTCTTACGAGCACTGACCAGCAGTCGTACGTCGCTGCTCGGCGCGCCAACAGCGATTGCCGCCTCGAAGTGCTGAAGCGCGTGGGCCGATTCGCCGACTACGGTGAGCGCGCGAGCCAGGTTGTTGTGCACGCCTGAGATCAACATCTGGCTGACCAATCGCCTGCTTGCGCCCCACTCGATGGCCGAATGAACGAAAGCGGAGGCATCGTCAGTTTGGCCAAGCTGCAACCGGCCGGCTGCTGCGAAGATCGCCAGCCTCGCCCGGTCGGGATGATGCAGGAGCTGGTTTCGCTCCAGCGAAGCGAGGCTCTCCCAATCGCCGAATTGCCATTGTGTACGTGATCGCTCGAGCAGATGCTCGTCATACGGCACCAACTCGGCGACTGCGGTCCCGACCGTATCCTGCGCGGTGTCGGCAGGTTGCATCACATGCCCCGCAGGATCCGGCTTCGCAGAATCCGGTTGCCGGCGACGTGTGCCGAAGAAGCGTTCGATCCAGCGACTCAAGCTTCCAGCCATCTCAAAGCCCCGGCTCTCTCAGCATGAGGTCCTTGATCAGTTCGATCTGGGCCTCTGCCTTGATGATCTCTTGATGCATGAATCGCTGGCGTCCATACACCTCGACAGTTTCGACCTGCTGCTTTTGTACCTGCGTCTGCTGATCTTCGAGTTGTCGGCGTAGCAGGTCTCGCTCGCTAATCGCGTCGCTCGAGGCCTGTTCCTCGGCTTTGAGTGTGGCGATGGTCTCCTCATGGGCCTTTATGACAGCGTCTCGCTCCGCCTGAAGCTGTTGCAGTCGAGTACGAAGGTCCAGAACGTCGCTGCTGGATGCCGCTATTTGAGCCTGTAGAGCCTCGAGCGCAACAACGACCTCAGCCCGCGCGAGGGCTTCTTGCTCCAGTCGGACCAACGCATCCTGTTTCGTCAGTTGTTCTGCAGTACATGCACCTTCCGTCGAGGCGAGGGTATCCTCGAGCGATGAAATGATCCCTTGTCGCTCCGTCGCGAGCGCGGCGTGTGCATCGCGCTCGGTGAGCCAGCCCCGCCCAAGCCGCACCGCCTCCTCGCGACTGGCCTCCAGGTCCTGCAGCCGAGTGCGCAGAGCCTCGAGACCGTTCTGGAGCGCTTCCACTTGCGCCTTCAGTGCCTCGGCCTCGGCGACAGACGCTGACTTCGCCTGGATCTCCAGATCTCGCTGCACAAGGGCATCCTGTCGGGCACGCTGTTCGGACGCAAGCGCGGTTTCAGCCGCGGCCCGCGCCTGTTCGAGCGAGGCGATGATCCCTTGCCGCTCGGCGGCGAGCGCGGCATTCGCATCACGCTCTGCTAGCCAGCCTTGCCCGCGCCGCGCCGCCTCGTCGCGCTCGGCCTCCCGTTCTTGCAGCCGAGTGCGCAGAGCCTGGAGATCGTTCTGGAGCGCCTCCACCTGCGCCTTCAGTGCCTCGGCCTCGGCGACGGACGCTGACTTCGCCTGGCTTTCCTGATCTCGCTGGACAAGGGCGTCCTGTCGGGCACGCTGTTCGGACGCAAGCGCGGTTTCAGCCGCGGCCCGCACCTGTTCAAGCGAGGCGATAATCCCTTGCCGCTCGGCGGCGAGCGCGGCATTCGCATCACGCTCTGCTAGCCAGCCTTGCCCGCGCCGGGCCGCCTCGTCGCGCTCGACCTCCCGTTCTTGCAGCCGAGTGCGCATAGCCTGGAGGTCGTTCTGGAGCGCCTCCACCTGCACCTTCAGCGCCTCTGCCTCGGCGACGGACGCAGACTTCGCCTGGCTTTCCTGATCTCGCTGGACAAGGGCGTCCTGTCGGGCACGCTGTTCGGACGCAAATGCGTTATCAGCCGCGGCCCGCGCCTGTTCGAGCGAGGAAACGATACCTTGCCGCTCGGCGGCAAGCGCTGCATGGGTATCGCGCTCTTCAAGCCACTGTTGCCCACGCCTTTCGGCTACGGCCAGCGCATTCTCGAGTTGTTCGATTCGCGCGGTGGCCGAGGCCACTGCTGCGAGATGCTCACTGACCGCCGAATCCCGTTCGGAGATCAACTGCCCGTTGGCCGCATTCGCGGACGCCAGCGCGCTTTCACGCTGCCCTAGATTTCTGGATATCAGATCACGTTCAGCGGCGAGGACTGAATGCTGCTGTGTCACCGTCTCCACGGCACTTCGCCGCTCCTCGCAGAGCTCGTGAAGGCGGTCGCGCTCTTCTCGCAGCTTCTGCGCTGTCGCCAGCTGTTCATTCAGCGACGCCGCAACCTGTTCGTTCTGCGTCAGCGTGTCGTCACGGACAGCGGTTGCCTGTGCCACGAGATGGCAAGCCACATCCAGCGCGTCAGCGCTTTGCTGAAGCTGGTCCTTCAGCGCGGCTGGGCTTCTCACCCACAGGAGGTGTTGGACGCCAGGGTGATTCGTTTCCACGCTACCGAAAGGCGTGAACCCGAGCATTCGCAGGAAATCGAACGAACCGTCGGTACATTCATCCGCGCGCGTGCGCGCTACCACGATGTTGGTGCGCTGAAGCAGCGCGCGTGCGCCCTCGAGCAATGCATCGGCGGGGAAGCAGTCGACAATCAGCCAGGCGTTCGGCACGTCTCCCTCGTCGACCTCGGACAACACGATGGAGTCGATGCTCAGGGTCTCGACCGGGCGGCTTTCCACGCACTTCAATTGGGGCCACAGCGCGCTGAGCGTCTGGGGTGCCACCAGCCCATCTTCTGCCGGATTCGACGCCCGGTGGAATACGCCTGGCCCGTCGGTAGGCCCTGCGATCGCGTGGATCACCCGCATGCGGCCACGGGCGTCTGGAGACAACCTGTCTTGCCAAGAGGTCGTCCGGCTGGCATCAGCCTCGATGCAGAGACCCAGTTCGACATCCCAGTCGCGCCACGCATGGATCTTTCCAATGCCCTGCCCTGCGCCGACATGCACCACGGCGCTCGGCGGATACAGGTTGCGTAGCGTGGCGTTGGCGATCGTCCACGTCAGCTTCGGGTCCGTCATCGCTTCGTCCCACCTTGAGCGGACTGCTGAACAAGCTTGGGACGGGCGGCGCGAGCCACTGGGGCGTTGGTCCTGGTGTGCGCAGCCCCCCCCTCGGAGGGAGCGCGGCTGAGGGCAGCAACCTTGAGCTTGGTCGGTTTCGCCGCGGCCTTGGGCTTGGTCGGTTGGGGCGTGGCCTTGAGAGGGGTCGTCCGCTTCGCGGGCGTCAACTTTGGCTTCGACCCATCGCGCTTCTCGGTGCGAGTCGACTTGGCGCCTGGCTTGGCGGGGGCCAACGCGGTACCCGCCTTGCTCGTTGCATCAACGTCAACGACGCCCTGCTCTCGGCGTACTGAGTTCCGAGGGCTCGATTTCGTCCGAGTCTCAGGGACTGCTGCTGTATTGTCGACCTGTTCCACGGAAGCAGTGACCAGCGCGGACGCGTCAGGTTCGTTGCGTGGCGCTGGAACGGTGGACTGCCGCAGCCATCTGCCCAGTTCAGAGGCTAGAGTCGCCCATTCTTTCAGCGGACGCTTGACCCGGACATCCTGAACAGTCAGCGTAGCGAGGCACAGCGGTAGCACATCGCAGAGGCCCACCACGAACGCCTGGTCTGCAGGAGTAAGCCGATCCCACGGGCCCTCGACCGGACCTGCAGACGTGGCGAGGATTCCCATCACGGGTTTGCCGCTCGCGTCCGATGCGTTGGTCACCCACGCTTCGAAGGGGCCCGCAGCGGCCTCGCGTCCGAAGATGAGGCATGTCACGCCACCGAGGGCGGTACCGCCGGAGGTCGTATCCGCCTTGATCTCGGCCTGGAACTGGAGCTCGAGTTCCGGAATGCGCAGGCGACCGAAACTGACGTTGGACAGGCGTAACCCCAGCACTTCCCGCCGGGCGTTGACGGTTTGTCCAGTGAGTATCGAGTCGTCGAATCGCACGACGGGGGCCAGTTGACCGATGAGCGAAAGGCTGGTCCCGATCGCCTGAGCGTAACCGTTGGCCTGATCCGGGGGCACGGCGATCGTACCCCGGACCATTTGTCGGACCATCTGGCGCAAGAGCCCATGCATCATTTCCCAGTCGCTCGTGGTCAGCTGGGCGAGGTGCGTGAGATACGTGCTGCCCCCCTGGGGATCGGGAAGCGCGGCGAGCGTGACGGATGACTCATTGCGGGCATTCAACGGCCACCGAAGCAGGGCGCCTGGTGTCGCGCCATCGCGCAGGATCGCGAGCACGACACTCCCCTGCTCCACCCGTGTCGCGTAACGCAGCGACTCGACCGAGCGTCCGGCGACGCGAATATCTTCCGCCAGCCACTGCCATAGGCCCTCCTCCGGCGAATCGACCAGTGCAAGCGCACCACAGTCGAATCCGCCAGGAAGGGACCCGAGCAGCCGTGCGAGCCGGGTCTCCAGCGACTGGGCCGTGGCCCGGGAAGCGCTGTACTCGAGAAAATAGCGCTCCAGTTCTTCCTGTACCTGGTGCAATTGCGACAACAGCAGTTCGTTTTCCTGCGCCGTATCGTTCAGTCGCGCTGTCGTCTCATCGACCGTCGTTCTTGCAATCCGCGCTTGCTCTTCAGCGTCTGCCGTAGCGGCCTTCTGCTCATCGAGTTGCTGTCGCAAGGCGTCGCGCTCGACAAGTGCGACGGCGGCAGCATTCGCTTCAGACGCCTTCTCTGAGGCAAGTCGCGAGGTCACTTCCGCGGCTGCCTGGACCTTCTGCTCGCTCGCATGCAGCGCCGATTGCGCTGTCGCCAGCGCCTGCTGGCGTTCAGCCACTGCTGCCTTCTGCGCGTCCAGTTCCTGCCGCAAGGCGTCACGCGCCGCAAGCGCGGCAGCGGCGGCGTTCGCTTCAGACGCTTTCTCAGAGACAAGTCGTGCGGTCGCTTCAGAAGCTGCCTGGACCTTCTGCTCGCTCGCATGCAGCGCCGATTGCGCTGTCGCCAGTGCCCGCTGGAGTTCGGTCACCGCTGCCTGCTGCGTCGCTACGGCCACATTCCGCGCATCGACTTCCTGACGTAGCGCGTCGCACTCGGCCAGGGCGACTACCCTTGCGTGGGCGTCTGCATCGCGCTGCTGCGCGAGAGTGCTCATGGATTGAGCCTGTGTTTTGAGCTCGCTCTTTGCCTGGGCATGTTCAACGAACAAGCGTTCGAGCTCCTCTTGCACCTGATGCAGTTGCGCAAGCAACAGCTCGTTTTCCTTCGCCGTATCGTTCAGTCGCGCTGTCGTCTCGTCGACCGTTGCTCTTGCAACGCGCGCTTGCTCATCAGCGTCCGCCCGAGCGGCTTTCTGCGCGTCCAGTTCCTGTCGCATGGCGTCGCGTTCAGCCAAAGCGACTGCCCTCGCCTGGGCGTCCGCATCGCGCTTCTCCGCCAGAACGCTGTTTGATTGAGACTGCTTCTCAAGCTCACTATTTGCCTGCGCTTGCTCAAGGAACAAACGTTCAAGCTCCTCTTGCACCTGATGCAGTTGCGCAAGCAACAACTCGTTTTCATCGGCGACCGCCTTCAACTCTCCAGAAGCACGATCAGTCCTGTCTTGCGCATCCCGCTCCTGGTCGGAAAGCGAGCGCAGGTTTTCCTCTCGCACCGCAGCTATCGCTGCTTCGTGGCGTTGACTCTCTTCCCGATAACCACGAAGCAGTTCCAATGCAAGTTCAGGCCCGTTCCGCACGGCGCCGAACGCGCGTTCCGGAACCTCATTTGTTTCCTCAGGCTCTGAAAGCCGACGAATGCTTGCCGCCATTTCGTGCGCCAGCGCGCTGGCTTCTGGGAAGGCACTGGTCAATTGTTCGGCGACGAAGGCGCGCAGCGGATTGGTGATTCGAGGCTCGGGCCGCGTATCGGCGCACAGACGTTCGTCCGCTTTCAGGGCGGGCACCTCCATCGCGGTTGCGAGGTGGGCAATGAAAGGTACCGGGCAAGCGACAACGTCAGCGCTCCATAACAGCGTGCTCGTCGAGGGGTGCCGAAGGTGGAACCGCAGAAGCGCCTCGTGGGTACGGTGCCACTGCTCTACCGTACTGTGCAGGGAATCGAGCGGCGCATCGCTGACCAGGAACCGCGACAGCATCCCTTCATATGGCTCGCACAACAGAATGAACCGGGTCTGCGCTTCAAAGGAAGCCCAGAAATCGAGCAGAGGCAGGGCATCCGGACCGCTCCACCCCCAGCATTCAGCCTGCATGTTCGCAAGCAGAATATCCACTGCAAGCTGTTCCCACAGTCGGCCGGGTTTCTGCACACTCACAGCGACGCCGTGTTGCCGGGCCAGCACCTCCTGGTGCCAGCGTTGCAGCGTCCATTGCTCGTCGCGGACGCTGGGTCGCGCCGCCGCCATGCCGGCATCGAGCAGTGTATCTCCGACCGCGCGAAGCGCTTCGACATCACCACCCGTCGTGATCAGAAAGGTCATGCCTGCTCCGCCTGAAACGACCGCGGATAGGGATTGCTGACCGCAGGCACTGGCACAGCCGTCAAGGCGGAGGTCGGCGTAACGGCCTTGATGTGCTCCATCACCCAGGCCTTGCCCATGACGTGCGCCAGATACAAGCCGCGATAGGTGCCCCAGCTCGTCAGATGCCAGCGGGAGCGCTGCTCGAGCCCGATGTCCTTCATTTCGCGCAGTACTCGCAGGTGCGGGTTCATGGCACGTTCCTGCTTCACCAGCGGTACCTTCAGCGCACGGAACTGCGAATTGCGCATCATCAGGAACACCCCGAGCAGACGGGCTGAAATGAGCGCCAGAGAAGTCATCCGCTCGGCTGTGGACACTTCGCTGCACAGCTTATCTGCCTCAGCGCGGTCAAGGGCGCCAAACGCGGTCTCCATGACCTTTTCCACGAACTCCAGGTATTGCGACCAGACCGCTGGGGTCGCGACCATCAGGTTGCCAGTGGCGAACAATGACGAGTGGCTGACCGCGTCCACCGGAGCATCACTCAGCCCCGCCGCGGTCAGGAATGCACGGCTGATCGACACGAACTCCGGATGCGTCACCGCCGGTGACCGCCATGGGTTGTGGTACACCGCCTCGAGCTCAGGGTTGGCCGAGCAGTAGTACAGGTCGAAGCCAGGGTTGTCGGCAATTGCCGCTTCCAGCTCGATGCCCGTCATCAGCGTGCGTTGCGTGAAATCGGGCGGCAGCAGCCCCCAGAGGCTTGACTGCTGGACCGCAGGGTCGCGATGGGCGATTCGCAGCGCGTTGAGCATCGGCAATGACGCGGGCAGTGAACGGAGCCGGACGTCTTTACCGAGCGCGGCCTTCTTGAGGTCGTACGGCTGAAACCCGGCATCCGTGCAGGTGCCATCGCGAGAGACCTGCAACAGCTGGAGGCCGGCTACAGAACTGCGGATGGCCACTGCAGCGGACCCTGCATCCTGGCTGAGCGGTTGATCGACTGGCTTCGGCTTGCGGCGAGATGCAGCCGCGACCGTCTGCGCCGCCGCCTCGGCAACAACCTTGCCCGCCGGCGGTTTGGACGCCTTGCTGGATTTCTTTCGAGAAGTGGTAGCCATGGAAGTCCTCTAAAGTCGTAGGTTGCGTGGTCGAGCACGCAGATAAGGCAGGAGTTCTTCAGCCAGCGCGTCATGCCTTGAAGCTGGCTCAGTGGCAGCGATCAGCCGCCCCTCCGAAGGCACCGGTCTCGGCAACCCGTCGAACCGGCCCAGATCGACTTCAGCCAGTTCGAACCCCGCATATGCGCAGTGCGCTGCACTGTGGCGCTCGCAGAAAAGCGCACCCGAATGGGTGTAGACCGGAACGCCCATCGCGAGTGCTTCAACGGTGGTAAGCCCACCGGTGTATGGCCATGTATCGATGACCGCATCGAGTCGTCCAACGGCGATGAGATAGGCCTGATGGCCAACCGGCGTGAGGAAGTCCACTGCAACCGCCGAAGCAGACAATGCCGCTTCGATACGCGCGCGGATCGAAGCCTGCTGGTACCGCTGATCGATGAACTGGACGCGCAGCTGGCGTCCCTCTGACGCGGCCTGCGCTTCCCAGACAGGAAGTCGCCGCCTCAGTTCGTCGAGGAAGCCGCGCGAGACTTTCGCGGGGTTGGCTACGATACCCAGCGTGACTGTCTTCTCATCGCGCGCGCCGGCCGGAGGGGGCAGGTACGGGGGCGGTGTGTAACTCACATACCCGCCCTTCAACCGAAGCAGAGGCTCGCTGAACAGGGCCTCACTGCCCTGCGGCGTCTGATATCGGTCCGTCAAGTAACCGTCAAAGCACTTCAGTCCCGTGGTAGCCGACTGCCCGCCGACCCACTTGTACTGCCGGCGCGCCGGCTTCGCCGATAGTGCCGACAGACCGGCGGGATCCATCCACCCTCCGAGGTCGATCGCCACGTCAAGGTCGTGACGCGCGAGCGTCCTGGAGAGCGTCTCCGCCGACGCATTGGAGGCATCGATCCAGTCCGTCGCGAGCCCCCGAAAGGCCTCCGTCCCCCAGTCGGACTTGGTGCCACGACTGAAGAACGTCAGGTCGACCTCGTTGGCCAGCATTTGCAACGCGCCAAACGTGAAGAAATAGACAGGCGAGACGGTGAACTGCGGCGAAAGCAGGCCAACCCGAGGGCGTCGCCCGACCGCTCGCCCTCGACCGCGCTGGGTCGCGACCGGCTCCGCGACCGGCTTGAGTGGCGCGGCAATGGGCGGAGCGTCCGCCGGAAGCGGCTGCTGCAGCGCAGCCGCTGGTAGCTGCAGGTACTGCTGGGAGAAGCGACAAAGCGCAGTCGAAAGCGCCGCCGCCGTCACCCCTTCGTCCCGGTCGTAGAGTTGCGCGAGCAGCACCACGATCCGGGCGTCGCGATCCAGGGCACCGCCGATCCACGGCGAAGCTCGCGCAACTGCACCCGCAGCATCGCCCCCGTGCTGGAGCAGCAGCGTAGCCAGCTCAACGTCGAGGGGGCCCTGGTTCGATGTGCGCTCTATCACGCGTTTGAGCAGCGCGATGGCCTGCTCGTGGAGCCCCAAGGCGCTCAGCGCCTTCGCCTGAACGATGGCTGATTGCCACAACTGGTCATTGAGTTCGCGCGCGCGTGCACTTCGGGTCACCGCCTCGCGATACTCGCCAAGCGCCAGATGGCATAACGCAAGGTTATGCGCGATGATGGGATCGTGGTCTGCTACGGATAGCGCTGATTCATAGCCCGCCTTGGCCTCCTGCCAGCGCGACGCTCGACGAAATCCGTCGGAGCGATTCAGCGTCTGAGTGAGGGCACGGTCCATTTCAGCGCCTGAAAACGAACGTTTCGAGTTGCTTGAGCGTCGACTCGATGTCGTAGGCTGCCAACAGACGCAACTGCGCCCAGCCCTCGCCCAGCCTGAGCAGCGCGCTGGAATAGTCGGCTTTCGCCTGAAAGACACTTTGCAGGGCGTTGAGGACATCGACACGGCTGCGGAAACCACCCTTGAAGCTCTGCTCGTTGGCATCCAGGCTCAGTTCGGCTGCCCGGATCGCTTCCCGGCGTACCGCGAGTTCCGACTCGGCTGCGCGCACTTCTCCGTAGAGGCGCTCGACCTCGAGCGATACCTGCTGCTTCTGAGTGCGCACCTGTTCCTCGACGCGCCGCAGCTCAACCGCGGCAGTGGCCGTCCTGAAGTAGGTGCCCGCTGCGAGCGGCATTTCGAGTCGCAGCGCAACGCCCGAACTGCTGATGGTGTCCCGGCCACTGATCTGGGAGCGTTGCGCCGCGAAGGTCACAGTCGGGTACAACGCGGCGCGGGCGCGGCGTACACCGACCTCAGCTACCACTGCGGTTTGGACGCCAGCCCGAATGGCTGCGTTGCGATCGGACGCCTGCGCCAGCAGTTCGGCCAAGGGAGGCAAGGCAGCGGCCGGCAGCGCGTCGGTCAGGACATACCCGTCGGCAGGGCCCGGGTCGCCCACGAGCGCCGCATACTGTCGACGAGCGGCGCCCAGCGCGGCATCCAGCGTGAAAGACTGCGACCGCGCCTGCGCGAGACGCACTTCGGTATCGCGCACATCCGTGATGGTACCCATACCCAGTTCGAACGACCGACGTGCCGACTGAGCCTGGGTCGCCAGGGCCTCGATGTTCGCGCGGTTCAGCTTGAGCTTCTCGCGCGCTTCGGCCCAGTCGCCCACCGCCTTGAGCAGACGCCCGGCGAGCTCGTTCTGGCTCTGCTCGAGACGGGCTGCGGCGAGGGCGAGCCGCGGGTCGACCTCCTTCAACATGAGCCAGCGGTCATAGCTCAGCAAGGGTTGGTTGAGCGCGAACGTGACGCGACTGCCACTTTCGTTATCGAGTTGGGTGGATGAGATCCTGCCCTCGGGGAAGTAGGCGAAGCTCGCCATGCGTGCTTGCAGGCGCCCGATGTCATTCTCCGCCAGGGCACCTGCGTAGACCGGGTCGTGTGCCTGCGCGCGGAGGAAGTCTTGCAGGAGGGAGGCAGCGCGGCTGGCGGGCGCCAGCAGGAGGAGCCCTGCCAGCGTCAGCACCGTCAACAACAGTCGACTGGATGCACGACCGTTCATCTTGAATCCGGGTGTCGTTCGAGTCATGACATCACTCCATGAACGAACGCGCGAAGCGGTCGGTAATCGGTCGAATCAGGTAACTCAGGAAAGTCCGCTCGCCTCGCTTGACGATAACTTCAACCGGCATCCCTGCAACGACGGCGTTTTCGCCCAGCAACTTGTACCCCTCCGCAGTGGTCTCGATCTGCGCGAGGAAGTACTCCTGAGGGAACAGTGGCGGTGCGGGCGGAAGCCGATCGGCACCGACGAGCTTGACCTTGCCGGGAACCACCGGCGTAGTAAGCAGGTTGAAGGCAGTGAAGCGAAGGTCGGTGGGCATGCCCACGCGAATCTTGTCGATCTGGTCAGGCGCAACTGCTGCTTCGACGATCAGTTGCTGTTCCTTCGGTACGATTTCCATGAGCACCTGGCTTCCGGTGATCACGCCCCCTACCGTATGGACCTTCAGCGCCACGATGATGCCGCTCGACGGCGCGCGGACCGAAGCCAGGCTCTGGTCGTAGCGGAGCGACAGCACGCGGGCGCGAAGCGTTTCCTTCGCCCGCTGCGCTTCGTTAAGCTCGGTGTCGATCTGCTTGTTGTAGGCCGCCTTGAGCTTGCTCAACTCGAGGTCGTTTGCGGTGATTGCGATGCGGGAGGTGAACAGGTCCGACTGCAGCGTGGTGAGCCCGATCTGCGCATCGAGGTTGACGCGCTCGGCCGCATTGGCGTTGCTCCGAGGCACGAAGCCGTCAGCCGCCAGCTTGCGCATGCTCTCGGCGTCTTCGGCAATCGGTATCAGTTGCGTCTTGCGCAGCCCGAGGATCCGTTCCTTCTCGACCAGCTGCTGCCGAAGACTTTCACCCTGGCGACGCAGTATCTCGCGCTGTCCTACGTACTCCGCGCGGCGGGAACTGAACAACGCAACCTGCAGCTGC
Organism: Burkholderiales bacterium; assembly: GCA_044340265.1. Lineage (GTDB taxonomy): Bacteria > Pseudomonadota > Gammaproteobacteria > Burkholderiales > CAIKXV01 > CAIKXV01. The sequence goes on along the minus strand of JBIITW010000067.1, from coordinate 4,830 downwards.
CGCGCCTTGGTGGCCTGGGGGTTTTCGGCGAATGTCAGCAGTTCCGGGTCCCAGATGATCGCGCCCGCTTCGAGCCTTTCGGCCAGCAGGCGCGAGTAGGCTGCAAGGGCATTGATGAAGTCGTTCTCGGCCTGTTGCAGGTTCGCATCGACGTTCAGCGGGTTGATCCGCAAAAGGATGTCTCCCTGCTTGACCTCATCACCTTCCTTGACACGAATCTCCTCGACCACGCCGCCCGACGGGTGTTGCACGGCCTTTCGTGCGCCCAGCACGACGATGGTCCCGGGGATCACGATGCCCTGATCGATCGGCGCCGTAGCGGCCCATGCGAAGAAGACGACGAACGTCACTAGCACCAGCTTTCCCGCCGTTCGCTTGACGCCCGACTCCTCGATGCGGATGGGCTCTACCCCATCGCGGGACAGCTCCTGCGGGACATAGGGGTTGAGCGACTTGACCAGCCGGTGGAGCGGCGTCAGCAGCCAGTCGAAGAACCTAGAGAAGAGAGAGAACAGACGCATGATCAGACCGATGCCGGAGTGGCGGCGGGCGTCAGACGCGATGCGTCTCGCTTCTCACCGCGTTGGTTGAGTTTCGCCACGACCTCGGCGGTAGTTCCATACAGGTGCATCCGTCCCTCCTGCAGGACCAGTAGCTTGTCGGCGGCGATCAGCAGCTTGACGCGGTGGGTAGTGAACACGACGGTAGTCTTGCGAGCCTTCAGCCAGTTGATGAGGGCGATGAGTGACTTCTCTCCCTCGTCGTCCAGGCTGGCGTTGGGCTCATCCATCACGACATAGACCGGGTCACCATAGATCGCGCGTGCAATCACGAGTCGTTGTCGCTGCCCACCGGTCAGTACATGCCCGGTCTCGCCGATCTGGGTGTCGTAACCTTTCGGGAAGGCAAGGATCACCTCGTGGATACCCACGGCCTTGGCTGCGGCAACCACTTTGTCCGGGTCGACCTCGCCGAGCCGGGCAATGTTCTCCGCGATCGTGCCTTCAAACAGATCCACGTCGAGTGGCGCATAGCCGATGTACTGGCCAAGATCGTCGCGGATCCAGGGCGCGAGGTCTGCACCATCCAGACGCGCGTGGCCGCTGGTCGGTCCCCAGAGACCGACCAGGGCTCGGGTCAAAGACGTCTTGCCTGAGGCGGTCGGTCCGATCACGCCCAGCACCTCCCCCGGCTCGAGGCTGATATCGATGTCATCGAGCACCGGACGGCTGCCGCCAGCGAGGATGGTCAGATGCTGCAGGTCGAGGCGCCCGCGTGGCGCCGGCAGCGTCATGCGCTGCGATTGCTCGTCATCATCCGCGACCAGTGCGTTGAGCCGTTCGAGCGACTGACGAGTCGTCTGGATGGTGCTCCACTGCTCCATGATCTCCTTGATCGGGCCGATCGCACGTGCAAGCAGGAACGTCGCGGCGAGAACCATGCCGCCGGTGATCAGGCCTTCGATCGCCAGATACGCCCCCAGGGCGAACTGCAGCGATGGCAGGGCATGCCCCAGGAAGGCGCTCATGCCTCCGACGAGTCCCGCCGCCTCGCTTGCGTTCACCTCGAGGCCGAGGAAGCGCTGGTGCTTCTCGAACCAGCGTTTACGGATCGTGCCGTGCATGCCGAGCGCGAGCGCGGTATTGGCTTTCGAAAGCGACTGGGTGGCGAGACGACTGGCCGCGGCAGAGGCGTTGTTCGCTTCGCGGATGGCCGGCGTACTGATCCGGCTGGCGGTCAGCGCGGCCAACAACTGCAACAGGGTGGCCACGAAGATGAAGATGGCCAGGTAGGGATGAAACGCCCATCCAATGAGGACGAACATGAATGCAAACGGGGCACTCATCAGCGCGAGCATCGGCCTGCCCGTCAGGAACTGACGCAGACGAACGACGTCGTCCAGGACCTGATGCACGTCGACCTCCTTGCGTGCGACGTGTTTCCGGAAGGCGGTGTCGAAAGTCCGTGCCGCGATATCCCAGTCCATACGCAGCGAGATCCGGATCATCAGCCGCTCACGCACCCATTCCAGCGCGGACCAGAACGCGTAGGCGAGCAGTATGATGACTGTGAGCGAAATCAACGTCACGCCGCTGCGTGCGGCGATTACCCGATCGAACAGGTTGAACATGTAGAGGATCGGTGCAATGGACAGCACTTCGATCACCATCGTGATGCACAAGGCAAACCAGAACGACCGCTTGTACTGCCGCAGCAACTGGGACACCGGGTTGGCTTCGGGCCCGGCGCTCGACTGGCTAGGACGGATTCGGTCTAAGAGATTGGGCATCAGCTTGCGTGTTGCGCTTGAATGGTAAATGGGAGCATCGAAACACCTAGCCCCCAGGAGTCAGATGGCCACTTAGAGGAGTTCGTTCCAGTCGTTGTGTATGTGTGGAGCCGACCGCCAACGGTGATCTTGTCGATGCCTGGCTGGTTCATGATTTCTTCAGTCCCCTGTCTTCTTCAGAGAGAACGCAGCTTCGGTTGGTCGACGGTTGGGTGGTTCCGTGATGTCTTATTTATAGCATAGTTTGCGCACTTTGCTCGTTTTGTTACAAGCGTCCGCAGGTTTACCTGCGGAACAGCGGGCGCAGAGGCCCTTGCTTGCGTCGAAAAACCAGTGAACCCGGTCGCTCTGAAAGTCCGGTGTTGTGACCGTTGGGAGGAGCAAGGCGGTGCCGATGCGACCATCTCGTTTCTCAGTCACGCATCCCGTCGAGCACCCACCCTGACCCCACGGGTGGCACTCAGATGGGCGAGACTGCGCTGGACATATCCGTACAGTGCGCCCTGGGATCTTCCCGGTCTCTGCGTCACGCTCGAGATTCAGCCCCTCTGGCAGCCCGACCACGATGCGGATCGACCGCGACAGAGGAACGTTCGTACCCGCGCTAGTCAGAGGGCCAAATGCACTCAGGGTGCAGCGCTCGACTGTCCGTTTGCCTGCGTATTGCGCTTGCAGGAAAAAGGGGCGAGGCAAAAGCCTCGCCCCCAGGAGTCAGACCGCCGCTTAGATGAGCTCGTCCCAGTCGCTGTTGTACGTGTAGAGCTTGCCGCCAGCGGTGAGCTTGTCGATACCCAACTGGTGCAGCTGATCGCCCATGGTGTCATCGGTGAGGACGGCATCGCCATCGCTCGTGCCCAGTTGCAGCGTGACATTCAACGGATCGTCGAAGAACTGAGCCGTCGAGTTGTTGGAACTGGTGTTGAGCAGTGCGAGCAAGGCGTTCAGGCCATCGGCGTCCAGGCCTCCGAGGCCGCCAGTCACCACGACATCCGTCACGGCACCCGGACCGGTTGCATCCTGGGCGAGAACCCGATCGATTCCGAGGTCGGCGAGCTGCTGCAGGCCCGCCTGGAGGGTGACCGTTCCATCTGCGTCTCCATCAAAGCCATCGTCGGCTGCGGTGAGTTGCAGCGTGACGTCGAGCGATTCTTCGAAGTACGTGACGCCGTCAGCGACCGAGTCAGCGAGCATCGCGGACAGATCTGGCAGGTTGCCCACGCCGCCCGTGAGCAGGACGGTATCGACAGGACTGATGGTGCCAGCTTCGATCCGATCGATGCCGAGTTCGGCAAGCTTCTGAAGGCTGGTCTCGAGGGAGACCACGCCATCGGAGACGGTGTCGCGCTGATCATCGGCTGCGGTCAGTTGCAGCGTGACATCCAGCGTATCGGCGAAGTAGGTATCGGTCGGTGCGGCCAGGCTGTTGGACGTGAACGCCGCATCGAAATCGCCCAGACCGCCGGCGATGACGACGCTGTCGACATTGCTGTCCGTTCCCGCCTGGACGTAGTCGATGCCCAGGTCCACCAGCTGCTGCAGGCTGCCCTTGAGGGTGACGGTGCCATCCACGCCATCCAGACCGTCATCGGCTACGGTCAGTTGCAGCGTGACATCGAGTTCGTCGGCGAAGTAGCTGTCCGTCGGCGCGGCCACGCTGTTGGGCGTGAACGCCGCGTCGAGATCGCCCAGACCGCCGGCAATGACCACGCTGTCGACATTGCTGGTTGCACCGGCTTCGACGTAATCGATGCCCAGGTCCAACAGCTGCTGCAAGCTGCCCTTGAGCGTGACGGTGCCATCCACTGCACCGTTGACACCATCCAGACCGTCATCAGCTGCGGTCAGTTGCAGCGTGACGTCGAGTTCGTCGGCGAAGTAGCTGTCCGTCGGTGCGGCCACGCTGTTGGGCGTGAACGCCGCGTCGAGATCGCCCAGACCGCCGGCAATGACCACGCTGTCAACGTTGCTCGTTGCACCGGCTTCGACGTGATCGATGCCCAGATCCAACAGCTGCTGCAGGCTGCCCTTGAGCGTGACGGTGCCATCAACTGCACCGTTGACGCCATCCAGACCGTCATCAGCTGCGGTCAGTTGCAGCGTGACATCGAGTTCGTCGGCGAAGTAGCTGTCCGTCGGCGCAGCAACGCTGCTCGACGTGAACGTCGCGTCGAGATCGCCCAGGCCGCCGGCGATGACCACGCTGTCGACGTTGCTGGTTGTACCGGCTTGGACGTAATCGATGCCCAGGTCCAACAGCTGCTGCAGGCTGCCCTTGAGCGTGACGGTGCCATCCACCGCACCGTTGACGCCGTCCAGACCGTCATCGGCTGCGGTGAGTTGCAGCGTGACATCCAGCGTATCGGCGAAGTAGGTATCCGTCGGTGCGGCCACGCTGTTGGGCGTGAACGCCGCATCGAGATCGCCCAGGCCACCGGCGATGACCACGCTGTCGACGTTGCTGGTTGTACCGGCTTGGACGTAATCGATGCCCAGGTCCAACAGCTGCTGCAGGCTGCCCTTGAGCGTGACGGTGCCATCCA
>JBIITW010000271.1:0-5521 GCA_044340265.1 Burkholderiales bacterium | reverse complement strand
CCCGACGATCTTCGCGGGTGCCATCGACGGCAGCAAGGCCTACGACGCCGGGATCGCCGCGAAGACGAAGGCCGGCCTCACCAACGAGGCACTGTTCGTCGAACTGGCGCTGGAAGACCTGCGCCGGGCAGCCGACCTGTTCCATCCCGCATTCGAGCACACGGCCGGCGTCGACGGCTGGGTGTCGATGGAAGTATCGCCGCTGCTGGCGAGCGACACCGCCGGCACGATCGCCGAGGCGCTGCGGATCCACCGACAGGCGGACCGGCCGAACCTGTTCGTGAAGATCCCGGGCACGCCGGAGGGACTGCCCGCGATCGAGGAAGCGATCTTCGCCGGCGTACCGGTCAACGTGACGCTGCTGTTCTCGTGCGCCCAGTACGAGGCCGCAGCCGACGCCTGGCTGCGTGGCATCGAGCGCCGGATCGACGCCGGGCTCGATCCGCGGGTCGATTCGGTGGCTTCGCTGTTCATCAGCCGCTGGGATGCAGCAGTCGTCGGCAAGGTTCCCGCTTCACTGAACAACCGGCTGGGCATCGCAGTCGGCCAGCAGGCCTACCTCGCGTATCGCGGCCTGCTCGCCTCTGCCGCCTGGAAGCGGGTGATGGCTGCCGGCGCCCGGCCGCAGCGGCTGCTCTGGGCCAGCACCGGCACCAAGGATCCGGCGGCACCGGACACGCTCTACATCGAGGCGCTGGCCGCACCGGATACCGTGAACACGATGCCGGAGAAGACCCTCCTCGCGTTCGCCGACCATGGGAAGGTCGGTGCGGCGATCGGCGCAGGGCGCGATGGCGAACCGGCGGCAACGCTGGCCGCGATCAAGGCGGCCGGCGTGGACCTCGATGCGCTGGCGCTGAAGCTGCAGCAGGATGGCGCCGCGGCCTTCGTGAAGTCATGGCATGAGCTGCTGGGGACGATCGACGCGCGGATGAAGGCGGTGGGCTGACGAGCGGGCCTTGCGCCAGGGAGCCCTTGCGGCGCTGCCGCGAAGGTTCAGCCGAACCCCGCTTCCCGCTGGTGCCTGACCGACAACACCTCGACCCGCAGAAGCCTGGGGCGAACCCGGTAAAGCACGACATACCCGCTGTTGCCGAACGATACGACCAGCGCGCGAAGTGCATCGCTCACCGGCCGACCGACCAATGGATGTTCGGCGAGCACGGTCACGCCCGACACGATGGACCGGATCGCACGCCGCGCGGCTGCGTCATCGGATGCAGCGAGGAAACCGAATATCCGATCGACACCGCTCAGCGCATGCCTGGAATAGACGATCGAGAACCTGCCTTCGGCCAGACGCGTCGATCGCTTCGCGGACATCGTCAGCGTGGGGGAATCGATGCGCGATCAGCGACCCGCAAGCGGTCGAGGGCGCTTGATGCGCCCGCCGGATACGCGGGATACCAGGTATGCATGGACTTCTTCGGCTGCGTAGACCGCGGCCCCTGCATCGATCTCATCGGCCGCAGCCTGAGCCTCTGCAATGAAGGACTCGCGCATCTCGGCGCGCGCCACCTGCTGCCCGACCGCCTCGACGAGCCATGCATGGACGCTCTTGCCTTCCAGCTGCGACAACTCCGCCACGCGCGCCTTCAATGCGCCGGGCAACTTGATGGATGTGCTGGTGGTCGACATGCCTGCCTCCGTCACTTCAGGTAATACAAAGGTAACACCGCCACCCTGCAGTGACAAGTCGGGGCATGCCGACCTCTTTTCATGCGCGCGGCACCACGCCTCGCGTCGGTGCCCGCATGAATGCGAAATCCACCCCGCGCTCCGCCTGCTCGATGTCTTCCATGTACAGCTTGCGGTAGCCGCGACGGTCTTCCGGCTTCGGCTCGGGCGCGACCCAGGCCGCATGACGCGCAGCGAGTTCTTCATCGCTCACCAGCAGGTCGATCCGCCGCCCTGCGGTATCGAGCCGGATCCGGTCGCCATTCTTCACCAGCGCCAGCGGCCCGCCCACGGCCGACTCCGGCGACACATGCAGCACGATGGTGCCGAAGGCGGTGCCGCTCATCCGCGCGTCGGACACGCGCACCATGTCCTTCACGCCCTTCTCGGCGAGCTGCTTCGGGATCGGCAGGTAGCCCGACTCGGGCATGCCGGGCACGCCCTTCGGCCCGGAGTTCTGCAGCACCAGGATGTCGTCGGCGGTCACGTCCAGCGCCGGATCGTCGATGCGATTGGCCAGGTCAGCCAGCGACGAGAACACCACCGCGCGGCCCTCGTGCTGCAGCAGCGGCTGTGACGCAGCGCACTGCTTGATGATCGCGCCGTTGGGCGCGAGGTTGCCGCGCAGCACCACCATCGCGCCATCCTTGTAGATCGGATCGTCGAAGCGGCGCACGACCTTCTGGTCCCAGCCGGGCGGCGCGGCATCGAGGTTCTCGCCCAGCGTGCGGCCGGTGATCGTCAACGCATCCAGGTTCAGCAGCGGCTTCAGCTCACGCATGATCGTCGTCGCACCACCGGCGCGGTACAGGTCTTCCATGTAGCCCTGCCCGGTCGGCTTCAGGTCGACCAGCACCGGCGTCTTGCGGCCCATGCGGTCGAAGCCCTCGAGGTCGAGCTCGAAGCCCAGCCGTGCCGCGATCGCGGCCATGTGGATCAGTGCGTTGGTCGAGCCGCCCACCGCCAGCAGCATGGTCAATGCGTTCTCGAACGCGGCCTGGGTCATCACCTTGTCTGGCGTGAGGCCTTCGGCGGCGATCGCCACCGCGCGCGCGCCGGTCTCTTCGGCGTTGCGGATGCGGTCGGCCATCACCGCCGGGATCGCCGCGCCGCCCGGGATCATCATGCCCATCGCCTCGGCGCAGCAGGCCATCGTGCTGGCGGTACCCATCACCATGCAGGTGCCGGCGGTCGGGCAGAGTTTCTCCTCGATCTCGCCGATCTCGCGCGCGTCGATCTCGTTGCCGCGGTACTTGCCCCAGAAGCGGCGGCAGTCGGTGCAGGCACCCAGCCGCTCGCCCTTGTGGTCGCCGGTCATCATCGGTCCGGTGACCATCAGGATCGACGGCACGTTGGCGCTGGCCGCACCCATCAGCAACGCCGGCACCGTCTTGTCGCAGCCGCCGATCAGCACGCAGGCGTCCATCGGCTGCGCGCGCACCATCTCTTCGGTGTCGATCGCCATCAGGTTGCGCAGGTACATGCTGGTCGGGTGCGCGAACGATTCATGCAGCGACACCACCGGGAACTCGATCGGCAGGCCGCCGGCGAGCATCACGCCGCGCTTGATGCCCTCGATCAGGTCGGGCACGTTGCGATGGCAGGCGTTGTAGCCGGAGAAGGTGTTGGTGATGCCGATGATCGGACGGTTGAGCGAGTCTTCCGTGTAGCCCATCGCCTTGATGAAGGCCTTGCGCAGGAACAGCGAGAAGCCCTGGTCGCCGTAGGCGGTGAGGCCCTTCTTCATGCCGCGCGGAGTGTCGTCTGCCATCTCGGTGTCGTCCGTCGTCAGGGTGGGGTTGCAAGCGCAGGTGGTCGCCTTGCTCAGACCAAAGTCCCGATCTTGCATCAGTTCGCTCCAACGGGTGACCTTGGTGGCATCAATGCGCCCTGCGCCCGTACTGAAGCAGAGTGACGTCTCGGTCGGCCGGCACCCGCGACTGTCGTCATACATCTGACTTTCTGCGGGATCCATGATCGCGCGAAACGTCCGCTGCGAGTCGCCCTGCATGCATTGCCTTCCACAAAATCGCTATCAGTCGACAAAGCGCTTTTCATCGGTTTGGTGATGCGATAAGTAGTGCTGTTTGACATCTGCGATACCTGCTGCCCGGATTGCCGCTGGGCACACGTCCTCCCCCCATGTCCGCCCTGCCACCTGCCGCCGAGATCTTTCGTCCCTCTTCCGCCAGCCACTCATCAAGGATGGTTCCGTTCATCTGGGGTGGCTGGCTGTTCACGACGGCGCTTGTCGTACTGGTGGAAGGACCGAACCTGTACTTCTGGGTAGTCGTTTCCCTCACCGCGGCGATATGCGCCTGGCTGCATCGGCACGTGAAGCGCGACCTCGATCCGGTGAAGGGCGTGGTCGAACTGGACTCCGATGGGCTGCGCGCCCCCCGCCTGCAGGGAACCGTCAAGCAGTTCGCCTGGAAAGACCTTCATGACATGGTCGTCGACACGCAGGGCACGCCATTGGTGACCTTCACGCTGCGCTCAGGCGAAGGAGCTGCCGGAAGAAAGACAACCAAGGTCAGTCTCGGCCTGGCACCCTTCCTGCCGGCCGATCAGGAACGCCTGGTGGACGCCCTCCATCGGTGGAGAGCGTGGTCCGCGGGGGCACAGGCCGTCCCGGGGACGTCCGACAACGAGCTCGTCGCGACACGCGAGTACCAGGATGGGCTGAAGGCGCTTTCTCCCAAAACGCCGGCTACGTGGACGCTGGTCGCGATCAACCTGCTGGCCTGGCTGGCCTGCCTGCTGCTGGGCGCAAGCGTGTTCGATGCGCCGGGCGAAAAGCTGCTTTCGTGGGGCGGCAACGCTGCGTCGGAAGTCCAGAAGGGAGAATGGTGGCGGATGCTCACCGCCATGTTCCTCCATTCGAGCCTGAAGCACCTGATCCTCAATCTGCTGGTCCTCTACTTCATCGGCACACTGGTCGAGCGCATCTACGGCCTTCGCCAGTACCTCATCATCTACCTGGGATCCGGACTTCTCGGCAGCGCGGTAAGCCTGCACTTCACTGCCCAGCACGCCGTAACGGTCGGCGCCTCCGGCGCCGTCTTCGGAATCGCCGGCGCATTGCTGGTCGCATTCCTGCGCAGCCGGGGAAAGGTTCCGCCGCAATCCAGGCGCACGATGCTGCTCGGAACCCTGTTTGTCATCGGTTTCTCGCTCGTCGACGGCATGCAGGATCGGGCGGTCGACTCGGCCGCACATCTCGGCGGCCTGGTCGGGGGCATCATCGCCGGGGCCATTCTTCCCCGGCGTTTCGCTCCCGGACCATTTGCAGAATCGCTGGCGACACGCACCGTCGTGACACTGGTCCTGCTGACTGCGGTAACCGTTTCCATCGCCAGCCAGGCCCCGCCCGCGCCGTTCGATGCGGCGAAGGTCTTTGCCAGCGAGCGTCGCCTCGCGACGCTGGGTGCAGACTTCCGACAGGCCGCAGCGGCGCTGATTGCAGATCTTCGCGCAAGTAGTGCCGGAGAACTATCGGAAGAAGAAGCCAACCGGCGTCTGCGAAGCGTCCACGCCCCCGCGCTCGAGGCACTGGCAGCCAACCTTTCGCTCAGGCCGGGCGACGAGCGCGCTTCCACGCTGCAGCTCGTGCAGCGCGGCGCCCGGTTGTTGGGCGAGATGGCAATGCTGGGCGTTGCGCGCGACCCGTCGACGAACCAGCTTGACAGCACCGACCCCGCCCGGCTGGACGAGCTGGGCGCAGAGCTCAAGGTGGTCATGTCCAAGATTCCACAGGCGAAGAAGTCGGACTAGCTGTGAAGCTTCAATAGGTTGTATCCGGTGTTCATCCGGGCTGGTTCTGAGAGACTGGAAATCGCCAAAC
>JBIITW010000066.1:0-20511 GCA_044340265.1 Burkholderiales bacterium | reverse complement strand
ACGTCAATCGGGCATTCTTATGGCTGTTCATCCGGCTGGCCTCCTGGGCGACTGGGGGTTTGGCGATTTCCAGTCTCTCAGAACCAGCCCGGATGAACACCGGATACAACCTATTGAAGCTTCACAACTAGCCTTCAGCGTTGCCGCATTGCGCATGACGCCGAATACAGACGCCGGTTTTGCGCGCAGCTTGCCGCCGCTTGCAAGTTACTGAAAGCCATCAGCGGGCCCGCGCCAGCCTCGTCGGCACCGCGAAGCTCAACGGGCTCGATCCGCAGGCTTACCTGCGCCACGTAATCGAGCGGATCGCCGACCATCCGTCCAATCGCGTGCACGAGTTGCTGCCCTGGGCTGTCGCCGATACGATCGGTGCTGATCGCCCGCTGGCCGACTGAAGTTCAGGCCGTCAAGACGGTGTCCGTCGGACGCTTACGGCGATCTCGACCATCGACACACTGGAATCGACGCCATGACGCACGACGAAGACATCTATCGGCTCACTGCCGAAGAGCTGCGAAGAGAAGTGATCAAGCTCAGGGCTGCGATAAGAAACCATCGCGATGCGGCGGAGCCGGGCTCGTGTCAACAACAGCCGCAACTATGGTCGGTGCTGCCAGAAGGCTTTTCGCTCTCGAGAACAGCCATGCCTTGGCCGGATTTTCTGAGGAGCTGCTTGCGCTATCGACAGACGCTCGAAGCCAACACGAACCTTTCGCCGCCGTCTTCCAATCGGCAGCCACGCACTGATGAAGCAGCGAGCACGGATGCTGCCGATGTATCGCATGTTCGGATCAACCTCGGCCTCAGTCTGGCCGATGCAGAAAAGATCTTCATTTTGGGCACCCTGAAGCGCTGCGGAGGAGTTCGAGAGCGCACTGCCGCGACGCTCTCCATTAGCCAAAAGACCTTGTACACCCGCCTTAAGGAGTACGGCGAGTAAGCCACACCCCCGCGCCGCGGTTTTCTTGGTTGCCTCACCATGTCCGCGAGGAACCGACGGTAGCGACAGTCGACTTAGGTCAAAGAAGCCTCGGCGATGGCGGCGGCCCTCACTTGACGCAGACGCCGCAGTCTCCGCAAGAAGCGAGCTTCAATCTGTCCGGCTGCTGCTGCGGTACCGATCAGGCTGTTTACGGCAACGATCCGTTCTTGAGGCTCAAAGCCCCCGAGGGCCTGAATGTTGCGCCAAAGATCGAACTCTTTGCTCGGCAGAACAGCGATGCGGTCGCCATCCAACATCACCCCAGTCACGAGCTTTTGGTCACCAGCCGCGAAACAGCGGTCTTTATGATAAGCGAATCCGTGTCGGTGCACCGCCTGCTTTGCTGCCCACAGGAATGCTGGTGTCGCCCCGTTACCGGACCACGTTAGGTCATCCACGTAGCAACTGTCGCGCACGGCGGCGCTTGAGGCCAGCGCGTGCAGTTCATCAAACAGGGGCTTCGCTGCGTAGAACGCGAGCAACTGGCTGACGCAACTGCCCGTGGGGACATGGTTCTCGAATGTACAAAGACGTGCAAGCAGCGCAGCCACATCAGGGCTACAACGCATAGTTCCGGTGAAGAATCTGGAAACCCGCGCGCCATCAACTGAGGGGTAGAACTTCTTGAGGTCAAGCTTTACAAGCGGGACAGCGCCGATGTGGACCTTTGCGTTCGAAATGTACGAACGCCCACGAACTCCAGAGTGAAGGTAATCCGGCTTTTCGATACGCTCAAGAAGATTGAAGAGGCGGCGGTGGATTCGCTCCAGAACAACTTTCGGAACTTCGACTTGGCGGTCCTTCTCACCCTGCCTTATCGTGAAAACACGATAGTTACCCCCATTGGATGCCAGGCGCTCCAGCCACGGCAAGTCGACGTTGAAGACGTCTTGCGCTAACCGCTTGCGGCTTGCGACTTTGTACAGGGGGCACTGATCAAGCGCATAGGTCTTGCGGGTGGGCGAACGCGCCTTAGACGACATCCTTGGCCGCCATCCAGTCCAGCATCTTGACGACCTTGCCGGCAATCGCCGTACGCACCTTCTCGCGGGCGCCGCCTTCCACTTGCTCAGCAAAGAACAGCAGCGACGACATGGGAATACCGAACGTGTCCGCGTACTTTTGCAGCAGTTCCAGCGTTACCTGCTTCTTGCCGTTCTCGATTTCCGAGAGATACGATTTCGAAATCTGCAGTCGCTCTGCCAAAGTCGTTTGGTTCAGGTCGTGAAACACACGCACCAAACGAAGCGCCTCGTTTTGCATCTGTGCGCCCTAGGGTCTGAACATAAAAAGGCCAGAGGTCATCTCGGAATCGGTTCCATAGGCTCCAGATATACAGCAGGACTTTTGCAGCCCCGATGACACCCCTCAGCACTACGCGATGGCGGAAAAACCACCCCCGCAGACTCCTCTTCTCCGATGCCGGCCGACGGCTTGAACGCTTACGAACTTCAGGCATGTGATGCCTCCTTCTCCAAAACGGCCCTGCACCATGCAGAACCTCTCGTCAGTTCTGAAGAAAGTGAGAGAACGTCGGCTGTTTGCACCTCTGGGCCCCTAACCGGTCCCGGCGCTCGTCCGGGACCGGCTTCGCCGCAACCACCCGGACCACCGCGTACCGGCGACCGCGTGACCGCAGAGAACATCAGAGCCTTTCGGCCCCACGAGATGTGCTTCCACATCCCCACGATTGACGAGTGCTCTCTTTAGCCCAAGCAACGTAAATTTAAAGGACGCCCGCCAAAAAAGCAAGAACTTTGTTCGCTATTAGCGAACTTTCCCCTGCCAGTCGGTTGGGCCTCATCCACGCCCCCCCCCAGCAAGCTACGCATCAACTCGACCTCGGCAACGCCGCCGCCACATCCCGGAAAGCCGCCAGCGCCGCTTCCAGGTGCTCGATAATCTCCTGCTGCAACACGTCCGGCGGCGGCAGGTCATCCAGATTATCGAGGCTGTCGTCCTTCAGCCAGAAGATGTCCAGACTCGCCTTGTCGCGGGCCATCAGCTCTTCGTAGCTGAAGAACCTGAATCGTTCGCTGGCGACGCGTTCGTGACGGTTCTCCGTGTTGTAGCAGGTGATGAAATCCTGCAGGTCGTCCAGCTTCAGGGTCCGCGTCTTTAGCGTGAAGTGCTTGTTGGTACGAAGGTCGTAGAACCAGACCCCCTTCGTGTGGATCTGGCCGTCCTTCTGCTTCGCATCGAAGAACACCACGTTCGCCTTCACACCTTGCGCGTAGAAGATGCCGGTCGGCAGCCGAAGCACGGTGTGCACATCGCAGGTCTCCAGGAGCTTCTTGCGGATCTTCTCGCCAGCGCCGCCCTCGAACAGCACGTTGTCCGGCAACACCACGGCGGCCTGGCCACCCACCTTCAGCATGCTGACAATGTGCTGCAGGAAGTTGAGCTGCTTGTTCGACGTGGTTTCCCAGAAGTCCTGTCGCTCGTAGGTCAGCGCCTCCTTGTCTTCCTCACCCTCTTCGTTGGTGATGGTCATGCTGCTCTTCTTGCCGAAGGGCGGATTGGCCAGCACGTAGTCCACCTTGCGCCTGGGCTCGGTGATCAAGGCGTCTGATCGCTCGACCAGGGGTTCGCCATCCAGTTCGCCGATGCTGTGCAGGAACAGGTTCATCAGGCACATGCGACGGGTGTTCGGCACGATCTCGTTGCCGTAGAAGGTCTGGTCGCGCAGGAAGGCCTTCTGCCGCTTGTCCAGCGTGGCGCCGGGGCGGGTCAGCCAGCTGTAGGCGCCAAGGAAGAAGCCACCGGTTCCGCAGGCCGGGTCGGCAATCGACTTCATCGGCTCGGGCCGAACGCAGGCCACCATGGCCTCGATCAACGCGCGCGGGGTGAAGTACTGGCCGGCACCGCTCTTGGTGTCTTCGGCGTTCTTCTGCAGCAGGCCTTCGTACAGGTCACCCTTGGTGTCCGCATCCAGGCTGATCCAGTTCTCCGCGTCGATCAGCTGCACCAGGCGCGACAGCTTGGCCGGGTCCTGGATCTTGTTCTGCGCCTTGAAGAAGATGGCGCCCAGCATGCCCGGCTCCTGCCCGAGCTTGTGCAGCGTGGCCAGGTATTGCGCTTCCAGCGGCTCGCCCCCCTTGGCGGTCAGGCTGGCCCAGTCATGACCCTTGGGGATATGGGTTTCACGGTTGTAGGGCTCTTGGGCGTACTCATGCGCCAGCTTCAGGAACAGCAGGTAGGTCAGTTGCTCCAGGTAGTCGCCATAGCTCACGCCGTCGTCGCGCAGGGTGTGGCAGAAGTTCCAGACTTTCTGGACGAGGGAGGACGTATTCATTCTTTGTTGAGTTCCGGGTTTGCGTTTCGGACCCGCGCCTGCGATTGTCTCGACAGCGTCGAGACAATCGCCCGGCTCGGGAACACCTCGGCAAACCGCAGCATGTACCTCGGGCTCTTAGCGCTGAAACAGCGGCCATAGTCGGAGAACAATTGTCGCAACACTGGTACGACAATTTCTTCCCCGTAGCCTGCCCCCTGGCCGCCCAAGACCTTGGCGCGCAAGCGCTGGCCGATGTCCCAGTAAAAAAAGGTCAGCCCCGCGTTCACCGCCGCGGCCGTATGGCGGGCTTGCTCGATCAGCTTGCGCAGACCGGTCCGCAGACGCACGGCGTCGCTTGGGGCAGCAGTCGCTGTTTTTGCCGCCAGAGACCCGGGCGTTCTCATGAAGCCGCCTTGGCAGCAGGCCGCTTGCGAGGCTTTGCAGCCTTTTCTGCCCGCTCGGTTCGGATACGAGCCAGCAGCGCGCTAGCAGGTTCGTCGCTCGGGTCTTGCGGCACCAGTTGGCCAGCGAAGGCGGCGCGGAGGATGTTTTGGCGTTGGACGACGGATTGCTTCAGGGCGTGTGCAATGACGACGAGTTGATCATCGCACTTAGAAAGCCCATCTTTGATGGACTCGACCAATGCGACCTGCTCATTCAACGGTGGCAACGGAACCATCAATGCTGAGAACTTTCCCGCACTCAGGTGATTGATCCCAACCCCGCCAGAAAGCTGGCTGAAAACGCCAAGCTTCTGCATGGCCAAGAAGGAATAGAAGGCGTGCTCCGATCCAATGCCTTCTGGGGAGAACCGAAGCACCGTGTTCTGAAAACAATACAGGCCGTGGGCTTGCTTCCAGATCGCGGGACGACCAACGTGTTCCGGGCTTCCTGAAGCCTCAGTGAGCAAGACATCGCCGACCTTAAGGGCGAATGTCTCCTTCTCCGTATCGGAGAACTCCATTTCCAGAACATCGCTGAGATCAACACCAGCTTCGGTTATGTTTGCTGCGCGAATGTAGGGCGTTGGATTCATCTTGCCGACTTTGCTTGGCGATCTTTGTCTGCCGAGTTGTACATGGCCGAGCTGCGCCACGCAGGCCCACACCCACCCTTCCGGAAGTTCCGGCAAGCCGGCGGTCGCTGGCCGCACCGGCTCCGGATACTTCTTCTGCCAGTCCTTGGGCGGCGCCTTGCCTTGCTCCTTGAAATTCGCAAGTTGCCTGGCTTCCCAGCGGGCGCGGCGTTCGGTGAGGATGCGCTCCAGCAACTGTGCGCCGGTCTCGGTTGGTGTGTGCTGGGCGCGCCAGTCGGCGGTGAGCGCGCCTTCCACGGCGGCTTTCAGCAGTGATCGGCGGTATTGCGCGAGCTTCTTCTGCGCAGCCTTGAGTTCGGCTACGCCGGCATCGAGGTCGGAGAGCAATTCTTCGAGTTTGGCGACGATGCGGGTTTGCTCGGCGCGTGGCGGAAGACTCAAGCGCATCGACAGCAGATGCTGCTGATTGAGGTTCGCCATAGTTGAACCCACCGACGCCTCCAGCAAGTATTTCACTGATGACGCGCTTGAAAGCAGCCGCTGCAAAAAGTCGGCGTCGAGAAGTCGCGCGTTCGGGCGAACGATGAGAGACCCCGTACCGCACAGCCAGCCTGACTCATTGCCGAAAACCACGGCAGAGCGCCCCATTTCGCCTCGCCGCGCCATCACCAAATCGCCTTCTCTGAGGCAGTATTCACCTAGGCGTTCGACCGTCTCTGGCGTCACGGTCACATCAACCGAGGGCTTTATCTTGCCATTTGCGATGTGCATCGGATTGACCAAGGGTACGCCATTCGTAACGTAGTCAGACTGATGCAGCGCACTCCCGAAAGGGCCAGTCTTCAGCGTGACGGCACTAGACAACTCAATCGCGACCCAACCACGAGGCAATTCACTCACGCCACCAACTCCACATTCATCTCACTCATCAACCCATCCAGCTCCTGCCCGAACACCCCCCACGCCTTCTGCAGCCCACCCTTGTCCGCCAGCGCCGCGTAGTCGAAATCGTCCCGACTGATGCTGCAACTGCTGGCGATGTGGTCCTTGATCAACCGCAGCCATTCGGTCTGCTCAGGCGTGAACGCGGTGCCGCGCTGGGCGTTGTGGCGGAAGATCCAGGCTTGAAAGCGCTTGTCTACCTCGTCGGCAAAGGGTTGAAGTTCGGCCTCCAGCCCCAGCGCAAAGCGCACCAGTGACACCAGGTCTGTGAGCTGGCGTTTGCTTCCCACGCCCTTTACCTGGCTGGCCTGCACCCGCGCATAGGCGCTCCACAGGCGCTCGTTGGTCAGCATCAGCGGCGGCTTGGCTAACCGTTCGTGCAGGTCCTCGATCATGTCGAAGGTCAGTGCGCGGCGCTGGTAGGGCTGCTGGTAGAAGAAGCCCAGCGCGGCAATCTCGTCCTTGTGCTGCGTCAGATAATCCACAAAGCTCTGGACGACCGCTTTCGCTTGCGCCTCGGCCTGCTCGGCGAAGCCCGAGAAGGTCACCTGGTCCAGGTTGATGTGGTCGATGAGCTGCTCGCGCTCTCGACGAGCGCTTTCGATCTCGTCGCGCAGCTCGGGCATATCGAAGGGCGCGCAGGCCGCAGCGACGCGTTCGGCCCGGGCGGCTTCGATCTCCTCGGGCAGCAGGGTGTCTTCGCTGCGGGTAATGCCTTTTGCGCTGGCAGTGGCCAGCGCTGCTTGAACGATGGCATCCGGGTTCAGCGCGGCGATCAGGCCCTTGCCCAGCTCGTCGATCGGAATGCCACCGCTGGCTTTCTCGATGCGCGCCTGTGCCTTGTCGTCGAGCTGCTTGGCCAGCCGCACCAGGCGGTTGGCAAGCGAGAGGACGGTATCGTCATCGCGGCTGCCCATCGCCACGCCTTGCAGCAGGTCCTTCAGCGCCACGCCAGGTTTCTTCTCCAGCGGGCGGCTTTCGGTCTTCAGCGACTTTTCCACGCCAACCGCATCGATAAGCACGAAGCGGGTCTTCGCGCCGTCGGCGCTGTTGCTGACGCGCTTGAGGCTGTCGCCATCGAGGCTGCGCACGCCGCGGCCCTTCATCTGCTCGTAGTAGCCCTTGCTGCGCACGTCACGCATGAACAGCAGCACTTCCAGGGGCTTCACGTCGGTGCCGGTGGCGATCATGTCGACGGTGACCGCGATGCGCGGGTTGTAGTCGTTGCGAAAGCTGCTGAGGATGCTGTCGGCGTCTTCCTCCGCGCGATAGGTGACTTTCTTGCAGAAGGCATTGCCTTGCCCGTACACCTCGCGCAGGATGTTGATGATGTCGTCGGCGTGGCTGTCGGTCTTGGCGAATACCAGGGTCTTGGGCGTTTCCTTGCGAGCCGGGAAAATCTGCGTTTCCACGGCATGCTTCATCGCCTGGATGACCTGTCGGATCTGGCTCGGGTTGACGACGGATCGATCCAGCTCCTTCCCGGTATAGGGGGTGTCTTCCTCGGTTTCGCTCCAGCGCTTCTTGCGCGTCTGGCGATCGCGGTGGTCGACCCACTCCCTGGCCTTGAGCTCGGCGCCGGCCCGGGTGATCTCGGTCTCGATCTCGTACACGTCATAGCCGACGTTGACGCCATCGGCGACAGACTGCTCGTAGGTGTATTCGGCGACGATGTTCTCGTTGAAGAAGCCGAAAGTGCGCTTGTCGGGCGTCGCGGTGAGACCGATCAGGCTTGCGTCGAAGTAGTCCAGCACCTGCTTCCACAGGTTGTAGATGCTTCGATGGCACTCGTCGATGACGATGAAGTCGAACGTTTCCACCGGCACGGCCGGGTTGTAGCGGACGAACTTCGCCTGCACGGCAGTCTGCTGCAGTTCGTTGAGCGACATGTCTTCGGCCGATTCGTCGATCGGCTCGCCGCTCAGGATGGCGTACATGCGCTGGATGGTGCTGATGCACACCTGCGAATGCGGGTCGATGCTGGGCGAGGCCAGACGCTGCACGTTGTAGAGCTCGGTGAACTTGCGTCCATCGTCCGGTGGCGTATAGGCCATGAACTCCTGGTGCGCCTGCTTGCCGAGATTGCGGGTATCGACGAGGAACAGGATGCGCTTCGCGCCGCCGAACTTGAGCAGGCGATAGACCGAGGTGATGGCGGTGAAGGTCTTGCCGGCGCCGGTGGCCATGTGCACCAGGGCGCGGGGTTTATTCAACGCAAGTGACTTCTCGAGCCCGGTTACGGCGCTGATCTGGCAATCACGGAGGTTCTTCTCCGGCAGCGCGGGCATCTGCTCAGCCAGGCGGCGACGCAGGGTGTCCGGCAGCGCAAGCCAGCCGACGAGCGTTTCCGGCTTGAAGAAGTGGAAGATCTCGCGCGAGCGTGGCGCAGGGTCGGCGTTGTCGGTGAAGCGGATGATCTTGCCGGTAGCCTCGAACAGGAAACGCAGGGGCGTGTTGTCCTTGCGCCATTTCAGGTTGGCGGCAGCGTAGCGTTCGGTCTGGGCTTCGGTCGCGGTGATGTTCTCGCCGGCGCTGTCCTTCTTGGCTTCGATCACGCCCACCGCGTTGCGGTTGATGAACAGGACATAGTCGGCTGGTCCTGTGTCGGTTGGGTATTCGCGTACGGCCACGCCGACGGCGGCGCCGAGATTGAATTGCGCCAGGTCCTGGATGATCCACCCGGCCTGTTGCAGCTTCAGATCTATCTGCTGGCGCGCCTTGGCTTCCGGCGTCATTCAATCCCTCCCCGTGCGGGTAAATCGCCTCAGACTTTCAGCGGGTCACGTCTGGGCGTTGACCGCATCGCCTCACCCGCCATCGGGTTCGCCGCCGTCACGCTCGCATGCAGAACAGGCACCTTTGGCGTCCGCCCGCCGACATTCATCACTGCTTGCGGCTCCTCGTCAGTGTACTGCGCTATCCCCGCATTCCCGCATCCGGTAGCACAGCGGTGGCGCCGGCGCCGCCCGCTGTCAGGCGATAATCGACCGCCCGACAGTCATCAGTGCACCGGCCCCCATTCGCCCTCGCCTCGTCAAGGATCTCCGACGCCCATGTTCTTCTACATGCTCGCCGTCACGCTGGCTGTCACGGCGTTCATCGCGCACCAGGTGCTGAGGCGGCTCGCTGTGCTGCGCTCCGGCGGCACGGCCACCGGCACCGTGGTTGGACATGAGATCGAGGACGGCTACGAAGCCACCGTCGACCACCCGGTCGTGCGCTTCACCGACCACCTCCAACAGGATCACACGTTCTGCGCCGAGGGTCCCCGCTCGCGGTCCACCCGGCTGGGAGCCAGGGTGCCGGTGGTCTACCTGCGCTCGAACCCCGAGCACGCCTACGTGCGCAGCTTCCTGTGCATGTGGTGGAACGTGCTGCTGTGGAGCATCGGAGCGGTGATCTTCTGGGGTGTGATGCTCAGCGTCGACTGGTGATCGTCTCCGGCGGGGCGGCTGCTCTAATCCCTATTCGATGGGCTTGGTGCTTTCGATCGCAAGCGTGCCGGGTTTGGCTGAGTGGGCACCCTCGAGCGTCTCACGGATGCTCGCCCTGCCACGGTAGGCCTCCATCACGAAGGGATCGCTGACACCGTAGATACCGTGGCCGTCGCGAGCGAGGATGTTCTCGTCGAGAAGCAGAACTGCGACCTTCTGCACCTCTTCAGCGGCGACGGGCCGGCCAAGGACGCGTCCGTAGGCCTCGAGCGTAGCGCCCGAGAACAGCTTCTTGACGCCCTGCCCGCCTTCGTCGCACACGTAGTTGAAGACGGCTTGTGCAAGGGGACCGAGTTCTTCCACTCGAGCGAGTTCGACTGCTGCGGCCGACTGCCTGATGCCTTCCGTGATCGCACGCAGGTCCTGGTCCGCGTTGGAAAAGACCGGCATGTTCTTGAGCGCGACCAGGGCTTTCGTCAGCTCTTCCGGCCGCCGCCCAAGGCGAGTGAAGCACTCGAACGCGACGTCGAGGGACGGCGCTCGCTTTTCCAGATCAGCCTCCTTCAGCAGCCACTCGACAAAATCCTTTTCGAGGACGGGAAAGTCCTCCGACATCGCGCCGTTGAAAGCCTGCTTGCCCTTGATCGTGAGTTCGCGAACCCGAGCGCGATGCGAGCCGGTCCCGAGGAAGAGGAAATGCCCGGGCGTATCCGGTCTGGTGTTGATCTCGTCACGCGCGGCCTTCAACGCAAGGAGCATGTTGTTGCCATCGTCCGTGTTCAGAGCGTGCTGGATCTCGTCGATGATGACCACGACATCGGTCTTGGCCGTGCTCACCAATTCTGCAAAGGCGCCCGCCAGCGTGTTCCCCTCGGCCTTGCCCAGTTCGGCCAGGTTGAAGCCGAATTTGAAGCCGGCTGCGCCGACGTCCAGCCCCTTCAACCGCTTCAGAACGCCGAGCGCCCTCGAGTCCGGCCGCTCCAGTTCCTGCAGCGTCTTGCGCACTGCCGCCAGGAGAAGGTCCGTCGGCCTGGCAGCAGTGTTGCTCCACAAATCGACGTACACGACGATGGCGCCTTCCGCTTCCAACGCAGGGATCAGGTCACCCCGCAGGAAGGTTGTCTTGCCGATTCGACGCAGTCCACCCAGGAACAGCCCCGATCGGATGTTGTTCCTGGTGAGCCCCTTCGGGTGCAGGAGCTGCTGAGCCATATCTGCAGCGATCGCAGGTCGGTGGAAGGTCATTTCTATCCCTTTTTATCTTCCATGGATAATTATCCTGCGGCCATAAAAAGAAGTAAACCTTCTGTAACTCACCTCCGGCGGGCGGCGCCTGCAGATCAGGGGACTATCGGGACGCGCAGGCAGCCACGAGGCGCCCGGCCTCGCTCCCCTCCAATCGCTCCATGAGCCCCGCGATCGCCTCCGCCGCCGTCGGCGCCAGGCCTGCAGCGTTGGCCACGAACTTCCTGCGCATCGCCTCATCCGTCATCGGATTCGCCGCCGTTCCGCTCGCATGCGGCACATGCACCTCGAACGTCCGCCCACCGACCCTCATCACCGCGAACGCCTCATCCTTGCCTAGCGCAGCATCCCCGACCGCGGTGACTTTCCCACGGAGCGCCGCGATGACCGGGTCTACCGCCTTCTTGTCCGTGTACTGAGGTATCCCCGCATTCCCATCCACATACGCCACCGCCGCCGAATGCTTCCACGAGAACTTCGACTGCAACCCGGTCGACGGTTCCGACACCCCAGTGATCGACAGCACCAGCGGATGCACCCTCAACTCGATCGCCTCGATCTGCGCCGGGTCGACCGGATGCCGCTTCTTCATCTCCACCATCGCGTCGATCAGCGGATGCAGCACCACCCCGCACGCATACGGCTTGTGCCCATTGGTCTCGATCACCCACGGCCCGCCGAGATCCGCAACCAGCGCCTCGGGCTCGCACCGGTTGCTGTAGATCCGCCCGAACCCCTTGTTCCCTTCGACGATCTCCTGCGTGCCGTCGAACCCCTTCGAAGCAAGCAGCGCAGCCAGCAGCCCATTCGACGCAGCCTTCCCCGCATGGAACGACTTGCACATCGTGCCGCGGTTCTGCTGCATGCCGGCGGCCTGTGTGGCGGCGATCGCCAGCGTGTAGGTCATCTGCTGGCCGGTGAGGCCGAGCAGCTTGGCGCAGGCGGCACCCGCGGCGATGGTGCCGAGCGTGCCGGTCAGGTGCCAGCCGCCGTCATGGTGGCCGGGGGCGGTGCGTCCGACGCGCACGCCGGCTTCGAAGCCGGTGGCGTAGGCGAGCATGAACTCGCGGCCGGTCACAGGCGTGCTCGCCAGGTTGGCCGCGCCGCGCACTTCGTCCAGGTGCTCGCTCAGCGCGAACAGCGCCGCCAGGATCGGCGAGCTCGCATGCAGCACCACGCCGCCCATGTGGGTGTCGTCGTAGTCGAGCAGGTGGCCCATCTGGCCATTGGCGATCGGTGCTTCGAGCAGGCCGAGCTTCATCTGCCGTCCGATCACCGTCGCCACCGGGCGGCCACCGTTCAGCTTCAGCACCTCGAGGGTGATGTCGATCTCGGGATGCGGGCTTCCGGCCAGTGCGCAGCCGAGCCAGTCGAGGATGCCGCGCTTGCATTCGCGTACCGCGGCCGGGGTCAGCGATTCGTACGTCGTCGCGGCGAGGTGGTTGCAGAAGGTCTTGGTCAGCGTGACGGCGCGGGTGTCGAGGGACTGTTCCATGTTTGTCGTGTTCTCAGGTTTCGCTCAGGTTTCATCTACGGCAATGCCGTCATGCGCACCGATGAACTCCAGCACATTCCGCGCACAGGTCGCAGGATGGATCATGTGCGCCATGTGGTAGCGCGTGGGCAGGTAGGCGATGCGGAAGTCGGCGAGGCGCTCGCGCAGCAGGCGCTCCTGCTCGGCGTCGGTGATCGGGCCGGCGTCGGGGTACAGGCCGAGCACCGGCAGCTTCACGTCGGGCAGGAAGCCCTCGGCGCTCGCCGTGTTCAGGATCTCCACCAGCCGCAGCTGCACTTCGAAGTCGTTGGCGGCGAAGGTCTTCGCGTACCAGGCGAACATCCCCTCCTCGGTCTCGGGCGGGAAGCGGGTCGAGCGGTTGGTGGTGTCGACCCATTTCGCCGCGCCCATCTCGCGCATCGCGTCGGTGCGCGAGCCGCGGCCCAGCGCGTAGCTCTGCTTCATCTTGTCGCTGATGAACACCGGGGTCGCGCAGATGGTGAGGGTGCGCAGCAGGTCGGGATGCTGGGCGGCGAGGCCGAGGCCGAGGATGCCGCCCAGCGACTCGCCGCAGAAGTGGACGCGGTCGGTCGGCACGGTATCGATCAGGTGCTTCACCAGGTCGGCGAGGTCGTCGATCAGGATCTGCGGGTCCATCTGCGTCTTCGGGTCGAAGTTGGTCCCTGCGCACCTGGCAGACCCGCCCAGGCCGCGCATGTCGGGCCGCACCACCTTGTAGAAGCGCGACAGGTACGGGACGCTGCGATACCAGAACTCGGCCGAGCGGCCGTTGCCATGCTGCAGGATCAGCAGCGGGGCGTTGCGCCAGGGGTCGGTGAAGTCGTCGACGTGATAGTGCAGGTCGGGCTGGCCGGGGCGTTTCAGGAGGGGCATCGGTGCAGGTCCGGTCAGAGCGTCTCGGGGGTGAGCTTCGCGCGCTTGATCACCTTCGCCCACTTCTCGCTGTCGGCGCGCAGGAACTTCACGAACGCCTCCGGGGTGTTGGTTACCGCGACGGCGCCATCGCCGGACAGGCGCTGGGCCACGGCGGGGCGGCGCATCGCCTTGGCGACGGCTTCCTGCATCGCGGTCGCGGCCGCGGGCGTGGTGCCGCGCGGGGCGAACAGGCCGTACCAGCCGTTCACTTCGAAGCCAGGCAGTGCGGACTCATTGAGCGTCGGCAACTCGGGCATCGCGGCGGAGCGCTTCAGGCTGGTCACCGCCAGCGGGCGCAGGCGTCCGGCGCGGATCAGCGAGGCCGAGGCGAGGAAGTTGTTGAGCATCGCCTGCACCTGTCCGCCGAGCAGGTCGGCGGTGGCGGGCGCGGCGCCCTTGTAGGGCACGTGGATCAGGTCGATGTCGGCCATCGCGGCGAGCAGCTCCATGCCCAGGTGCGGGCCGCTGCCGTTGCCGGACGAGGCGTAGGTGACCTCGCCGCGTCGCTTGCGGGCGAGCGCGATGAATTCCTTCGCGGTCTTTACCGGCAGCGCCGGGTGCACCACCAGCACGAACGGGTACTCGGCGACCAGGGTCACCGGGACGAGGTCGTTGTCGTTGTCGTAGGGCAGCCGGGTGTAGAGCAGCGGGTTGATCGTGTGGCTGGCGATGGTCAGCAGGAAGGTGCTGCCGTCGGGCTTGGACCGCGCGACCGCGTCGCTGCCGATGATGCCGTTGGCGCCGGGTCGGTTGTCGATGATCACCGGCTGGCCGATAGTGTCGGCGAGTTCGGGGGCGATGGTGCGGGCGAGCGCGTCGGTGCCGCCGCCGGCGGGATAGGGGACGATCAGGCGGATGGGCTTGCCGGCAGGTTGCTGGGCGCGGGCGGGTTTCGGCAGGGCGGTGGCGAGGGTGGCCACGGTGGATGCGCCGGCGATGACCAGCTGGCGGCGGCGCGTGGGGGCCGGGGTGCTTGTTGTTTTCATGGGTTTCTCCTGGACCGCGATCGTAACGAGGAAAATGGGGTCAGAGACCATTTAGCGGAGCGGACTCGCCATTGCAGCGGCGGTGCCCGCTAAATGGTCTCTGACCCCATTTTCCGGACCCCATTTTCCGCCCCTGTTTTCCGCGGTCAGGTCAGCGCTGCCAGCGTGACCCCCACCGCGAACAACCCCAGATGGAACCACTGCCGCCAGCGGAAGCGGCGCATCGCCGCCGCCTGGGGTTTGTTCGCGATCAGGTACGGCCGGCCGTCGTCCGGTGCCCACATCGCATGTCCCGGCGCGGGCAGCACGACGGTGCGGAACATCCCGATGGCATACAGCGGCTCGCCGGCGCGGATGCGCCAGATCCAGTGCTGGGTGTCGGCGTCGGTCATCACGTTCTGTGGTGCGCCGACGGAAATCTCGGCGCCTTCGTGGTGGAGCAGGCACAGGCCGCTGTCGTCGCGCAGGCCGATCGGGCGCTTGCTGTGCGCCCGGCCCGCAGGTTCCCATGACGCGTTCTCGCCATGGCCGTCCCGATGGAAACTCTCGACGCGGAACCAGACGCACTCGGTGCCGGTCACCGGGTCGCGCAGTGGCGTGCTGCCAGGGTCGATGCCTGACCCCTCGCCCACGACCTCGGCGATGCCCGCGAGTTCGACATAGCCCTGCGCCGCCGAGGCGATACGCGACCGTGGCGTGATCGCCATCGCGTCGCTGCGCCGCTTCGCTGCGATCCAGGCCGAGAAGGCCAGCCAGCCACTGGTTGCGACCACGAACGTCCACACCCAGCGGCTGTCGGCGGCAACCGCGAAGCCGAGCAGCATCAGGTGGGCGCCCTCGGCCAGTACCGACCATCCGCCGGTGGTCTTCTTCGCCACCGGCACCTCAGCGTACGCCGTCGTATTCGCGCCCGCCCGGCTTCTCGAACGCGGAGTCGGACCACCAGGACGCGTTGTCGGTCGGCGCCTTGCCGATGCGCAGCTCGAGCGGCGCGCCGCGGAAGGCATCGGCGCAGCGCTCATGGGCGCGCCAGGCCACCTGCATGCCGGGGGACAGGAAGTGCCAGTAGTAGCGTCTGGCGTCGCGGTCGACCTGCATGCCGCAGCCCGACCAGCGGGCGTCCGGAGAGCCCTGCCCCTCCGGCACGGCGCGCACCCGGGCCAGCGCCACCACCAGCTGCTGGTTCGTGCGGTTGGTGACGGTGGCCGTGTCGCCATCGTCGTCGATCGCCACGGTATCGGCCGGAAACGTGCCGGGCGGGCCGCGGCGGTCGCCGGCATGCAGGGTGGCGATCCATTTCGAGCGGGCGTCGGCCACCCCGGTATCGGCCTGGCGCATCTGCGCGGTGCGTTCCTCCTTCGCAGCGGCGTCCGCGAGGGCGCCGGCGCGCATCGGCACGATCCACATCGTCCAGGCGAGCACCGCGGCGACCGCATGCATGCCCAGCGCCACGCGGGTGGACACGACCTTGCGCGCCAGCACGTAGTACAGGCTGCAGCAGAACAGGCCGGCGAGGGTTGCCAGGCCCATGAACACCGCGATCGCGCCGGCCCGCTCGCAGCCCGCGCCGCACAGGCTGTTCACCCGGTACCAGACCAGGCCGAATACCGCGGCGGCGGCGGCGATCGCCAGGGCGCGCAGCGCATGGTGCTGCACCTTCTCGGCGAAGGTCGCGTCCTCGGGCAGGTAGCCGCGTGCCTCGCGCTCGCGTTTCAGCGATTCGAGGTAGTCGTCATGTCCATCGGTGGGCCCTTGCATCGCGCGGGGTAGAATAAACGCTTTGTCGGGAGGTGGTTTTGCTCGAAGTGTCGGCCCTCGCCGCGGCGCGTGGCGATCGGGTGCTGTTCGCCGGCCTGGACTTTTCCGTCCCGGCGGGTGGACTGTTGCAGGTGACCGGCCGCAACGGCACCGGCAAGACGACGCTGCTTCGGGTGCTGGCGCGGCTCGCGCGCCCCGAATCCGGCGAGATGCGCTGGAACGGCACAGCCACCACCGACCTCGGCGACGAGTTCTTCGCCGATCTCTGCTACCTGGGCCATGCCCCGGCGATCAAGGACGACCTGACCGCACGCGAGAACCTGGCGGTGTCGGCCGGCATCGCCGGCGTGACGGTGGACGCCGCCGCGATCGGCGCCGCGCTGGCCGAGGTCGGCCTGACCGGGCGCGAGATGCTGCCCGGACGCGTGCTGTCGCAGGGCCAGCGGCGGCGGGTCGCGCTGGCGCAGCTCTACCTCGGCGACCGCAAGCTCTGGCTGCTCGACGAGCCGCTCGCCGCGCTCGATACCGAAGCGGCGGACGCATTCGTCGCGCGGCTCGGGCAGCACCTGCATGGCGGCGGCGTGGCGGTGGTGGCGACCCACCATGCGATCACGCCGGCAGCGCCGGCCACGCTGCACCAGCTACGCCTGGGGAGCGCACGATGAAAGACGCGTGGGATAAATGGGGTCAGACACCATTTATCGGAGCGGCCTCGCCGGATTCACCTCAGGTGCCCGATAAATGGTGTCTGACCCCATTTATTGCCCCATTTATTCCTGGCCGCGCGGGAGCCGCTGGTGAACTTTAATTGGTGTCTGACCCCAATTACTGTCTTGCGCCGCGACCTGCTGCTCACGCTGCGCCGCCCGGCGGAGCTGATGACTACGCTGTTCTTCTTCATCATCGTGGTCAGTCTGTTCCCGCTGGGCATCGGGCCGCAGCCGGAGCTGCTGCGCGAGATCGCGCCCGGCGTGCTTTGGGTGGCGGCGCTGCTGGCGTCGCTGCTGGCGCTGCCGCGGCTGTTCGCGGCCGACCATGCGGATGGCACGCTGGAGCAGCTGGCGCTCGCGCCGCAGCCGCTGTCGCTGATCGTGTTCGCGAAGCTGGTCGCCCACTGGCTGACCACCGGCCTGCCACTTACATTGCTCGCACCACTGATTGCCTTGCAGTTCGACCTGCCGGCCTCGACCGTCTGGGTGCTGGTCGCGTCGCTCGCCCTGGGCACGCCGATCCTGGGCGCGATCGGCGCGGTCGGCGCGGCGCTCACGCTCGGCCTGCGGGGCGGCGGCGTTCTGACTGCGGTTCTCGTGCTGCCGCTGTATATTCCGGCTCTCATCTTCGGTGCCGGTGCCGTAGAGGCGACACTGGGCGGGCTGGATGCGGGGGGACACCTCTCGCTGCTCGCCGCGCTGACGGTGTTCACCCTGACCTTCGCACCCTGGGCCGCGGCCGCGGCCGTGCGGATATCGCTGGACTGACAGAGCCCACACCTTCCTCCCGATGGCCATCCACTGGTTCAAGTACGCCGCCCCGGCGAGCTTTTACGGCCTTGCCGGCCGGATGATCCCGTGGTTCGCGGGCGCGGCGGTGGTGACCACGCTGGTCGGCCTGTACATCGGGCTGGTCCTCGCGCCGACCGACTTCCAGCAGGGCGATTCCTATCGCATCATCTACATCCATGTGCCGGCGGCCTGGATGGGCATGTTCACCTACCTGGTGATGGCCGGCTGGGCAGCGGCCGGGGTCGTGTTCAACACGCGGCTCTCGGGCATGATGGTGCAGGCGCTGGCCCCGACCGGTGCGCTGTTCACCTTCGTCGCGCTGTGGACCGGCGCGTTCTGGGGCCGCCCGACCTGGGGCGCCTACTGGGTGTGGGATGCACGGCTCACCTCCACGCTCATCCTGTTCTTCCTCTACATCGGCTACATGGCCCTGCGCGCGTCGATCGACGATCCGCGCCGGGCCGACCGCGCCGGTGCCGTGCTCACGCTGGTCGGCGTGATCAACATCCCGATCATCTATTTCTCGGTGCAGTGGTGGAACACGCTGCACCAGGGCGCGTCGGTGAAGCCCGGCAGCTCGTCGATGGCTACCGTGATGCTCACCGGCATGCTGGTGATGGCGTTCGCGGCGTGGATGTACACGATCGCCATCTCGCTCGCACGGGTGCGCTCGATCATCATCGAACGCGAGCAGCACAGTGCATGGGTGGGTGAGCTGCTGGTGGCCGAAGGTCATGTCGGGCCGGCAGGAACCTCCGAGGCGATGCCGGAGTCCAAGGAAAGGGGAGCGCGATGAACTGGGCGAGCTTTTCGGACTTCCTGGCGATGGGCGGCTATGCGTTCTTCGTGTGGATGTCCTACGGCGTGACCGCCCTGCTGGTGGTCGCCGAGGTGGCCTGGGTGGTGAAGCAGCGTCGGCAGTCGCTGGCGCGCGCACTGGTCCAGCGCAAGATCCGGGAGTGGAGCAGCACATGAAACCGCGGCAGAAACGGATGGCGATCATCGGCGGCGGCCTGGCCGCGCTGGCAGTCGTCGCCGCGCTGGTGCTCAGCGCGTTCGAGGACAACCTGCTGTTCTTCTTCAGCCCGACCCAGGTCTATGCGAAAGAGGCGCCGCTCGATCGTCCGTTCCGCATCGGCGGCCTGGTCGAGGCCGGCAGCGTGAAGCGCGGGCCCGACGGGGTGACGGTTGCATTCAAGGTGACCGATACTGCGAAAGTGGTGCCGGTCACCTACAAGGGCATCCTTCCGGACCTGTTCCAGGAAGGCAAGGGCGTGGTCGCACGTGGCCGGCTCGGCCCCGATGGCATATTCCGCGCCGACCAGGTGCTCGCGCGCCATGACGAGAACTACATGCCGCCCGAGGCGGCCTACGCCCTCGACCAGGCGAAGAAATCCCAGGGCACGGTGGTCGCGCCCGCAGGAGGTTACGGCAAGTGATTCCAGAACTCGGCCATTTCTGCCTGATCCTCGCCCTGCTGCTGGCGCTGATCCAGTCGATCTTCCCGCTGGTCGGTGCACAGCGCGGCACCGAATCGTGGATGGCGATGGCGCGGCCGGTCGCGCAGGGGCAGGGCGTGTTCGTCACGCTGGCCTTCGCCGCGCTGGTCTACAGCTTCATGAACCAGGACTTCTCGGTCCTGAACGTCGCGCAGAACTCGCACTCGCAGTTGCCGCCGCTCTACCGCTTCACCGCCAGCTGGGGCTCGCACGAGGGTTCGCTGCTGCTCTGGGCGTTCATGCTCTCGGGCTGGACGGTGGCCGTTTCCGTGTTCAGCAAGCAGCTGCCGGCCCCGCTGGTCGCGCGCGTGCTGGCGGTGATGGGCATGATCAGCGTCGGCTTCCTGTCGTTCATGCTGTTCACCTCGAACCCGTTCGAGCGCCTGCTGCCCGCCGCACCCGATGGCCGCGACCTGAACCCGCTGCTGCAGGACATCGGCATGGTGATGCACCCGCCGCTGCTCTATATGGGCTATGTCGGCTTCGCGGTCGCCTTCGCGTTCGCCATCGCCGCGCTGATCTCCGGCGAGCTCGACTCCACCTGGGCGCGCTGGTCGCGTCCGTGGACCACGGTGGCCTGGCTGTTCCTCACGCTGGGCATCGCGCTCGGCTCGGCCTGGGCCTACTACGAGCTGGGCTGGGGCGGCTGGTGGTTCTGGGATCCGGTCGAGAACGCCTCGTTCATGCCGTGGCTGGTCGGCACCGCACTGATCCATTCGCTGGCGGTCACCGAGAAGCGCGGTGCCTTCAAGAGCTGGACGGTGCTGCTCGCGATCAGCGCCTTCTCGCTGTCGCTGCTGGGCACCTTCCTCGTGCGCTCCGGCGTGCTGACCTCGGTGCACTCGTTCGCCACCGATCCGGAACGCGGCCTGTACATCCTCGCCTTCCTGGTGGTGTCGATCGGCGCCTCGCTTGCGCTCTACGCCTGGCGCGCGCCGAAGATCGGCCTGGGCGGCTCGTTCGACCTGATGTCGCGCGAGACGGCCCTGCTCGGCAACAACGTGCTGCTGGTGGTGGCCGCGGGCTCGATCATGCTCGGCACGCTGTATCCGCTGTTCATCGATGCGCTCGGCCTGGGCAAGCTGTCGGTCGGCCCGCCCTACTTCGACGCGGTCTACCTGCCGCTGATGTCGCCGCTGATGTTCCTGATGGGTATCGGCCCGATCGCGAAATGGAAGAAGGCGACGCTGCCCGAGATGGCGGTGCGCCTGCGCTGGGCGTTCGGCATCAGCGTGGTCACCGCCATCGTGGTGCCGCTGGCGATGTCGGCACAGACCGGCATCGGCACCTTCAGCCCGCTCGCCTCGTTCGGCATCCTGTGCGCGATGTGGATCGCATCGACTGCGATCACCTCGCTGGTGCAGCGCCTGCGCCAGGCCGACGGCCCGCTGCTGTCGCGCTTCGCACGGCCGACCGCCA
>JBIITW010000065.1:0-20514 GCA_044340265.1 Burkholderiales bacterium | reverse complement strand
GCTGGCGCTCGGCGGCGTGCTGGTGATGAACTCGCTGTCCTTCCCGCATGTGTTCAGCTCGCCGGCCGGGGTGGTGGAACCGCTCGATTCGATGCTGGCACTTGCCGTGCAGGCTGCGTGCATTGCCTTGTTGCAGGCCAAGAGCTACCCGTTGCTGATGTTCCTGGTCGGCTATGGCTGGGCGATGCGCACCCGTCGCCACGGACGGCGTCCTCCCGCAGCCCTGGTCGCCAGCCGGCGCGGGCAGATGCTGCGCCAGGCGGTGCTCGGCGTGCTGCACGGCCTGTTCATCTATTTCGGCGACATCCTGTCCTGGCTGGCGCTGCTCGGACTGATGCTTCTGGCGGCGCCCCGGCGCAGGCTGCGTCGACTGTGGTGGAGCTGCCTGGGCTGGACGGTGGCCTGGCTGCTGGTCGGCGGCACCCTCTGGCTCTGGATGCTGGCCAGCGCGCCGCAGATGCCGGTATCCCCGCACTGGCTGACCCGGGCCGGCACCTGGCCGGAAGTCATCGAACTGCACCAGGCCGCGTACGCGTCCTATCTCTACCAGGTGCCGTGGCAGGTGCCGATGATGCTCGCGCTCGGCACGTTCGGCGTGGTCGCCGGGCGGCTTCGCCTGCTCGAACGTCGCCGGACCGGTGCGCGGCTCTGGGCGATCGGCGCGCGCTGGCTCCTGCCTGCCGCGTTGGTGCTCAACCTCGGTCTGGCGGCCTGGCGAATCAGCGTGTATCCGGGGGGCGATGTCTCGGCGATCGATTTCGCCACCCAGTTCGCCGGTCCCCTGCTGGCTGCCGGCGTGGTCTGTGCGCTGGTGCGCGCATGGCATGACGGTGGCGCCCGCTGGCTGGCCGCGTTCGCGCCGCTTGGCCGCATGACCATGACGTTCTATGTCGGGCACACGTTGCTCTGCACCGCGCTGTTCGCAGGACCGGCTGGCGCCCTGGGACCGGCCTTCGGCACGGTCGGCCTGTTCGCGTTCGGGATCGCCTACTGGGCTGCGGCGCTGCTGCTCGCGCCGGCGTGGCTGTCCCGGGTCGGGCGCGGCCCGCTCGAGGCGCTGGTCCGGGGCAGGGGCGCCACGCCATCGCGGGCCTCGCGCCGGAACACGATCACGTGATCGGCCTCGACGCGGATGCCGATCTCCTCGCCGATCGCATGGTTGTGGTGGCTGGGCACGACTGACAGCGCTTCGCGGCCGTCTGGCAGGGCCAGCGTGTACAGGATGTCGGCACCGCGGAACGCCTTGTGCACCACCCTCGCCTTGAGCGGGCTGGCATCGTCATGCACGATGTCGTCCGGCCGCAGCAGCACCTCGACATCGCAGGAGTTCGCGCAGCCGGCGCATCCCTTGCCGCACTCGCCCGGAAGGTCGCCGGTGAGCTTGCCGATGCCGATGTCGATGCGGTGGTCGTCGAGCACGATGCCGGGCAGGAACACGCCCTTGCCGATGAAGTCGGCCACGACATGGTTGGCGGGGCGGTGGTACAGGTTGTATGGCGTGTCCCATTGCGCGAGCTGGCCGCGATCGAGGATGCCGATCTCGTCGGCGACCGCGAATGCCTCGGACTGGTCATGGGTGACCAGGATCGCGGTAGTGCCCTGCTGCTTCAGGATGTCGCGTACTTCCTGCCCGAGCCGTTCGCGCATCTCGACATCGAGGTTCGAGAACGGTTCGTCGAGCAGCAGCAGTTCGGGGCGGGGCGCCAGCGCACGGGCGAGCGCGACCCGCTGCTGCTGCCCGCCGGAAAGCTCGTGCGGGTAGCGGTCACCGGCCTCGGCCAGTCCGATCACCTCGAGCAGCTCGCTGACGCGTGCCGAACGCTGGGCCGCGTTGCCCGAGCGCAGCCCGAAGCCGATGTTGCCGGCGACGGTGAGGTGCGGGAACAGCGCGTAGTCCTGGAAGACCATGCCGACCTGCCGCTTCTCGGGGGGGACCTGCCAGCCGGGGCGCGCCACTTCGATGCCGTTGATCAGGATGCGGCCGGACGCCACCGGCTCGAAGCCCGCGATGCAGCGCAGGACGGTCGTCTTGCCGCAGCCGCTGGCGCCGAGCAGGCATCCGATCTGGCCCCTGGCGAGCGAGAACGACAGGTTCTGGAACACGCCGACCTTGCCGTAGGCATGGCTGACCTGGTCGAAGCGGAGGACGGGATCCATCGTCGGGTTTCTGTCGGATGTCAGGCGGCGCGTTGAGCAGCGGGAGACCGGATGATCAAATGAGAACGATTCGCTTTTCATTATAGCCAGGCTGGGGCAGAATCCGCGACCGTGAACAAAACGTCGCATCGACCGGCAACCGCCCGCCGGCGATCCGGCAGATCGCCTGCACCGATGCCGAGTGCCTTGAAGTCCCCGCTGGTCCTGCTCGCACTGCTGCTGGCGCTCGTTGCGTCGGTACCGGTGCTGTCGGTGGTGTCCAGCCTGACGGCGAGCGGTACCGGGGCGGTCTGGCAGCATCTGCTGCAGACAGTGCTCGGCGACTATGTCGTGAACACGCTGGTGCTGCTGGTCACCGTGGGCATCGGCGTGGCGGCGATCGGCGTCGGGTCGGCCTGGCTGGTGACGATGCTCGATTTTCCCGGGCGGAGGACCTTCGAATGGCTGCTGGTGCTGCCGTTGGCCATGCCGGCCTATGTGATGGCCTATGCCTATACGGACCTGCTGCAGTTCACCGGGCCGGTGCAGACCCTGCTGCGGGATACCTTCGGCTGGGGACGCGCGGATTACTGGTTCCCCGAGATCCGCTCGCTCGGTGGCGCGGCAGCCATGTTCGTTTTCGTGCTCTACCCGTACGTCTACCTGCTGGCCCGGACTGCCTTCGCGGAACGTTCCGGCAGCGTGCTCGAGGTCAGCCGCAGCCTGGGCTTCGGCCCGTGGGCCACGTTCTTCAGGCTGTCGCTGCCGCTGGCCCGGCCGGCGATCGCCGGCGGCGTGGCGCTGACCTCGATGGAAACGCTCGCGGACTACGGGACGGTGTCCTATTTCTCGGTGCAGACGTTCACCACCGGCATCTACCGTGCCTGGCTGTCGCTGGGCGACCGGCTCGCGGCCGCCCAGCTGGCCTGCGCGCTGCTGTCGTTCGTGCTGATCGTCCTGCTGGTGGAGCGCCAGACGCGCGGCCGTGCGAGCTATGCGACGCTGGGCGGTCGAAGCCGGCCGGTGATGCCGCTGCGGCTGACCGGCTGGCGTGCGGTACTCGCGGTGATCGCCTGCCTGGTGCCCGTGGCCGCCGGGTTCCTGCTGCCGGCCGCCACGCTGCTGCATCTTGCGATCGAGGCCAGGGCAGAGCATTCCGCCGGCGTCTACCTTCGGCTGGCGATCAACAGCTTCACCCTGGCCGGCATCACCGCGATCCTCGCGGTGCTGATCGCGACCACGCTCGCCTATTCGCTGCGCCTGCACCGGAGCGCGTTCACGATCACCGCCAGCCGGGTGGTCGGGCTGGGATACGCGGTGCCCGGGGCGGTGATTGCCGTGGGCATCCTGATTCCACTGGCGACGCTCGACAACTGGCTCGACGCCCTGATGCGCGAGCGGTTCGGCATCGCCACCGGCCTGCTGCTCACCGGTACCGTGACCGCGCTCATCTACGCCTATCTCGTGCGCTTCCTGGGTGTCGCACAGGAGGCGATCGATACGGGCCTGGGCAAGATCACCCGTTCGATGGACGATGCCGCGCGTTCGCTCGGGCTGGGGGCCGGCGCGACGTTGTGGCGCGTGCACCGGCCACTGATGTGGACGAGCGTGCTGACCGCAGCGCTGCTGGTGTTCGTCGACGTGATGAAGGAGCTGCCCGCCACGCTGGTGATCCGTCCGTTCAACTTCGACACGCTGGCTACCCAGGCCTATACGTTCGCGTCCGATGAACGGCTGGGGCAGGCCGCCGTTGCGTCGCTGGTGATCGTCGCCGTGGGCATGCTGCCGGTGATGCTGCTCACCCGCACCCTGCGCATCCGGATCGCGCCGGTCAGTCCAGTTGCAGCCGGGTCGCAAACGCGTCGGGCAGGCGCGTGAGGTCGGTGAGCACGATGGACTTGCGCTCGGGATTCACCCGCAGCGCCCAACCTGCTTGCCCGGCCGGCCGGTCGGATCCGCTGTCGGGCCCTCGACTGCTGGCCGCGCCCTGGGCCTTCGACTGGCCAGGCCTGGATGCGGGTGCGAGTTCGACCGGCACCGAGTGCCGCTCGCGCAGCAGCTCGACCAGGCTCCATGCGGTACGCCTGGCAGCGTCGTAGCCGTCCGGCCAGTAGACGAAGGACGGCTCGAACACGATCCGGACGACGCGACGATCGGCAGCACCGAGTACCAGCGTCACGAACGGCACATGGCTCGATCGCGTCGGCTGGCTTCTCAGGATCCGTGGCGCGCTGTTGAGCATCACGTAGAAGTTCGCGTCCTTGCTGCCTTCGTCTGCCGGCGCAGCAAGGGCGACCGGCGCCTCTATCTTCACGAGGTAGACCATGTCGCGGCGCATCGGGGGCAGTGTGACGCTGCCTTTCGGTGCCATCGCCTCGACCACGCGAATCGCCGCTTCTGCCGGCATGCCCAGGGACAGGCCCATCATCAGCGGCGCAGCCGTCTGCCCCCAGGCGCCGCGCGGAGCCGACAACCCGAGGCCCGCGCAGAGCACGATGGCGGCGGCGCCTGCGAACAGGCACCGCCGCCAGCTACGGCAGGGCGATCCGGACCGCGTCATTGCGGTCCGCCGGACAGGCTACTTCCAGCCCACCCGGTCGAGGATCTTCTGTGCCAGCGGCTGGTTTCGCCCGAGCACCCCGATGTTGGTCGTCTCCATCCTGAATTTGCCGAGGGAGGCGAGTTCAGGATTCTTCGTGACGGCGCTGGCGACCGCCGGCCATTCATTGTTGCCATCGGCGAAATAGACCTGGGCTTCATCGCTGGCGAGGTACTCCAGGAAAAGGCGCGCGGCTCCCGGGTTCGGCGCGGTGCGCAGCATGCCTGCGCCGGATACATTCATGTGTGTACCTGAAGTCGCCTGGTTGGGAAACGAGAGGGCAACCTTTTCGACCACCTGGCGGTCCTGCGGCCGGGTGGACTTCATCAGCCGCACATAATAATAGGTGTTGGCCACGGCCACGTCGCATTCCCCGGCCGCCACCCCCAGGATCTGGTCGGTGTCGCCGCCGCGTGGCGGGCGCGCCAGGTTGGCGACCACGCCGCGTGCCCATTCCTCGGCCTTGGCTTCCCCCAGCCGTTCGATCATCGCGCCCATCAGCGACAGGTTGTACACATGGTTGCTTGCGCGTATGCAGATCCGCCCCTTGAGGCGAGGGTGCGCGAGGTCTTCATAGGTCGCCACTTCTTCCGGACGCACCGTCTTGCGGTTGTAGGCGATCACGCGCGCGCGGGTGGAGAAACCGAACCAGGTGCCCGCAGGGGTGCGCAGCTGGGCCGGAATACGGGCATTCAGCACCGCGGAGTCGAGCGGCTGGAAAAGGTCGAGCTGCTCCGCGCGCCACAGGCGCCCGGCATCGACGGTGACGAAGACATCGGCCGGGCTGTTGCGGCCCTCGTTCCGGAGTCTTTCGAGCAGGGCATCCTCGCCCGCCTCGATCCGGTTGATCTTGATCCCGGTCTTGCGGGTGAAGCCTGCGTACAGCGCCTCGTCTGTCTGATAATGGCGCGCGGTGTACAGGTTGAGCACCTTGTCGGTCTGCGCCATGGCCGGCGTGGCGGGTGACAGGGTGGCGGCCAGCACGCAAAGGACGCCGGTCATCGGCGCGGACAGCAGGCGGCGGAGGGACAGTCGGTGCATCTGGAACCTCGTTCGTGGAAGGGATGCTGAAAATGATAACAAGAAAGATTCTCGTTTGTAAATGAGAAAGAATCGCATTTACATTCCGGCCTTCCTGATCCTGCTCTTGGTGGCTGGCTGTGCGCAGCGCGCCCCGGTGCCTGTCGAGACCGCCCGGTCGACGCCAGAGACCGCGCGTGCGGGGACCTCGCCCGCGCAGTCCGGGCCGGGCGCGGTTGCAACCGAGCCTGCGGCGGGCATGGTGCCGTTGCCCAGGGTCGCACCGGTTCCGCCGCCCGTGGTGGTCCCGCTGCCGCAGCCGCAGGCCGAACCGGTCGCTTCGCCGCCACGCATCGGGCTTGCACTGGGTGGGGGTGCCGCGCGTGGTTTCGCCCATGTCGGCGTGATCATGGTGCTCGAACAGGCCGGTATCCAGCCTGAGTTCGTCACCGGTACCAGCGCCGGCGCGGTGGTCGGCGCCATCTATGCCGCAGGTTATCGGTCGGCCGATCTGCAACGCATCGCGGGACAACTGGAAGAGGCCGACGTGCGCGACTTCGCATTGCCCGATCGGGGTTTCCTGCGCGGTGAACGGCTGCAGGCCTTCATCAACAGCGCGGTACAGAAACGTCCGATCGAGAAGCTGAACATCCGGTTCGCTGCGGTGGCGACCGATCTGCAGTCAGGCGAGGGCGTCGTGTTCCGGCGCGGTGATACCGGGCAGGCGGTACGCGCCTCTAGCGCGGTGCCCGGGGTGTTCCGGCCGACGATCATCGGCGACCGCCAGATGGTCGACGGCGGCCTGACCCATCCGATCCCGGTGCGTGCTGCCCGCATGCTCGGTGCCGAACTGGTGATTGCTGTCGACATCTCGAGCCAGCCCCAGTACGCCCGCCTCGGGGACTCGATCGACATCCTGCTGCAGACCTTCACCATCATGGGGCGGGCGCTGGGCGCGGCAGAGCTGGCAGAGGCCGATGTGGTGATCCGGCCCGCTGTCGGTCAGCTCAGGCCGACCGACTTCCAGAGCCGCAAGCTCGCGATCGCAGAGGGACAGCGCGCCGCGCGGGAGGCGCTGCCCGAGATCCGTCGCCGGATCGAGGCAGCCACCCGCAGGCTCAGCCCGCCAGCCGGCGGGCCCCGTCGAAGCGGTTGACCCAGTACCGCTCACCCATGTTGACGATATGAACGCGGCCGCCGCGGCTGGGGGCATGGATGAAGCGTCCGTCACCGACATAGATGCCGACATGGGAGAAGCGCTGGCCACGGGTGTTGAAGAAGACGAGGTCGCCGGGCTGCAGTTCCGCCTGCTCGACGCGCGTGCCCATGCGGGCCATCTCGAACGAATTGTGCGGCAGTGAACGCCCGGTGACATGGTTGAACACGTAACGGACCAGGCCGCTGCAGTCGAAACCGGTATCCGGTGTCCGCCCGCCGAAGGTGTAGCGGATGCCGATCAGGCCCATCGCCTGCATCACGAGTTCCTGTGCCGAGCTGACCGCACGCCCGGCAAGACTCTGGGGCGCCATCGGGACGATGGTTGCCGCATCGGTCCCTGCCGGCGACGCGGCTTCGATACGGTATTCCTGTGCGCGCACCGCCTGGGGAACCGACAGCAGCACCAGTGAACCGACGACGGCGACGGCCAGGGTGGCATGCGAGCTCAGGGCGCGCGACAGAAGAGAATGAGGGATGGATCGGGTCGGGACAAAATGCATGTTCTGAAGATCCTTTCAGAGATGCTTGATAAGCAAGCAGAATTCTGAGTTTTACGGCACTATCCGCCGGAACTTGATCCCCCCCGGGACATCCTTCACCTGTTGTCCGCCAACCGTTGCCTTGACGGGCGGGGCGGAGAATGCCATAGCCCAACTTCGATGGCAATCCGCCGGAGGGCACGGGCGGGGTTGATCAGGCCGTCCCCGGTGTATTCCAGGGATGGACAGGAGAACGCGATGGACAACTGCAGGCCCGGCCTTGTCGGGCGGTTTTTGCTGATGCTGCAACTCGTCTGGCTGTCCGCTGCCGCGCAGGCGCAGCCGCTGGTAATGGGAATCCTGCCCCTTCATTACCGCACGGCCGAACAGGTGATCCCGCTGCTGCGCCCGCTGGTGCCCGCGCCGGGCACGGTCAGCGGCATCCAGAACCAGCTGATCGTCCATACCACCCAGGCCAACCTGGCCGAGATCCGGGCCGTGCTCGAGCGTATCGACACCCTGCCGCGCCGCCTGCTGATCAGCGTCCGCCAGGACGGCGATGCCGCATCCGGGGCGGACCGTGCATCGGTGGATGGCAGCGTCGCGGTCGGGCGAGGAGACGTGTCGGTGGGCAACCCGAGGCCGGGCGGCGGTGTCGGCGTACAGGTCTATTCGACCGACCGCAGCCAGTCCGATCGGACCATGCAACAGGTCCAGGCGCTGGAAGGACAGCCGGCGATGATCCATTCGGGCCGTTCGGCTCCGGTGCCGGTTCGGCAGGTGGTGCGCGGGCCGGCCGGCCTCCAGGTCGTGGAGTCGGTCGAGTACCGCGAACTGTCCACCGGTTTCCAGGTGGTGGCGCGCCTGGCGGGCGATCAGGTGATCCTCGACATCCTGCCGCAGCGCCAGGCCCCGGCAGGCGGCAGCGTGCCGGGTGCAGTCAGCACGCAGCAGCTCTCGACCACGGTGCGTGGACGGCTCGGCGAATGGATCGA
Organism: Burkholderiales bacterium; assembly: GCA_044340265.1. Lineage (GTDB taxonomy): Bacteria > Pseudomonadota > Gammaproteobacteria > Burkholderiales > CAIKXV01 > CAIKXV01. Next base: position 12,067 of record JBIITW010000065.1, on the reverse strand, counting down.
TCTCGGTGGAACGGTACGTACGACCGATGACCGGCAGTCGGTGCTGCTGGGCCGTGCCGGTGCTGGCGCGACCGAACTGCGACGCGTGCAGGTCCGGGTGGAGGAACTGCGGTGAGCGGCGGCGGCGTGCGCGGCGGACCGCGATGGATCCGCTGACCCACCTGCTGTCGGGCGTGCTGGTCGCGCTCGCCGTCGAGCCGGCACGGCCGCGCCCGGGTTTCGTCGGTCGCCCGGCGAGGGTCGCGGCCGGCGCACTGGCTGGCGCCCTGCCTGACGTCGCCCATCTGTCGCGTATCCAGGACCCGCTCGCCGTGCTGGCACCGTCAGGGGCCTGGACACATTCCCTGCTTGCCTTTCCAGTGATTGCGCTGGTCCTTGCGGTCCTCTTTGCGCTGCTTGCGCGTCGTCCGACGGAGTGGCCGGTTTTTCTCGCCATCACGGCGCCGGCGCTGCTGGTGCACCTCGGCCTGGACCTGATGACCGCGTCGGGCGTGCAGCCATGGCATCCCATGAGCGACACCCGCTATGCGGTGCCCTTGCTGTTCCCGCTCGATGTGCCGATGTTGATGCTCGCCCTGGCTGCGACTGTCCTTGCGTGGCGCCGACCGGTGCATGCCCGCTGGTCGGCCATCGGTGCCTTCGCCCTCGCGGCGGGCTACGTGGCAATGCTCGGGCAATGGCGGGACCAGGCCTTGTCGGTGGGCGCGGAGATGGCCGAGCAGCGCTCGCTCGATCCGGCCAGCGTACAGGCGTTTCCGCAGCCGTTTTCGCCGCTCAACTGGCAGGTCCTGGTCGCCCATGGCGACGCGTACGACCTGGCCTGGGTCAAGGTGGGCCGGGCAGGAGCCGGATCCGGCGCCGAAGAATCTGCGCCGACGCGTTCGGCGCTGTCGACGGTTCGCGCCGCCTATCGCTCGGCCGCCGAACTGCAATGGACCCATGCCTTCCGCTTCGGCGACGACGGCGGCCGCGCGGAGTTTGCCCGCACGGCATGGAGCCGGCCGGAGTTCGCCGCGTTCCGCCGCTTCAGCGTGTATACGGTGCTCAGCCATGTCGAGTATCGTGCCGACATCCGCCAGGTGTGCGCATGGTTCTACGATGCGCGTTTCGCGTTGCCTGGCGTGTCGCCTTCCTATCGTTTCGGTTCCTGCCAGCACATGGACGAGCGGACCTGGACCGTGCAACGCGCGCCCGGGCCGCTGCCGCTGCTGTAATCGGACGAGAAACCTGTTTCCTGGAGTAACCGAGATGAACCGCCATCGACTGCCCGCCGTATTCATGCGCGGGGGCACCAGCAAGGCCCTGATGCTTCACCGCCACGACCTGCCGGCCGAGCAGCGCGACTGGGACACGATGTTCCTGCGCGCCATGGGATCGCCCGACCCGAACGGGCGGCAGCTCAACGGAATGGGGGGCGGCCTGTCGTCCGTGTCGAAGGTCTGCGTGCTGTCGCGCTCGGCCCGGCCGGACGCCGACATCGACTACACGTTCGCGCAGGTGATGGTGAAGGATGCGCACGTGGACTACAGCGGCAACTGCGGCAACATGTCCTCCGCCGTCGGACCGTTCGCGGTGGATGAGGGGCTGGTCGAGGCCGCGGATGGCCAGGCCCTGGTCCGCGTCTACAACACGAACACCGACAAGATCATCCATGCCACCTTTCCGGTGCACGGCGGGCAGGCCGTCGAGGCAGGCGAACTGTCGATACCTGGGGTCGCCGGGACAGGCGCGCCGATCCGCCTCGACTTCCTTTCGCCGGGTGGCGCAAGCAGTGGCCGGCTGCTGCCGACGGGCAACGTGGTCGATCTTGTCGATGTTCCCGGCCTGGGGCCGGTCGAGGTATCGATGGTGGATGCGGCGAACGCCTGCGTGCTGGTGTCGGCTGCGGCCCTGGGCCTGAGCGGAACCGAGATGCCCGCCGACCTGGAAGCCGATGCGACGACCCTCGAACGGCTGTCAGCGATCCGCCTGCAGGCGTCGGTCGCGATGGGTCTCGCACCGACCATCGAAGAGGCGCGCAGCCGGAGCGTGGTGCCGTTCGTCGGCTTCGTCGCCGCACCGCTGGCCGCGCACACGCTGTCGGGCGACACCATTGGTGCCGATACGGTGGACCTCACGGCACGCATGATCTCCAACGGGCAGCCGCATCGGGCGCTTCCCCTGACCGCTTCACTGTGCATCGCCGTGGCCGCCTCGATCGAAGGCACGGTGGCCTGGCGTGCCCGCCGCCCGGCCAGTGGTGCGGGTGCGTCCGCCGACTCGCTGCGAATCGCCATGCCGTCGGGCGTGCTGACCGTCGGCGCGCAGGTCGAATGCCGCGCCGGGCAGTGGAATGCCCTGCGCGGCTCGTTCTATCGCACCGCGCGCCGGCTGTTCGACGGCACGGTCTACTACTGAGGGTCAGGCCGGTCTGAACGCGGCGAGGTCGACCGGCCCGTCGAACAGCGCACGGGTGGCTGCAAGCAGCCGTGCCGAGGCGGCGTCGCTCCACTGGCCGTACGCGGTGTTGCCGCGGAACTTGGTCTCGAGTTCTTCGCGCGACAGCGGGGAATGGACGCCGCCGCGGATGAACGGCTGCCGTTCCTCGACCGTTCGTCCATCGGCCAGGGTGAACCGGACATGCCCGGTATAGGCGCGCGGATAGGGGTTCGCGGGATCCACCACGTAGCGCACCTTCGATGCCAGCGCGAGGATGCGCTCGTCGCGCACGGTGCGTGGCGTGAATGCATCGAGCCCTGCGGCGCCGGTGATGAAGCCGACGGCGATGTTGAACGGCGCGCTGAACTTCGCGCCGTACTCCGTCGCCGGGCGGTGCTTGGAGGCGAGCGGCTCCCACAGGCGGTGCACATAGCCCTCCGCGGTCTCGCACAGCACGTCGACCACGTCCTCGGCGCGGAAGCCTTCGGCCTGGGCGCGGCGTGCGAGGCGTAGCGCACAGTCGATGTAGGGCTGGTTCATCGTGCCGGTGGCATACGGCTTGAAGGTGATCGACAGCATCGTCCAGTCGGAGCCGTAGCCGTCGAGCAGCGCGGCATAGTCCCCGGCTGCGCTGTGCGCGAAGCCGTTGTAGAGGCCGTGGGTACCTTCGAACACGGTGCGCGGCGAGAAGAAGCCCTGCTGGCCGATGCGCGCCGCTCGCACGCCGCACTGGGCTGCCCATCCTGCATGGAGCCGCTTGGTCCAGGACCCTTCGGCCAGGTATTCGATGATGCCGCTGGCCATGCTGCCCGCGGTGCCCAGGGCGTCCACGGCCTGGCGCCTGTTCAGGCCGAGCGCGACCGAGACGGCCAGCGTCGCCGCCATCGTGCCGAGGATCGCCGTCGGATGGAAGCCCGACTTGTGGATGGCCTTGGGCACGACGCGGCTCATCCGGCACAACGCTTCGGTGCCGGCGACGATGCCGGCCAGTGCCGACTGGCCGTCGCGCCCGAAACGTTCGCAGGCGGCGAGGACGGCCGGCACGATCACCGTCGCGCTGTGTACCGGCCCCCCTTCATAGGTGTCGTCGAAATCCTCGCCATGGGCGGCCGTGCCGTTGATCAAGGCTGCATCTTCGGCACTGAAGCGACCCGCGTGCCCGATCGCGGTCGCCGGCCCCCCCGCGTCCACCGATGCGACCAGCGCCCTGATGTAGTCCGTGTCGCGCGCGGCCACGCACAGGCCCGACACATCGAGCAGCAGGGACTCGGCCTGCTCGCGCACTGCCCTGGGCAGTGTCTTCGGGTCGATCGCCAGCGCGCGGTCGACCAGGCGTTCGGCGACCGAGACATCGGGCAATGCGGATTCGTTCTGGCTCATGGGTGGGCTTTCACAGGCGGGTTCCAGGCAGGGCTTCCGGGGGCGGCGCGCTACGGCAGGTCGTTTGCGGCCCGGCAGGGCCGCGATGCTACCGCGGTTTGCCGCTGTCCGTGGTCGCAGGGAGGGGCTGCGGGCGGGTCCTTGAGTTGTCTTCGCCGATCGCGCAACATTCGCCGCATCCCAATGACACGTGGAGGCCTGGATGAATCTCGGGGATTTCTGGACGACGGCGCAGCCGATCCTGATCCATGGCGCGTTCCAGGTCGCTGCCGCGATCGCTTTCTGGGTGGTCGGTACCTGGCTGATCAACCTCGCGGTGCGCGTACTGAGCGCAGCGCTCGAGCGGCAGAAGGTAGAGCCGACGATCCTGCGCTACATCGGTTCGTTCGTCGCGGTCGTCCTGAAGATCGCGCTGGTGGTCGCCATCCTGGGTTACTTCGGGGTGGAAACGACGACCTTCGCCGCCCTGGTCGCCGGCGTCGGCGTGGCGATCGGTGCCGCCTGGGGCGGCCTGCTCGCGAACTTCGCGGCCGGCGCCTTCCTGGTCGTGCTGCGTCCGTTCAAGGTGGGGGATTTCGTCAGCGCGGGCGGGGTTACCGGCACCGTGAAGGAGATCGGCCTGTTCGGCACGGCGATCAACACGCCGGACAATGTGCTGACCATCGTGGGCAACAACAGGATTTTCGGCGACAGCATCCAGAACTATTCGGCAAACGCCTACCGCCGGGTCGACCTCAAGGCCCAGCTGGCGCAGAGCGCCGACCATGCAGCGGCCATCGGCTTGCTGCGCGATCGGATCGCGAAGATTCCCAACGTGCTGACGGTACCGGCGCCGGACGTCGAGATCCTCGACTTCACCCCCAGCGGACCGGTGCTGGCGGTCCGTCCCTACTGCAACAACGACCATTACTGGCAGGTCTACTTCGACACCAACCGCACGATCCGTGAATCGTTCGGCGAGGCCGGATTCCCGGTGCCCGAGATGCCGTTCGTGCTGCGCAACGCCGGCTGAAGGAAGAAACCATGGATGGATCACACGGCGGCGGCGGATCGTCGCAGCTGAACGTACTGGGCTCGCCGCTGGCGACCTGCTCGATGAAGCCGTTGACCGGGTTCTTCCGCACCGGTTGCTGCGAGACGGCGCCCGACGACTTCGGCAGCCACACGGTATGCGCCCAGGTCACTGCAGAGTTCCTGGCATTCTCGAAGTCGCGCGGCAACGACCTGAGCACGCCGATGCCGGCCTACGGTTTCGCCGGGCTGGTGCCCGGCGATCGCTGGTGCCTGTGCGTCACTCGCTGGAAGGAAGCGTTCGAGGCTGGCATGGCGCCACGCGTGGTGCTTGCGGGGACCCACCGCGCTGCGCTTTCGGTGGTGACGCTCGAGCAGTTGATGGCGCACGCAATCGACGCCTGATCCGCAGCGCGATGACGAAGGTCCTGCACCTGGTCAGCGGCGACTGCGCGGCCGGCGCCGTCGAAGCGGCAGGGTTGGGTCAGGCTTCGATCGTCTGGCGCGACGTGCTGCATGACGGACCGGTGCAGGATCTCGAAGATGACGATCTCGCGCGCCTGCGCGCAGCGTTCATCGCCGACGCCGGATGGGGCAGCGGGTCGGTTGCGCTCGAGGCGTTCGCCGAACGCGATCGCAGGTTGAGCGAAGTGCTCGGCATGGACGCGGAACTGGTGGTCTGGTTCGCCGCCGGCCTGCATGATCAGCTGCAACGTTTGCAGGTCCTTGCGCGCATCGCGCGCCTGGGCAGGCCGCAAGCCATCGTCAGTGAAGCGCGGCTCGAAGGCCAGCCGGGCATGCAGGACGCCGACGCCCTGCGCGCGGCGTTCGATGGTCGCTGCGCCGCGGGGCCATCGATCCTTGCCCGGGCGCTCGAGGGCTGGCGCGCGTTCACCACCGACGATGCCGGCAGGCTCGACCTGCTGCTCGATGGCGACGATGCAGCGTCGCCCGCGCTCGATGCAGCGATCAAGCGCTGGCGCGAGGAATTCCCGGCAGTGCAGGGCGGGCTCTCGCGGACCGAGCGCCAGGTCCTTGAAGCCCTCGATCGCGGTGTGTTCCGTGTGCGCGAGGTCCATGTCGCGGCCTGCCACCATGCCGAAGACCGGCCGTTCATGGCGGACCAGCCTTTCGCCTCGCTGCTTTGCCGGCTGTCTGCCGGCCCATCGCCACTTCTGTCGCATCCCGACCAGCGACCGGTGACGATGCCCGATCCGGCGAAGGGGGCAAGCGTTTTCTGGAACGACGCCCTGCTGGTCACCCGTGCCGGACGGGAGCGGCTTGCCGGCATCGGCGACTGGATGGCGCAGGCGCCGATGCGCTCCATGGGCGGCGTGGCGCTGTACGGACCCGAGGGCTGGCGCTGGGATTCGCTGGTCAACCGGATGCGCCGCGTGGGCGCGCGATAAGATCGGGCTCGGCCGCGTCTGCGAAGCCATGTCACTGCAGGAACAACGATGACATCCACATCGACACCTTTACCGACCACCACGCGCATCGGCGCGGGGTCCGTGCCACCCATCCGCCTGGCCGTGTTCGACATGGCCGGCACCACCATCCAGGACACCGGCGTGGTGCCGTTGGCCTTCGACGCGGCGCTCGCATCGCAGGGGCTGTCGGCCAGCGCCGGGGAGCTGGATGCGATCCGCGGCGCGGGCAAGCGCGAAGCGATCCGCCATCTGGTGCAGCTGCGTCGCGGCGATGCCGATCTCGACCGCCATGCCGCGGCGGTCTACGACGCGTTCCGCGGCGAACTCGATCGCCGCTTCCGTGCCGGAGGGGCGCGGCCTGTCGACGGGGCGCCGGAGGTCTTTGCCTGGTTGCGCAGCCGTGGCGTGGCGATCGTGCTCAACACCGGGTTCGACCGTGACACGCAGGCGCTGGTGCTGGCGGCGGTCGGATGGGACAAGGGCGAAGGGCAGTGCGGGGTTGCCGATGCGCTGGTCTGCGGCGACGATGTGCCGCTGGGCCGGCCGGCACCGTACATGATCTTCCGTGCGATGGAGCGCACCGGCATCACCTCGGTGGCCGAAGTGCTGAACATCGGTGACACCGTGCTGGACATCCAGTCCGGCGTCAACGCCGGCTGCGGCGTGAACGTCGCGGTGTGGAGCGGCGCGCACAGCCGGCAGAAGCTCGAGCGCGAACCCGGCGCCCACCTGATCGAAGACGTGTCGCACCTTCCCGCCCTGCTCGAGCGCCTTGCCGGCGGCGCGGGTTGAACACGCGCAGGCGCGGCCTTCTCGCCGCAGGAGCCGTGCTCACGCTGGCCGGATGCAGCCGTGGCGACCGGATGGAGGCGACGGCACACTGGCTCGGCACCGACCATGCGTTCGGCACCGGCATCGCGCTCGCTGCGGCCGACGGCACCCTGGCCACGCTGGGCTTCTTTCCCGAGCTGCCACCGCCCGGCGTGCTGGAAGGAATGAAGCGCCTGCGCTCGGTCAGCCAGGCGATGGCGGCGCAGACCATGCCCTACCTGGTGCTGGAACTGCGGCTGAAGGGGCCCGGCAAGGCCGGCTTCGACAACCTCGTGCGCTACTCCGTGCTGTTCGCGAACATGGGCGGGCCGACCGTCGCATTCAATCGCCAGCACCGCGACTGGGTGAAGGACGGTGGCATCGAACTGGCCGGAGAGGCGAGGCCAGGCGCGCGTCTGCTCGGCCGCGTTCGGCGGGCAGGCGCGACCGATGTCGACGGCACCGATCAGCCCTATCGCTGGGACCTGAGCTTCGACACCGGCGTGGCGAGCTGAGGCCCCAGGTCGGGACGACGTTGCTCAGTCTTCGCGTCGCATCTGCGGGAACAGGATGACGTCGCGGATGGTGCTGCTGTCGGTCAGCAGCATCACCAGCCGGTCGATGCCGATGCCTTCGCCCCCGCAGGGCGGCAGTCCGTACTCGAGCGCACGCACGTAATCCGCGTCATAGTGCATCGCCTCGGCGTCGCCCGAGTCCTTGCGACTGGCCTGCTGCCTGAAGACGGCTGCCTGTTCGTCGGGATCGTTCAGCTCCGAGAAGCCGTTGGCGATCTCGCGGCCGGCGATGAACAGCTCGAAGCGCTCGGTGATCGACGGATCGTCGTCGTTGCGCCGCGCCAGCGGAGACACTTCGGTCGGGTAGTCGATGATGAACGTCGGCTCGAACAACTGGGTCTCGACCGTCGCGTCGAACAGCGAAAGCTGCATGCCGCCCAGGCCGTCATCGGCATGCACCGACTCGCCCAGGCGCGCCAGTTCGCCCGCGAGCCATGCGCGATCGCCCAACTGTGCCGGGGTGTACTGCGGCGCATACTTCGCGATCGCCTCGAGGATGGTCAGCTTCGCGAACGGCTTGCTGAAGTCGATCTCGCGTCCCTGGTAGGTGATCTTCTCGCTGCCGGTGACGGCGCGCGCCACCTCGGCGAACATCTGCTCGGTCAGCGCCATCAGTTCCCGGTAGCGCGTGTAGGCCGAATAGAACTCCAGCATCGTGAACTCGGGGTTGTGCCGGGTCGAGATGCCTTCGTTGCGGAAGTTGCGGTTGATCTCGAATACGCGTTCGAAGCCGCCCACCACCAGGCGCTTGAGGTAGAGCTCGGGTGCGATGCGCAGGAACAGTTCCATGTCGAGCGCGTTGTGGTGGGTCTTGAACGGGCGCGCATTCGCACCGCCCGGTATCGGGTGCATCATCGGCGTCTCGACCTCGAGGTAGCCGCGATCGAGCAGGAACTGCCGTACCGCCTGCACGGTGCGCGAGCGGGCGATGAAGGTCCGCCTGGAATCCTCGTTGACCATCAGGTCGAGGTAGCGCTGCCGGTAGCGCTGCTCCTGGTCAGTGAGGCCATGGAACTTCTCGGGCAGCGGCCGCAGCGACTTGGCCAGCAGCCGGATCGATGACACGCGCACCGTGAGTTCGTTGGTCTTGGTCCGGAACAGCACGCCGGTCGCGCCGACGATGTCGCCGAGGTCGTAGTGCTTGAACGCCTCGTGCGCCTCGGTGCCGGTGCCGTCGTCGGACACGTAGAGCTGGATCATGCCCGAGCCGTCGCGCACGCTGGCGAAGCTGGCCTTGCCCATCACCCGCTTGAGCAGGATGCGGCCGGCCAGCGTCACCTCGACCGGCTTCGCCTCGAGCGCGATCTTGTCATCCTCGGCATGCGCGGCCTGCAGGTCGCCGGCAAGGTGGATGCGCTCGAAGTCGTTCGGATAGGCCACGCCGGCTGCGCGCAGCGCCGCCAGCTTCGCACGCCGCTCGGCGACGATGTGGTCCGTGTCTGCAGGCACGGCGGCGGGGGCAGGGGACGTGGGGGACGTAGGGAGCGTATGGGGGGTGCTGGAAGCGTCGGTCATTTACACACCCTGCTTGAGGCTGGCGTTGATGAAGTCGTCGAGGTCGCCGTCCAGCACGCGCTGCGTGTCGCCGACTTCGTGGTTGGTGCGCAGGTCCTTGATGCGCGACTGGTCGAGCACGTAGGAGCGGATCTGGTGGCCCCAGGCGATGTCGGTCTTCGACTCTTCCATCGCCTGCTTCTCCTCGTTGCGCTTGCGCAGCTCGAGTTCGTACAACCGCGACTTGAGCATGGCCATCGCCTCGGCCCGGTTGCGGTGCTGCGAACGGTCGCTCTGGCACTGCACGACGATGTTGGTCGGCAGGTGGGTGATGCGGATCGCCGAGTCAGTCTTGTTGATGTGCTGCCCGCCGGCGCCCGACGCGCGGAAGGTGTCCACGCGCAGGTCTGCCGGGTTGATCGTCACCTCGATCGAATCATCGACCTCGGGATAGATGAACACGCTCGCGAACGAAGTGTGCCGGCGCGCGTTTGAGTCGAATGGCGACTTTCGCACCAGCCGGTGCACGCCCGCCTCGGTGCGCAACGTGCCGTAGGCGTAGGGTCCGCTGACCTTGATCGACGCGCTCTTGATGCCGGCGACGTCGCCGCTCGATTCCTCGAGCAGTTCGACCTTGAACTCGCGCCGCTCGCAGAAGCGCAGGTACATGCGCTCGAGCATCTGTGCCCAGTCCTGCGCCTCGGTGCCACCGGTGCCGGCCTGGATGTCGATGAAGCAGTTCGCGGGGTCGAGCGGATCGCTGAACATCCGCTCGAACTCCATCCGCGCGATGGCCTTCTCGAGCTGTTCGATGTCGCCGGCAAGCTGCTCGAGCGTGCCGATGTCGCCTTCGCCGCGGGCCATCTCGAACAGCTCCTGCGTGTCCGCGAGCATCCGGTCGGTGCCTTCCATCCGGCCGACGATGTCTTCGAGCTGCTTGCGCTCGCGGCCCAGCTCCTGGGCGCGCTTGGTGTCGGCCCAGACGGCCGGGTCTTCCAGGTCGCGGCTGACTTCCTTCAGGCGGGTGAGCTTGGTATCGAAGTCAAAGATACCTCCGCAGCTCGGCCGTGCGCTGGCCGAAACCGGCCAGGCTGTCGGCGAGCGAATTCAGGCGTTCAGCTTCCATGGGGATTCCTGCGGTAAACCGTCGATTATAGCGGCCTGCGACCGGGTGCGCGGGCTGCGCGGCGGGGATGCCCGCGCGCTCAGTTCCAGGCCGGCGAGGTGCCGGTCGCGTCGCGCCAGTGTTCGATGGTGAGCTGCACGCTGTGCAGGCCTTGCCAGGTGTTCATCTCGACCCGGTAGACCGCTTCGATCCTGCCCGGCAGCGGTTCGATCGAGTTGAAGCGGATCGCCGGGTAGCGGCCCCCGCTGCCACGCAGTTCGAGCCTGGAATGCGCCTGCCCGACGATCTTCTGCGCGGTGACCTCGAACCGGTCGATGAACTCGGGCCGTGGAAAGCCGGGGCCCCAGATGCCTTCGTGCATCGAGCGGGCAAGGTCCAGGTCGAGGCTGTCGCCATCGAGGCTGCCGTCTGTCTCGATCACCCGCGACAGGTCGGCCGGCGTGAGCAGCGAGCGGGCGACCGACTCCAGCGTTTCCGTGAACACCGGAAGGTCCGCCTCGCGCAGGCTGAGGCCGGCGGCAGCTGCGTGTCCGCCGAACGCCAGCAGCAGGCCGGGCACGCGCTTGTCGACCAGGTCCAGCGCATCGCGCAGGTGCAGTCCGGCGATCGAGCGTCCCGATCCCTTGAGGACGCCGCCTTCGCCGCGCGCGAAGCAGAACGCCGGTCGGTGCAGCCGGTCCTTCAGGCGCGCGGCGACGATGCCGATGACGCCCTGGTGCCAGGCCGGATCGAACAGCGAGATCGACCAGCCGTCGCTGCCGACGTCGACATCCACCGCAGCCAGCGCCTGGTCGCGCATGGTCGCTTCGATCTCGCGCCGCTGGCGGTTCAACCGGTCCAGTTCGGCGGCGATCGCACCGGCGCGAGCGATGTCGTCGGTGACCAGGCATTCGATCCCGAGCGACATGTCCTGCAGTCGGCCGGCGGCATTCAGCCGCGGGCCGGCGACAAAGCCCAGGTCGTAGGTGGTGCAACGCTCCGCCGCGCGTCCGGCCACCCGCAGCAGGGCGGCGATGCCGGGTACGGTGCGCCCGGCGCGGATCCGCCTCAAGCCCTGGGAGACCAGGATGCGATTGTTCGCGTCCAGTCGCACGACGTCGGCCACGGTGCCCAGCGCGACCAGGTCGAGCCAGTGCGCCAGGTTGGGGCCGCTGCCGCCCGCGAAGCGGCCGCGACGGCGCAGCTCGGCCCGCAATGCGAGCATCACGTAGAACATCACGCCGACGCCGGCCAGGTGCTTGCTCGGGAACTGGCAGCCCGGCTGGTTCGGATTGACGATCACCTCGGCGGCGGGCAACTGGCTGCCCGGCAGGTGGTGGTCGGTGACCAGCACGCGCATGCCCAGCGCATTTGCGCGCTCCACGCCGTCCACGCTGGCGATGCCGTTGTCCACCGTGATCAGCCAGTCGGGATTGCGCTGCCGGGCAAGGTCGACGATCTGCGGCGTCAGGCCGTAGCCGTATTCGAAGCGGTTGGGCACCAGGAAATCGACCTGTGCCCCGAAGGCCCGCAGCGCGCGCATGCCTATGGCGCAGGCGGTCGCACCGTCGCAATCGTAGTCGGCGACGATCAGCAGTCGTTCGTTGCGATCGATCGCATCTGCCAGTGCCGCAGCGGCTGCATCACAACGGGTCAGTTGCGCTGGTGGCAGCAGGCGGGCGAAGTCATCCGACAGTTCTTCGGCGGCGCACAGTCCGCGTGCAGCGAACACGCGCGCCAGCACGGGTGCCACGCCGGCCTGCTCGAGCGCATCGCGGGCGGTCTCCGGTACCGGGCGCGTCAGCAGTTCAGGCATCACCAGCCCCTGGCTGCAGTGCGGCAAA
>JBIITW010000270.1:0-5595 GCA_044340265.1 Burkholderiales bacterium | reverse complement strand
GCGGCGGCGCCGTGGACGCTGGTCGAGGCGAACAACAAGCTCTATGCGCGGATCAAGGTGCTGGCGACGCTGGTCGAGCGGATCGAGCAGGCGCTGTAGGCGCTGCAGGCCGGCGCCTGTCAGCGGCCCGCGCTCAGGGATACATCGACCAGCCGACGCGCCCGGTGCGCGCGCGGAACAGATGGCCTTCGGTGGTGGTGACGAACAGCGTGGTCATGTCGGGGCCACCGAATGCGCAGTTGGTCGGGCGGATCGCCGGCACCGGATGCGTCTCGAGCACGCGTCCGGCGGGCGAGAACACGTAGATCATCGGGCCGGCACCGGAGACTTCCCAGCCGGCGGTGGCGAGGATGTTGCCGTCGCGGTCCAGGCACATGCCGTCGATGCCACGATGCGTGCCGCGTGCATCCTCGCCCCAGGTGAACAGCGTGGTGAAGGTGCCCAGGCTGCCATCGTCGAGGATCGGATAGGCGCGCAGCTCGCGCGGCACGCCCTTCGCGTAGCCGCTCTCGGCGACATACAGCGTGCGCTGGTCCTGCGACAGCAGCACGCCGTTGGGCATCGTGGTGTCGAAGGTGACGCGGGTGGTGGTGTAGCGGCCGTCGGGTTGCGGGTCGCAGCGCAGCACCGACTGGTCGGGCAGCTCGGTCTGCTCGGTCTTGTCCCAGTTGCCGGCGTTGATCGGGTTGCTGAACCAGATGCGGCCCTTGCGATCGATCGCGAGATCGTTCGGCGTGTTCAGGCGCTTGCCATCGACGCGGTCGCTGACCACGGTGGTGGCCGATGCAGCGTCGAAGCGCAGCACCGAGCGTCCGCCGGAGCAGCAGCCGAACAGCCGGCCCTCGCTGTCGAAGGCGAGGCCGTTGGTGCGGTTGGTGCCGGTGCGCCAGTTGGTGATCGCGCCGGTGGCCACGTCCAGGCGCAGGATCGCGTTCGCGTGGATGTGCGTGAACAGCAGCTGTTCGCCATCCCACACCGGACCTTCGGTGAGCGGGACGCCGCGCGGTTTCATCAGCAGTTCGAAGGTCCAGTCCATCGCGCTTCCTTTCGGTTGTTCATTGCCGGCGGCTAGCCGAACAGCACCAGCCCCCAGGTGATCGGCACGTTCACCAGCGCGACCATCACCGCGGCCGAGCCGATGTCCTTCGCGCGCTTGGCCAGCGCATGGTTGTCGAGCGAGACGCGGTCGACGGTGGCTTCGATCGCCGAGTTGAGCAGCTCGACCACCAGCACCAGCATCACCGAGCCGATCATCAGCGCACGGCCGGTGCCGGTGGCCGGCAGGTAGAGCGCCAGTGGGATCAGCACCGCGGCGATCAGCACCTCCTGCCGGAACGCCGCCTCGTTGCGATAGGCGGCCGACAGCCCCGACTTCGAATAGCCGAACGCATTGACCACGCGGCGCCAGCCACTTCGCCCCTTGTGCGGGCTTTCGACCGGAGGCTGGCCGGGCTGACCGTCGGGTGGCGTCTGCATGCGCCGCTGTGTCAGCCGAGCGAAGCGCCGTAGGTTGCTGCATCGAGCAGGCCCGATGCCGACATCGCATCCGGTGCCGCGTCGACGCGCACCAGCCAGGCGCCGTAGGGATCGGTGTTCAACGATTCCGGGCTGTCGCGCAGCGACTCGTTCACCTCGACCACCGTGCCGGCGACCGGCGCATGCACGTCCGACGCCGTCTTCACCGACTCGATGACCATGAACGGCTCACCCGCGACCAGCACCGCACCCGCCTTCGGCAGGTCGGCGAAAACCACGTCGCCCAGCGCATCCTGCGCGAACGCCGTGATGCCGATCTCGACCCGGCCAGGCGAAAGTTCACGGGCCCACTGATGGGTCGGGACATAACAACGATCGGCGGGCGCAAGCATCAACTAATCCGGGTCAGAGACGAATTAAAAAAATGGGGTCAGACCCGGGGGGTAGACCCGGGCGTCGGGTAACGGTCAGGAGGGGAGCGGCACGCGTTCGTGCAGGTTGAACTGCTGTTCGAGCCAGGCGCCGGCTTCGAGCAGGCGGTGTTCGGACCGCGGTGGCCCGATCAGCTGCAGCCCGACCGGCAGCCCGCCGGCGGTCAGCCCGCAGGGCACGGCCAGCGAGGGGCAGGCGGTGACGGTGATCGCGTAGGTCATCATCATCCACTGGTAGTAGAAGCCGAAGCGCACGCCGCCGAACTCGTCGAGTTGCGAGAGCTTCGCATCGAAGGCCGGGGTGATCGCGACCGGGCACAGCAGCAGGTCGTGGTCGTCGAAGAACTTCACCACGCGACGCGCGATCGCGGCCTGGGCGACATCGGCATCGACCACCTCGCGCACGCTGCGCGCGAGCCCCTGTTCGGTGTTCCAGACCACGTTCGGCGACATGCGCTCGCGATGCTGGTCCATGATCGCCCCGAGCCGCCCGACATACAGGAAGCTGCGCAACACCTGGAACACGAGGTTGGCGTCCTGCAGGTCGGGACAGGCCTCCTCGACGCGCGAGCCGCCCACCTGCATCGCGGCCGCCGTGGTGCGGCAGATGCGCGCGACTTCCGGATCGACCATCGGTGCGATGCCCAGGTCGGTGCTGAACGCGATGCGTGCCGGCAGCTTCGGTTCACGCGCGGCGGACAGGAAGGAACGCGCCGGCGCCGGACGCGACAGCGGATCGGCCGCGAGTTCGCCCACCTGGCAGTCGAGCATCAGTGCGACATCGGCGACGGTGCGCCCCATCGGGCCCTCGACCGACAGCGGCGAATAGGGCTGGCGCTGGATGCGGCCGACGGTACCGGCGGTCGGACGCAGGCCGACCGTGCCGCAGAACGACGACGGGATGCGGATGCTGCCGGCGAAATCGTTGCCGGTGGCGAGCCAGACCTGCCCGGCAGCCAGCGCCGCTGCCGACCCGCCGGACGAGCCGCCGCAGGTCATGCGGGTGTCCCACGGGTTGTACGTGGTGCCGAACACCGCGTTGGTGGTGGTGCCGCCGGCGGCGAACTCGGGCAGGTTTGACTTGCCGATGACGATCGCGCCGGCGGCTTCCAGCCGGTCGACCACCACATCGTTGGCTGGCGCGATGCGGTGCTCGAAGGCCATCGAGCCGCTTGTGCAGCGCACGCCGCCGACGTCGATGTTGTCCTTCACCGCGATCGGCAGGCCGTGCAGGCGGCCGCGCATTTCACCTGACGCCGCGCCAGGTGCCTGCATCAGCCGTTTCGCATGGTCGCGTGCGCGGTCCAGGCAGAGCGTCGGCAGCGCATTGATCGTCCGGTCGGTCGCCGCGATGCGGGCGGCGGCGGCGTCCACCATGTCCAGCGGCGACACCTCCCGACGTGCAAGCAGGTCGACGGCGGCGCAGGCGGTGAGACGGGTGAGTTCGGTCATGGAAGGGTGCGGTGTGGGGCCAGGCGGGGCGGGACCGGGAGGGCCACGAAAGCCCCGGCGGGTGGCCGGATTGTCGCATTGCCGGAGCGGCCGGTGCAGCTTGACACCCCGCCCGATGTCCACGAAGCCGCGTTGGCGATATAATTTCGGGTTATTCCCTGAGCAAGACAGGCAATCAATACCGTACAGGCATACCGTACAGGGACACCGTACGGACGGCTGCCGGTACCGACGGAGAGGCATTCGATGAGCGCGCAGCATGGTGAAGGTTCGGGCGGTGAAGGCGAGGGTCTGATTCGCACGCCGAAACAGTTGATCACGGTGGTGGCCATTTCGTTCATCGTGCCGATCGTCGGCATCGTGATGCTGGCCATGTTCGTCACCGGCGCCAAGAACATCGAACCGGCGGGCAGTTCGGCCAGGGCAGCCGAAGTCATCGCCGATCGCATGCGTCCGGTGGGCGAACTGTGGATTGCCGGCCAGACGCCGCCGGCTGGCGCCACTGCGGTTGCCGTGGTGGCGGCCGTCAAGGCCGAGCGGACCGGCGAAGACGTGTACAAGCTGGCCTGCGCGTCCTGCCACGCCAGTGGTGCGCTGAATGCACCGAAGCTCGGCGACAACGCCGCATGGGCCAAGCTGCTGCCCGAGGGCCTCGACGGCCTGACCAAGCAGGCGATCGCTGGCATCCGCCAGATGCCGGCACGTGGCGGCAACCCGTCGCTGACCGACATCGAGATGAAGCGTGCGGTGGCCTACATGGCGAATTCGTCCGGTGGGAAGTTCAAGGAGCCGCCGGTCGCTGCACCGGCCGCAGCTGCACCGGCCGCGGCACCGGCCGCGGCGGCAGCAGCCACCGTCGTCGCCGCCGCCGCGACACCGAAGGCCGCAGCCGCTGCACCGGCCGGCGCAGTCGATGGCGAGGCCGTCTACAAGAAGGCCTGCGCGGCCTGCCACGCGTCCGGTGCCGCCGGCGCGCCGAAGAGCGGCGACAAGGCCGCCTGGGCGCCGCGCATCAAGAAGGGCGAAGACGCCCTGGTCGCCTCGGTGATCAAGGGCCTGGGTGTGATGCCGCCGCGCGGTGGCAACCCGACGCTGACCGACGCGGACATCCGCGCCGCGGTGGCCTACCAGATCAAGACCAACCGCTAGACGTCGTCAAGCGACAGCAGCCGCCCCGCCTGCCCCGCCTGCCCCGGCAGGTGCGGCGGCCTGTCCGGTAGCAACGACCGCCGCGACACGTTCCTGCGCGAGCGCGGCCAGCCGGCGGCGCTCCGAGCGCATGCGGCCTGCGTCGATATCGTCGGAGTCCGCCCCCCCGGCGCGCAACGGCTCGATCGGCTCGAGGAAATGCAGCTCGGCACGCAGTCCCTGCGCCCCGGCGATGCGCCACATCGACTGCAGCAGCGGCAGGTCGTCGATGTAGGCAGGCACCTCGCTGCGCACGCCCGCCGCATCGACATAGCGGATCGCGACCGGATGGATGCGCGCGCGTGCACCCACCGCCGGCTGGAACAGAGACGCATGGAACGGACGCACCACCGAGCCGTCGGTGGTGGTGCCCTCGGGGAACACCGCGATACGCTCGCCGGCGACCGCCAGCCGGGCCACGATCCGATCGTTCACCTTGCGCGTGTCCACCCGGCGCGCGCGCTCGATGAACAGGGTGCCCACGCGCGCGGCGAGCCAGCCGAACACCGGCCATCCGCGGATTTCCGACTTGGCGACGAAGAGCGTCGGGCAGACCGAGTTGATCACCCAGATGTCGAGCCAGGACACATGGTTCGCCGCGATGAACACCGGCGCATCGTCGTCGGGCAGCTCGCCATGCACGTCGAGGCCGACGTCCAGGATGTCGAGCAGCGATGCGGACCATGGCTGCATGTGCCGGTTACGCAGCCGCACGTCGGGACGGTCGAGCAGGAACAGCGCGATCAGCAGCCCGCGCACCATGAGCGCGACCGCACGCGCGATGCGCCAGCTGCGGACGACGACGCCGTGGCGGTCAGCGCACGACATCCGTGATACGCACCTGCACGCCGGTTGCACCCACGGCCACCGGTTGCACGGTGCCGATCAGGTCGCCCGGCTGCGGCATCGCCTCGCCCGAGCGCGACACGCGAGCCGACAGCACGACCTGCTTGTGCATCGACAGCTTCGCGGTCGGTGCCATGCTCATCGAATCATCGAGCGTGAAGCGCATCGGCAGCTCCTTCACCGTGGTGCGGAACACCGCCAG
>JBIITW010000269.1:0-5602 GCA_044340265.1 Burkholderiales bacterium | reverse complement strand
CCGACGTCAACGACTTTTCGCGCGAGTTCGCCCTGCTCAGCCTGACCGCCGCCATCGAGGCGCATGGCGGCAAGGCGCTGGCCGAGCGTTCGACCTTCCTGATCTCGACCGGCTGCGAAGGCGCGATGACGCCGTTCGGCTATCTGTTCGTCGATGTGGAAGACGACGCGGCATCCGCACCGACCGCGCCTGCGCAGGCAGGGCAGGGCAGGGCGCTCGCCTTCGGCTGCGCGCGTAGCCGCTCGCTGACGCCGGAAGAGATCGGCACCCCGGCGCACGCGGTGATCGTCGCCGAGACCGTGGAAGCCGCGATGCGCGAGGCCGGCGTGAAGGCGGCCGATGTCGCGCTGGTGATCGTGAAGACGCCAGTGACAAGCCATATCCCGGCCACGGCTGGCGCGGTACGCAACACCCGGGTCACCTCCGCGCATTCGAAGGCGGTGGGCGCGCTGGGTGCGGGCCTTGCCCTCGGAGAAGTGCCGCGCGAGAAGATCGTGCAGGAGGCGTTCAACACCGACCACAGCCTTTATGCGAAGCGCGCGATGGTGTTCTCCGGTGCCGAACTGGACTGCGTCGAGATCATGCTGCTGGCCAACCGTCCCGGCGCGGCCGGCGACCTCAGCGTGCACACCGGCTTCCTGCGCGACGTGCTGGATGCGAAGGGCCTGCGCGACATGTACACCGCGGCCGGTTGCACCTTCGATGCAGACGGGCAGGTCGCCGATGCGCAGCGCGTGGTGGCCACCCTGATCAAGGCCGGCTCCGCACCCGACGGCAAGGTGCGCGGCGTGCGCACCACGATGAAGAGCAGCCACCTCGACATGGACAAGCATGTACGCGCCGCGATGAGCGGCATCATCGGGTCGATCCTGGGCTCGACCCGTACCTTCATCTCGGCCAACACCGTGCACCAGGCGCCGCCCGGTGGCGGCCTGTGTGCCTGCATCGTGCGGAAGGCGTCCTGACAATGGGCCAGTTGCGCATCCTTGCCGAATCCGACGTGCGTTCGGTGCTCGATACGAGCATCGCCCTCGACCTCGCGCGCCGCACCCTGGTCGACCAGGCCGCTGGTCGAAGCCTGCTGTCGTCGCCATCGGCGATGCTGCTGGACGCACGGCCAGTGGGTGGCCCGAAGTTCAAGTTCAAGGCCGCTGCAGTCGGCCACCTGAACGCCTCCGGCATACGCCTGTTGTCGCATCCCGGCCCCACCGCGATGAACACCAACTACTGCGCGGTCTACGACCACGCGGGCTACCAGATCTCCGGCCTGGTGTCGGAGCACTGGCTGAGCCGTCTTCGCACCGCCGCGTTCGGTGCAGTATCGGTGCAGGCGCTGGTGAACCCCGGCCCGCAGGTGGTGGCACTGTTCGGCACCGGCGGCATCGCCAGCGAGATCGTGCCGATGCTGGCCCAGGCGCTCGATGTGAAGGAACTCCGCGTCACGTCGCGCCAGGCGAAGAACATGGATGCGTTCATCGCCGCGCAGGCGGCCGGCGTGCGCGTGCCGATGCGTGCCGAACCCGACGGCCGCAAGGCGGTCGATGGCGCGGACCTGGTGGTCACCCTGACCGAGTCACCCTCGCCGCTGGTGTTCGGCGGCACGCTGAAGCCGGGCGCGGTGGTCTGCTCGATGGGCAGCTACAACGAGGTCGACTATCCGGTGCTGGCAGAGGCCGACCGCTTCATCGTCGACGACATCGACTTCGCGGCCGAGATGGGCGATGGCGGGGCGTGGATCGAGCAGGGCCACTTCACGCGCGCCACGTTCGAGGCGCGCGTCGATGCGCTCGCCTGCGACGTGCTGTGCGGCGCAAGGCCGGGCCGGCAGGCGCCGTCCGACCGGATCGTCGCGTTGATCCAGGGGATGGCGATCGGCGACATCGCCTTCGCTGCCCATGCACTGCAGGAGGCCGCACGGCGCGACCTGGGTCGCACCGTCCCGCTCGACTGAACCGGCTACTGTTCGATGCGGATGTTCGCCCGCTTCACGATGTCCATGTAGCGGGCGCTCTCGGCACGCAGGAACTTCCCGAACTGGGCGGAATCCATCGGCATCGGGTTCATGCCCTGCTTGGCGAGCGCGGCGCGGAAATCCGGCATCGCGACGTTCTCGACCACCAGTTTCGAGATGCGGTCGATCGCCTCGCGCGGTGCCTTGGCCGGCATCAGCATGCCGTACCAGAGGCGGATGTCGAGGCCGGGGATGCCGCCTTCGGCGAAGGTCTGCATGCCGGGGAACTCGGGATCACGGGCCGTGCCGGTGACCGCGATCGGCTTCACCTTGCCCGACTTGAACACCGGGTTCATCGAGGCCATCGAACCGAAGTACATGTTCACATGCCCGCCGAGCAGCGCAGCCATCGCATCGCCGCCGCCCTTGTAAGGCACCGGCGTCATCTTCACGCCGGTGATCAGGGTGAACAGTTCGCCGGCCAGGTGCTGGTTGCCGCCGATCTGGGTCGTGGCATAGGTCAGCGGCTGCGGCAGTGACTTGCCCCAGGCGATGAACTCCTTCAGGTTCGAGGCCGGCACCGACGGATGCACGCCCATGCCCAGTTCCGCCACCGACATCGCGGCCACCGGCGCGAAGTCCTTGATCGGGTCGTAGGGCAGCTTCATCAGCGCGCCGGAGATCGCGTGCGTGGTCAGGATGGACAGCAGCGTGTGGCCGTCCGGGTTGGCATTGGCCACGTACTGGGTGCCGATGCGGCCGTCCGCGCCGGGGCGGTTGTCGACCAGCACCGGCTGCTTCAGCGCATCGGACAGCCGGACCGCGAGCAGGCGCGCGGCCACATCGGACGAGCCGCCGGAATACGGGACGACGATCCGGATCGGACGATTCGGATACTGGGATGCGGGCTGCGCCGCCTGGACGGCGATGGGTGCGAGCACGGCAGACAGGACGACGGCCCTGGCGACCGCGACGGGAAACTGGATCACGAATGCTGCTCCCTGGATGGATTGAGTCTTGCTGGAAAACCGCCGGAGTCTTGCAAAATCCGTGCCGTTGCGCCACTGGCGCGTTGGACTGGCGTGATCACACCACGGGCAGCGGGGGCAGCGGGGGCAGCGCCGGCAGGCAGCGCTCCGCGAGCCGGGCCAGGGCCAGGAGCATCCGCTCGTCCCCGCCGGGTGCAGCCAGATGCACGCCAGCGGGCACGCGTGCACCAGGATAGAGCCCCATCGGCAGCGAGATCGCGCAGGCGTCGACGGCATTGGCCGCGCGCACGAAGCAGTTGCGGTGCGGATCGATCGGCACGCTGCGTCCGCGGACGCCCAGGGACTGCGTGTCGAGGCCGGGTGCCGCGAACGGCCAGGTCGGCGTGAAGACGGCGCCGGCGCCGGCCGCATGCAGCGCTTCGGGCAGCGATCGGCGCAGTGCCGCACAGGCCGCGCGCGCTGCGTCCACGGTCGCCGCACCCAGCTTCGCGGCATTGGCCGCACGCTGCCGGATGCCCTCGCTGGCGAGCGCGATGTCCATCTGCGCCAGCGCCCGGCCCGATTCGAACAGCGACACGACGCCGGCAGCGTGTTCGCCGGCCATCCAGCCCGGCACCTCGCCATCGACCAGTTCGAAGCCGGCCTCCTCCATCCGCGCACAGGCTGCCGCGAACAGTTCGAGCGTCTCGTCATCGCACATCGTGTCCACCAGGTCGCGCAGCACCAGCAGCCGGCGCGGGGGGGCATCGATGCGGGCCCCGGGTACGTCTGCCAGCATGTCCCAGGCCGTCTCGACATCGACGACGCTGCGTCCGATCAGGCCGATGGTGGACAGGCTCGGCGAATGGTTCGCCTTGCCTTGCGCGGACAGCCCACCGATGCGCGGCATGAACCCGACCACGCCGCAATGGCAGGCCGGGTTGCGGATCGAGCCTCCACTGTCGGTGCCGATATCCACCTGGGTGATGCCCAGCGCCGAGGAGACCCCGCCGCCGGTCGACGATCCGCCGGCGGTGCGCGTCACGTCCCAGGGGTTGAGTCCCATCGGCTCGAACGCATTGGTGACGCCGTACATCGCGAGCTCGGACAGCGTGGTCGTGCCCAGCACGATGCCGCCGGCGGCGCGCACCCGCTGCACGACGCCCGCATCGCGCTGCGCGACGCGCGTGCGGAAGATGTTCGTACCCTCGGTCCACGGCAGCCCCGCGACCGGGATGCTGCCCTTCACGCCGACCGCAAGGCCGTGCAGCGGACCCCGGCTGCGGCCGGCATCGAGTTCCCTCTGCAGCGCCTCGGCCTGTGCCATCGCATCATCGGCGAGGTGGGAGAACGCCCGATAGGTCGGGTTCAGCCGGGCGATGGCCGCGAGTGACTGGCCGATGAGCTCGGGGACGCGCAGGCTGCCGGCGGCCAGGCGGGCCTGCAGGTCGGCAATCGATGGAACGGCAGGCAGGGTCATGGTGTGCGGGGACGGTTCGAGGGGAGGGTGACAGGTGCCGGGGCCGATCGAGTTTATTCCACAGTTGCCACGATTGCCGCAGGACGGCCGCGCCGGTCGCGATGGCGTTGCGGCCCCGTTTTTGCAAGACTCGGTCCAGCGCCCACCCTCCAGGAGCAGCGTTCATGACCCATCTCCCATCCATGGCGGCTCGCGTCGTCCTGCTCTGTGCGGCACTGGTACCGGTTGCCGTGCAGGCTGCACAGCCGGCATCCCAGTATCCGAGCCGCCCGATCCGCATCGTCGTGCCCTACTCCGGCGGCGGTACCGGCGACACGCTCGTGCGACTGCTCTCGGTGCGTCTATCGGAGTCGCTGAAGCAACCGGTGCTGGTCGACAACCGCCCCGGCGCCGACGGCCGCATCGGCACGCAGTACGTGGCCAATGCCAACCCGGATGGCCACACGCTGCTGTCCATCCTCACCACGCATGTGATCTCCGGCGCGCTGATGAAGCTGCCCTACGACCCGATCCGGGACTTCGTACCGGTAGCCGCGGTGGCGGTCGCGGAACTGGGCATGGGCGTGCACCCCTCGGTGCCAGCCTCGAACCTGAAGGAGTTCATTGCCTGGGGCAGGGCGCTGCCGCAACCACTGACCTATGCCACGACGCAGATCGGCGGCAACCAGCACCTGGCCGGTGAACTGTTCACGCTGATCACCGGCGTGAAGATGTCGCCGATTCCCTACAAGGGGGGTGGCGATGCGATGGCCGCGGTGATGGGCGGCCATGTGAACATGTACTTCGGTTCGATGGCCTCGATGACCCCGGTCTTCAGGTCGGGCAAGGTCAGGCCGATCGCGGTCACCGGCAGCGCGCGCGACCCCGAGTTCCCCAACATGCAGACCTTCGCCGAGGGCGGCATCCCTGGGCTCGACATCCGGCTCTGGTACGGCATGCTGATGCCGGCGAAGGCGCCCAGGGAAGCCATCGACCGCATCTCGCGGCTGCTGGTGGACACCGTGGCCTTGCCGGAGATCCGCACGGCGATGGCGCGCCAGGGCCTGAATCCGATGCCGATGGATCCCGCGCAGTTCGGCAAGTTCATGCGTACCGAAAGCGCGCGCTATGCGGACATCGTGAAGCGGGCGGATATCAGGATCGAGCAGTAACGCTCGTCACTGGCGATCTTCCCGCGTATGCCAGATCCGCAGCATGACGATC
>JBIITW010000268.1:0-5626 GCA_044340265.1 Burkholderiales bacterium | reverse complement strand
CGCTGCCGGGGGCTCACGCGGCGCTGCTTGCCGCCGGCCGTTTCCCCGCCATCGTCGCCCTCGGCGTGCACCCGCTGGTGCCGTTCCTGGCCCGCCTCGCACTCGAGCGCGAAGGCCTGATGCCTGCCGCCCCGCACTGATTTCCCTTCCTCCTGCTGCAACGGATACCGAACCATGACCCGTACCCTCGTTTCCTGGATCGACGGCAAGTGCGTCGAACCGCAATCCACCGACGCCGCCTTCGACCTGGTCTCGCCGATCGACGGCAAGCTGCTCTGTCGCATCGTCGAGACCGACAGGTCGACCGTCGACCTGGCGGTGAAGAGTGCGCATGCCGCCTACATGAAGCACCGGCGCAGCACGATCGCCCAGCGCGTCGCCTGGATGGAGGCGCTGGCGAAGGCATTCGAGCAGGACAGCGCGCGCATCGCGCAGATGATCGTCGACACCATCGGCAAGCCGCGCAAGGCGGCGAACTTCGAGGCCTCGCGCGTCGGCGCCTTCCTGCGCAACACGATCGCCGAACTGCTCGCTGGCCGTGGCGAAGTGCTGCCCCTCGATTCCGCGCCGGCGGGCGCCGGCCACCTCGGCTACGCGCGCCGCGTGCCCTGCGGCGTTGTCGCCGCGATCACGCCGTTCAACGCCCCGGCCAACCTGCTGGTGCAGAAGCTGGCCCCGGCGCTGGCCACCGGCAATGCGATGGTGGTCAAGCCGCATCCGACCGGCATCGAGGTCGCGCTCGCCTTCGCCGAGCTGGCGAAGCAGGCGGGGCTGCCCGACGGCCTGTTCAACGTCGTCACGGGTGATCGCAGCGCGGCGCTCGAACTGGTCGCGCATCCGCTGACCTCGGTGATCACCCTCACCGGTGGCGTCGCCGCCGCGCGCGCGCTGTCGGCAGCGGCCGGGCCGAAGAAGTTCTGCGCCGAGCTCGGCTCGAACGCAGCCAACCTGGTGCTCGCCGACGCCAACCTCGATGACGCGGCGGCCAAGATCGCCGCGGCCGGCTTCGAGGCGAGTGGCCAGCAGTGCATTTCCGCGCAGCGGGTGATCGTCGAGCAGCCGGTGTTCGAGGCCTTCGTCGAGAAGTTCGTCGCTGCCGCGAAGAAGCTCAAGGTGGGCGACCCGACCGACCCGACCACCGATGTCGGCACCATGGTCAGCGTCGCGGCCGCGCAGCGCGTGATGTCGATGGTCACCGATGCCGAGGCGAAGGGTGCCCGCATCGCGCTCAAGCCCACGATGGAAGGTGCGCTGCTGTCGCCGGCGATCATCGTCGCCGCGCCCGATGGCGCACGCGTGCTGTGCGAGGAAGCGTTCGGGCCGGTGGTGGTGGTGCAGTCCGCACGCGACCTCGACGATGCACTGGCGCAGGCCAACGATTCCGAGTTCGGGCTGCAGGGCGCCTGCTTCACGTCCAGCCTCGACAGCGCGCTGCGCGTGGCCGACGAGTTCGACTGCGGCTCGGTGTGGATCAACGAGGCGAGCCGCTTCCGCCTCGACATGTATCCGTTCGGCGGCATGAAGGACAGCGGCTTCGGCCGCGAGGGCATCCGCTATGCGATGGAAGAGTATTCGCAGCTGAAGTTCATCGGCATGCGCACCAGCCGCTAGGAGACACGGGATGACGGACGCGATGACAGACGCTGCTGCAGCCCCGTTCCCGGTCGGCCTGATCGGCGGCGGTTCGATCGCGCGCGTGATCGCGCGCCGGGTGGTCGACCGGCACCCCGAGATCCGGCTGGTCGGCGCCGTCGACATCGATCCGGCGCAGTCGCGGGCGCGTGGTTTTGCCGAACAGGTGCCGCTGGTCGATGCGTTGCCTGCGCTGCTGGCACTCGGGCCGAAGCTGGTCGCGGAGTGTGCCGGCCATGCCGGGTTGCTGCAGTCCGGTCCGGGTGTGCTTCGCGCGGGCATCGACCTGGTGGTGGCATCGGTGGGTGCGCTCGCCGATGCATCGCTGGAAAAGGCGTTGCGCGAGGCTGCGCGCGAGGGTGGCACGCGGATCCGCATCCCGTCGGGCGCGATCGGCGCGCTCGATGCGATCTCGTCGGCGCGGGTGGGCGGCCTCAAGCGCGTCACCTACACGGGACGCAAGCCGGTGCTGGCCTGGCGCGGCACGCGGGCCGAGAAGATGTTCGACCTCGACACGATGCACACCGCGACGATGATCTTCGAGGGCAGCGCGCGCGAGGCGGCGCTTGCGTTTCCGCAGAACGCGAACGTCTGCGCCGCGGTGGCGCTCGCCGGCGTCGGCTTCGACGACACCACCGTGCAGCTGTTCGCCGACCCGCAGGCGCGCGGCAATGAGCACCAGGTCGAGGCCGAGGGCAGCTTCGGCGTCCTGCGCTACCACGTGCTCGGCAATCCGCTGGAAGAGAACCCGAAGACCTCCAGCCTCGCCGCCTACAGCCTGCTGCGCTGCCTGCTGGCACCGACCGACGCGATCAGCGTCGGCGGTTGAGCAGCCGGGCGGCCAGGCACCACGCATACAACCACATCCGGCACGCGGCCCCGGCAATCCCGCCGGCCAACCGTGCGCGAGAGGAGCAACGATGAAGAAGATACTGATACTGGGTGCCTCCTATGGCTCCCTGCTCGGCGCCAAGCTGGCGCTGGCCGGCCATGCGGTCACCCTGGTCTGCCTGCCGGCGGAAGTCGAGGCGTTCAACCGTGACGGTGCGCGGGTGCGCCTGCCGATCAAGGGCCGCGAAGGGCTGGTCGAGATCGACACCCGCAAGGCGCCGGGCAAGCTCGATGCCGCCGGCCCCGCTGCGGTCGACCCGAAGCACTACGACCTGATCGCGCTGGCGATGCAGGAGCCGCAGTACCGCTCCGCCGGCGTGCGCGAGCTGCTCGATGCGGTGGCGAAATCGCGCGTGCCCTGCATGTCGATCATGAACATGCCGCCGTTGCCGTACCTGAAGCGCATCCCCGGGCTGGACGCGGCGAAGTGCCGTGATGCCTATGCCGATGCGACCGTCTGGGATTCGTTCGACCCGGCGACGCTCACCCTGTGCAGCCCGGACGCGCAGGCCTTCCGGCCGCCGGAGGAGCCGGTCAACGTGCTGCAGGTGCGGCTGCCGACCAACTTCAAGGCGGCGCGTTTTGAATCCGATGCCGATACGGCGCTGCTGCGCGAGCTCGAGGCGGGCATCGACGCGATCCGCTTCGATGCGGGCGACGGCGGTGCGCCGATCGAGTTGCCGGTGAAGCTGCGCGTGCATGATTCCGTGTTCGTGCCGCTCGCCAAGTGGGCGATGCTGATGGCGGGCAACTACCGCTGCATCACGCCGCAGGGCATGCGCTCGATCAAGGATTCGGTGCACACCGACCTCGCCGCCTCGCGCGAGATGTACGAATGGGTGTTCGGCCTGTGCCGCAACCTGGGCGCGGATGCGGGCGACCTGGTGCCGTTCGAGAAGTATGCGAACGCGGCCAACGGCCTGGGCAGCCCGTCTTCCGCGGCACGTGCACTGTTCGGCGGCGCGCAGAACATCGAGCGCGTCGACCGCCTGGTGCAGCAGGTCGCGGCACAGCAGGGGCAGCGTTCGGCAGTGCTGGACGAGATCGTGCAGCTGGTGGATGCGAAGCTGGTCGAGAACCGGAAGGCTGCTGGCTGAGCCAGGCGACCTTGCCCGGCTGCGGTGGAAACGGCCTGCCCTGTGCAGGCCGTTTTCGTTCCTGCCCAAGACGATGAAGCGTCTTTGTAGCGCAGGTGCCGCAGCGCGTGCTGGCCCAGCGGCAGGCGCGTCGAGTTTTCAGGGAGAAGGAAACATGACAACCGTGCAGATCGATTTGCCCGACGAGCTGGCGCAGAACGCGCAGCAAGCAGGCTTGCTGACTTCGGCAGCGCTGGCGCGTCTGCTGGCAGATGCTCTGTGTAGCCGCGCGCTGGTACTGCTCGATAGCGCGCTGGCTGCACTGGATGCCGATCCGCTGCCGCCCATGAGCGAGGAAGAGATTCAGGCGGAGATCGACGCGTACCGGGCCGAGAAGCGTGCTGCGGCTCGTCCTTGATACGAACACGGTACTGTCGGCCTTGTTGTAGGGTGGCCACCCGCACGGCTGATCAAGGCGGCACGCGCCATGGAGATCGCGTTGTGGAGACGGTTATGCTGCCCTGTGCAACCTCGCGACACCGCAGGCAATTCCTCGCACGAGCATTGATGCCGATGATGACAAGGTGCTCGCCACGGCATTGGCAGCCAGAGCGCACCTGATCGTCTCCGGGGATCACAGGCACCTGGTGAGCCTCAAGCAGTTCCATGGCATTCCGATCATCACCGGGAGCGCAGCGTGTCCCCGCTGCTGACCACGTAGCTGCCCAAACTGGCCCCCGGGTAGCGCTCGTTGCCCCCCGACGACGAGCACGTGATCGTGGCGGTGATCGCCGGCCAGGTGGGCCTTGTTGCCACGGGCGACCCACGCTAATGCTGGCGACGCATTCGGGTCTTGATCCCGCCGATGCAAAATTCAAGACTTGACCCCAATTCGTCACCAATTCGTCACGCCCGCGGTTGGCGATCGCCTGTGTGACCACGCCGCCGGCCGGCTGAGGAGGGGTTCAGGCCGCCAGCGGCAGGGCGAGGCACATCCGGGTGCCGCGCCCTGCGGGCGGCAGCGATTGCAGCCTGCCGCCATGCAGGATTGCCACGCGCTGTGCGATGGCCAGGCCCAGCCCGCCGATGCCGCCACCGGCGCGCGGCACCGGCGGATCACGGACCGAACTGCCCTCGTTGAGGCGGTGTTCGATGTCTTCGGGAAGCCCGGGTCCGTCATCCTCGATCAGCACCTGGGCTTCATCCGCCGTGCGGGTCATCGTCACCCGCACCGGCGCACCGCCAGGTGCATGACGGATCGCGTTGTCGATCAGGTTGGTCAGCGCGCGCTCGATCAGCTGCAGGTCCGCGTCGAGTTCCAGCCGGCCCGGTGGTGGGCCTGCGAGCAGTACCGGCGCTGGATGCCGGGTGAGTTCGAACTTCTGCACGGCATCGACGACCAGTTCGTCGAGGAGGAAGCGTTCCCGCTGCAGGATCTGGTCGACCGCCTGAAGGGACACCAGTTCGAACAACTGCTGCGAAAGGCGCCGTACGCGATCGCTCTGCGCGAGGGCGGCCCCGAGCAGCCGGTCACGGATGCCCGGCGGGGCATCGTCCAGCTGCTTCATCGCCTCGAGATGGCCATGCAGCGCGGTCAGCGGTGTGCGCAGGTCGTGAGCGACGCCCGCCATCATCTCGCGATGCGCGCGCGCCTGCTGGTGCGCGCGCGCGGCCTGGGCTTCGAGCCGGGTGGTCATCTGGTCGAAGGCCTCGCCGATCGCGGCGACCTCGTCGCGAAGCGGCGGGAGATCGGTGCCAGTCGACACGGGCAACGAGGCGCCGCGCGCGCTGTACGCGCGCATCCGCCGCTCCAGATCCTGCAGCGGGCGGGTGAGCCGGCTGAAGGTGAACATGCCGAGCAGCAGGGTCATCGCCAGTCCTGCCGCGGCGGCGGCGCCGGCGCCCAGCCAGAGGCGTCCTGCGACCAGCGGCTGAGCAAGTGGATCGCGCGCCTGTCCGTCGAGCACGATGTACAGGTAGCCCGGCGGCACCGTTTCGCCCGCGCGGGCCGGGAACGCGGCTGCGCT
>JBIITW010000064.1:0-20876 GCA_044340265.1 Burkholderiales bacterium | reverse complement strand
GAGCAGCATGCCAGTGCAACCGGCGAAATGAGCACGCATGTCGCGCGGATCGCCACGATGACCGACCAGACGCGCGAGGCGACTGCCGCGATCGCAGGCGATGCGCTGCAGCTCAGCGCGACTGCAGATGCGCTCGGCGATGCGGTCGGCCAGTACCGGGTAGGGGCGGGGTAGGGGTAGGGGCAGGGTAGGGGCCGGGTCCGGCGGGGGCACCCTGGTGCTGATGGCAGCGGCGCAAAAAACAGCCGGCAGGGTTGCCCCTCCCGGCTGAAGCTGCTTGCGTCGCTGGCCGCGACCGCAATGAGTGGAGTATTCGCCTCCGGTGTACGATCCGCAAGCACTGAAACGAACCGTTACGGTTCGCGTACTCCAGGAGACAGAGATGACCCAGGACCTCGATCGCCTTGCCGAGTGGATCGGCAATCGCGAAACGGACATCGACTACGTGACGGTGCCCGCCGTGCACCGCCTGTCGTGCACCCTCGACCGTGACGATGCGCGCCCGAAGACGGGCGACGTGTTGCCGATCGGCTGGCATTCGATCCTGTTCCCGCGCGTGGTGCGGCAGTCGCAGATCGGCCCCGACGGCCATCCGCAGCGTGGCGACTTCCTGCCGCCGGTGCCACTGCCGCGCCGGATGTTCGCCGGCAAGCGCATCACCTTCCAGGGCGACCTGCGGGTCGGTGACGAGGCGAAGCGGGAATCGGTGATCCAGAGCGTCACGCCGAAGGTGGGCAAGTCCGGCCAGATGGTGTTCGTCACCGTCCGCACCGAGATATCCAGTCCGCGCGGGCTGGCCGTGGTCGAGGAGCAGGACATCGTCTACCGCGAGGAACCGGACCCGAACGCGCCGAAGCCGCCCGCGGCGGCGACGCCCGCGCCCGGCACGGCCGTCTGGAAGCAGGTGGTGACGCCGGATCCGGTGATGCTGTTCCGTTACTCGGCCCTGACCTTCAACGGCCATCGCATCCACTACGATCATCCGTATGTCACCGGCACCGAAGGCTACCCGACGCTGGTGATGAACGGTGGCCTGACCACGCTGCTGGTGTTCGAGCTTGCGCGCGCGAATGCGGCCAGTCCGCTGCGCTACATGGCGTCGCGCAACGTGAGGCCGCTGTTCGTCAACCGGGCGATCACGCTGTGCGGCGAACCTTCGGCAGACGGGCGAAGCGCGACGCTGTGGGCAGAGGACGATACCGGCGCGGTGGCCCTCAGCGCGAGCGCAGAGTTCACCGGCTGAGCCGACGCGCTGGGCGGTCGCCTCGGGTAAACTCGTCGGCTTTCCACAATGCACCGCCGGCCCGCCGTTGCGGTCCCAGGTGACTGAACAGATGGAAGAATTCGCCCGAATCCGACGCCTGCCGCCGTACGTGTTCAACATCACGGCGGAGCTGAAGATGGCCGCCCGCCGCCGGGGCGAGGACATCATCGACCTGTCGATGGGAAACCCAGACGGTCCGACGCCCCCGCATATCGTGGCCAAGCTGGTCGAGGCTGCGCAGCGGCCCGATACGCACGGTTATTCGGTGTCGAAGGGCATCCCGCGGCTGCGCAAGGCGATCTGCAACTGGTACCAGACCCGCTACGGGGTGGAGCTCGACCCCGACAGCGAGGCCATCGTGACCATCGGCTCGAAGGAAGGCATCGCGCACCTGGCGCTGGCCACCCTCGACCGCGGCGACATCGTGCTGGTGCCCAACCCCAGCTATCCGATCCACATCTACGGCCCGGTGATCGCCGGTGCCGACATCCGCCACGTGCGGATGACCCCGGGGGTCGACTTCTTCGACGAGCTCGACCGTGCGATGAAGGAGTCGTACCCGAAGCCGAAGATGCTGATCCTGAACTTCCCGTCGAACCCGACCAGCCAGTGCGTCGACCTGCCGTTCTTCGAGAAGATCATCGACATCGCGCGCCGGCACGACATCTATGTCGTGCACGACCTCGCCTATGCGGACATCACGTTCGACGGCTATCGCGCGCCGTCGATCATGGAAGTGCCCGGCGCGCGCGATGTCGCGGTCGAGTTCTTCACGATGTCGAAGAGCTACAACATGGCAGGCTGGCGCGTGGGCTTCATGGTCGGCAACCGCGACCTGGTGTCCGCGCTGGCGCGGATGAAGAGCTACCACGACTACGGCACCTTCACCCCGATCCAGATCGCCTCGATCCTCGCCCTCGAGGGCCCGCAGGAATGCGTGCGCGAGATCGCGATGACCTACCAGAAGCGGCGCGACGTGATGGTGCAGGGCCTGCATGCAGCCGGCTGGATGGTCGAATCGCCGAAGGCGGCGATGTACATCTGGGCGAAGATCCCCGAGCCGTACGCGAAGATGGGTTCGCTCGAGTTCTCCAAGAAGCTGCTCGACGAGGCGAAGCTGGCGGCCTCGCCCGGCATCGGCTTCGGCGAATACGGCGACGACCACGTCCGCCTCGCGCTGATCGAAAACGAGTCGCGCATCCGCCAGGCCACGCGCGGCGTCAAAGAGATGTTCCGCAAGGATGGGCTGCTCTGATGAAACCGATCAATGTAGGTCTGCTGGGCATCGGCACCGTCGGCGGGGGCACCTTCGGGGTGCTCGCGCGCAACCGTGACGAGATCGAACGGCGTGCCGGGCGCGGCATCCGCATCACCCGTGTCGCCGACAAGGACGTCGCCCGGGCGCGCACGATGGTGGCTGCCAGCACGGTTGCCGGCGAGGCGCCGGCAACGGTGGTCGACGACGCCTTTTCGGTGGTGCGCGACCCCGATATCGACATCGTGGTCGAGCTGATCGGCGGCTACGGCATCGCGAAAGACCTCATCCTCGAGGCGATCGCCCACGGCAAGCACGTGGTCACCGCCAACAAGGCGCTGCTCGCGCTGCATGGCAACGAGATCTTCGGCGCGGCGCAGGCCAGGGGCGTGATGGTCGCCTTCGAGGCGGCAGTCTGTGGCGGCATCCCCATCATCAAGGCATTGCGCGAGGGGCTGACCGCGAACCGCATCGAATGGATCGCCGGCATCATCAACGGCACCAGCAACTTCATCCTGTCCGAGATGCGCGACAAGGGCCTGGCGTTCGACACGGTGCTCGCGCAGGCGCAGAAGCTCGGCTACGCCGAAGCGGACCCGACCTTCGACATCGAGGGCATCGATGCCGGCCACAAGCTCACCATCATGTCGGCGATCGCCTTCGGCGTGCCGATGCAGTTCGAGCGTGCCTACACCGAGGGCATCACCCGGCTCACCGCCGAGGACATCCGCTATGCCGAGGAACTCGGCTACCGGATCAAGCTGCTGGGCATCACCCGGCGCGTGGGCGAGGGCGCCTCTGCCGGCATCGAACTGCGCGTGCACCCGACGCTGATCCCCGCGAAGCGGTTGATCGCGAACGTCGAAGGCGTGATGAACGCGGTGCTGGTGAAGGGCGACGCCGTCGGCCAGACCATGTACTACGGCGCTGGCGCCGGTTCCGAACCGACCGCTTCGGCGGTGGTCGCGGACCTGGTCGACATCACCCGGCTGGCGACGGTCGACCCGGAGAACCGGGTGCCGCACCTCGCCTTCCAGCCGGATCGCATCTCGAACCTGCCGATCCTGCCGATCGCGGACATCGAGACCGCCTACTACCTGCGCATGCGCGTGCAGGACAAGCCCGGCGTGCTTGCCGACATAACCCGCATCCTTGCCGAGCGCACGATCTCCATCGATGCGATGGTGCAGAAGGAGCCGGCCGCGGGCGAGCGCGAGGCGGACATCATCCTGCTCACGCATCGCACGATCGAGCGCAACATGGACGATGCGATCGGTCGGATCGAGGCGCTGGCGACGGTATCCGGGCGTGTCACCCGGTTGCGCCTGGAAGAGCTGTAGTCGATGCGCTACCTGAGTACCCGTGGCGGAATGGCGCCGGCGACCTTCCGCGAGATCCTGCTCGAAGGCCTGGCGCCGGACGGCGGCCTGGCGATGCCGGAGCGCTATCCGCAGGTCGATCGCGCGACGCTTGCCCGCTGGCGCAGGCTCGACTACCGGTCGCTCGCGTTCGAGATCCTCTCGCTGTTCATCGATGACATCCCGCCGCAGGCATTGCGTTCGATCGTCGACCGCACCTATCGTGCCGAGGTGTTCGGTTCCGATGCAGTGACTCCGCTGACCACGCTGCAGCCCGACCTGCACCTGCTGCAACTGTCC
Source organism: Burkholderiales bacterium (assembly GCA_044340265.1). Taxonomy (GTDB): domain Bacteria; phylum Pseudomonadota; class Gammaproteobacteria; order Burkholderiales; family CAIKXV01; genus CAIKXV01. The sequence continues at coordinate 16,699 of JBIITW010000064.1, read as the reverse complement.
AATGGTCCCACGCTGGCGTTCAAGGACGTGGCGATGCAGCTGCTCGGGAACCTGTTCGAGTTCGTGCTGGCCGAACGCGGGGAATCGCTCAACATCCTCGGCGCGACCTCGGGCGACACCGGATCGGCCGCCGAGTATGCAATGCGCGGCAAGGCCGGGATCCGCGTGTTCATGCTGTCGCCGCACGAGGCGATGAGCCCGTTCCAGACGGCGCAGATGTTTTCGCTGATGGATCCGAACATCCACAACATCGCCGTTCGCGGCGTGTTCGACGACTGCCAGGACATGGTGAAGGCGGTCAGTGCCGACCTCGCGTTCAAGGCGCGCTACCGGATCGGTACCGTGAACTCGATCAACTGGGCCCGGCTGGTCGCGCAGGTGGTGTACTACTTCAAGGGTTACTTCGCAGCGACGCGTTCGGAAGACGAATCGGTATCGTTCTGCGTGCCCTCGGGAAACTTCGGCAACATCTGCGCAGGACATGTCGCGCGTCGCATGGGATTGCCCATCCGGCGGCTGATGCTGGCGACCAACGAGAACAACGTGCTCGACGAGTTCTTTCGCACCGGAACCTACCGGCCGCGCACCTCGCAGGAGACGCGGCAGACGTCCAGCCCGTCGATGGACATCTCCAAGGCTTCCAACTTCGAACGCTACGTCTACGACCTGGTCGGCGGCGATGGCGCGCGCGTCGCCGCGCTGTGGCGCGAGATCGATCAGCGCGGCGCGTTCGACCTGGTCGCCAGCGGCGAGTTCGGGCGCGTGGCGGCGACCGGTTTCGTGTCGGGGCACAGCACGCATGCCGACCGTCTGCGCACGATCCGCGACACCTTCAAGGGCAGCGGCCGCATCGTCGACACGCATACTGCCGATGGCATCAAGGTCGCACTGGAGCTGCGCGAAGCGGGCGAGGCGGTGGTGTGCCTCGAGACGGCCCTGCCGGTGAAGTTCGAGGCCACCATCGTCGAGGCGCTCGGCCATCCGCCAGCCCGGCCGCCGGGGTTCGCGGCGCTCGAGTCTGCACCGCGCCGCTTCGACGTCATGGACGCCGACACCGCGGCGGTGAAGCGCTACATCGAGGAACGCTGCGGCGCCACCTGAAGGGTGCGCCGCCGCCACCAGAGGAGTCCCGCAGATGGCTGATCAGGCAGGGAAACTGTCGCGGCTGCTGGCCGAACGGTTCCAGGATGCCGGGGAACTGGACACCGGGTTCGCCAACGACACCCACGTTCGCATGGCTGCGCATGTCTCGATCCGCGACTGGGCCGACCGGCCGCTGCCGCGCGGCATGCTCGACACGCTGGCCGCGATCGCGCTGTCGTCTCCCACCAAGAGCGACATGCAGAGTCGCGACATCCTGGTCATCACCGATCCCGAGCGCAGGGCCGGGCTGGCACCGCTGATCGCCCCCGACCCCTGGATCGCCGCCGCGCCTGCGCTGCTCGTGTTCTGCGGCAACCACCGGCGCCAGCACCAGGTCGCCGGCTGGCGCGGCGTCGCGTTCGCGAACGAACATCTCGACTGGTTCTTCAACGCCGCCGTCGACGCGAGCATCGTGCTCGGTTCCTTCATTGTTGCCGCCGAGGCCGCCGGCCTGGGCTGCTGCCCGATCAGCCAGATCCGCAACCGGGCCGAGGCGGTCAGCGCCTTCCTCGACCTTCCCGAACGGGTGTTCCCGGTGGCCGGCCTTGCCGTCGGCTGGCCCGCAGGCGAGGGTCGGATCACCCCCCGGCTGCCGCTGTCGCTGACCGTGCATGCCGATGGCTATCGCGACGACGGCGACCAGGCCACCCGCGCCGCGATCGATGGCTACGACCAGTGGCGCCATGATCGCCAGCCCTACCGTCGCCAGCGACGGGTGCGCGACCTGGGCAGTGCAGACTTCTACGGCTGGTCCGAGGACAAGGCGCGTCAGTATTCAGTGCCCGAGCGCGCCGACTTCGGCGCCTACATCCGCGCCCGCGGCTTCAAGCTCGACTGACCGACATCCGGTTCAGACCCTGGGGTCAGGCCCCGGGGTCTGAACCGGATGTCCTGCGGATTTCACTTGTACTTCTTGGTGACCAGCGTCTGTACGTCGACGCCGCGGGCGATCTCGTCCTTGCGCAGTGCGTCTCCGGCGTCGATCTTCATCGCTTCGGCAAGTACCTCCTCGGCGTGTTCGAAGGGGACGAAGCACACGCCGGCATCGTCTGCGCAGACCAGGTCGCCCGCGCGCACCTGCACGCCGCAGATACCGACCGGCCCGTTGATCTCGACGGTCTCCAGGCGCCACTTGCCGGTGATCGGCGTCACGCCGCGGCACCACACCGGGAAGCCCAGGTCCCGTGACGCGTCCGGATCCCGGATCGAGCCGTCGACGATCACGGCGGCCTCGCCCTGGCGATGGCCGATGGTGGCCGACTGGCCACCCAGGTTGGAGCAGCCCATCAGGCCTTCGATGACCACGATGTCGCCTGGCCGGGCGAGGTTGTGCGCCTCGGCTTCACCCATCAGGTTCACCTTCTCGGTGGCGCCGCGGAACACCTGCTGTTTCTTCTCGACGTTGCGCACGGTGACTGCCTGTCCGACCGCGCGTTTCCCGGCCAGCATCGGCTGCAGGATCATGGCGGGAACCGCGCCGACCAGGCCCAGTGCGTCCATCGCGTCGGACACGGTGCCGGTGAGGTCGACCAGTCCGCGATAGGCATCGAGCAGCGTGGGTTGAAGTCGTGGCAATGACAGGATGGCGATGCGATCGCGCGGGACCTTGCCCGTGAGGGTCAGGGTGGGGGACGGGGTTTCGGTCATCATGGGGCTCCCGGATCGGGCTGGAATGTGAGAAAAGACATGTCGGCACCGTGGCGTTGGTGTTCCCGTTCGATTGTAGTCGCGGGTATCCTTCCCGGGCGACGTGGAAAAGCAGCGCGCTGGCGCAGCGCAACGGGCGCGTGCATGGAGTGAAGCGATGTCCGAGTTCCCAGGCGAGACGACGACGCCGCCATCCGATGTACGGCCGGTGGCTGGATCGGCTTCGCCTGTCGCCGGCACGCCGGGCGGGACGGCTGCGTCGCCCGATGCCGCGGGTTCCCCGCCCGTGCCGCCGTCCATCGAGCGCCTCGGACTGGGCAGCGGATTCGTGCCACTCATCGAGAAGGTCCTGCGCGAGAGCGCGCTGCTGTCCCAGTTCAGCGACGACGACCTGAAGCGTTTCGCCGGCTTCCTGCAGATCTACCGCGTCGGTACCGGCGTGCCGTTCATCATCGAGGGCGACCCCGGCGACTTCATGGTCCTGGTGCTCGAAGGGTATGTCGAGGTGTTCAAGAAGGGCGCCGAGGCGGAGCGCTCGCTGGTCGGTGTCGCCGCACCCGGCAAGACGCTGGGCGAAATGTCGCTGATCGATGGCGAACCCCGCTTTGCCACCTGCATCGCGGCCACGCCGGTGACCTTCGCTGCGTTGCCGCGCAAGGGCCTGGAACGCATCATGAAGGATCATCCGCACCTGGGGCAGAAGATCCTGCTGCAACTGGTGCTGCTGTTGAACCAGCGCCTGCGCCATGTCAGCGCGCAACTGTTGCAGGTCTGGCAGCAGCAGGGCTGACCCGGCGCCTCAGGTGCGGATGCAGGGCCCGCGGAAGATGACCGGACCGGTCGGCGTACCGGTCGGCGAGCCGCCCGCCGGTTCGTTGCTCAGGACCATGCCCGACGCATCCAGCAGTGCCTTGAGCATCGACGCGTCGACGCGCAGGCGCTGTTCCGCCTCGATGCCGATCAGGCCGATCGATCGCGGCGCATCGCCTGCGCCGCGCGGCATGAGCCAGAGCTCCCAGGCCGTGCCCGCATCCATCGTCGGATGGTCCATGATGATGCGCACCCGCAGTTCGACCGTGCCGTCGCTGGCTGCCTTCATCGGCCAGGACACCAGCATCGTCGGTCGGGCATCGCCGTCGGTGAGGATCGCCATCATCCCGTCCTGGGGCGTGGCCGAGGCGGTCTGCAGGCTTCCACCGGCGGCGGTGGTCGGACCGACTTCGCCTGCGGGGCGCAGGCCGGTGCCTGCCAGCAGCGCGGCGAGGGCCAGCGTGCTCAGGCTGGTCGCGATGGCGAGTCCCCGCCACCATCCGAAAAGGCCACCGGTGCCAGCCGCCGTCGCCGCAGCGCTGGCCAGGGATTGCCGGGAGGCAGCGTGATGGCCGAGGCGGTGGGTGATGCCAGCCCAGGCGGCAGCCGGCGGTTCACGTTCGGGAATCGATTCGACCAGCGGTGCCAGGCGCGCTTCCCATTCGGCGACCAGGCCGCGCAGCGCGGGGTCGTAGCGCAGCAGGCTGCGGAAGCGTTCCCGCGCGCGGCCGTGCAGCGTGCCGAGCACGAACTCGGATGCCAGGCGGTCGCGCAGGTGCGGATCGTCATAGCGCATGGCAGCCGGCACTCAGTGGCGGCCCGCGCCGGCGCTTCCGCCGAGGCAGTCCTTGAGTTTCGACATGCCGCGGCGGATCGACGTCTTGACCGTGCCCAGCGGCACCTGGAGATGGCCGGACAGTTCCGCGTGGGACAGGCCGTGCATGAACGCCAGGGCGATCGCCTGCCGCTGGCGTGCCTCTATGGCGGACAGGCAGTCGTGCAGCCGGCGCGCGGCACCGGCGTCGGCCAGCCGGTCGAGCGGACCCGGTGCCTCGTCGGCAAATGCCTCCACCCATGCGTCGCTGTCGTCGCCGGTCACCTCGAGTGCCGGGCGCCGCTTGAGGTCGAGGGCGCGGTTGCGCACGATGCTGGTCATCCAGGTCATCGGTGCGGCAAGGTCGGCGCGATAGTCGGCACAATGGTTCCAGATGCTCACGAAGCTGTCCTGAAGGGCCTCTTCGGCCAGGTCGTCCCGCCTCAATATACGGGTGGCAACGGCAAACAGTTTCGCGCCGCAGGCGCGATACAGATCGGCGAAGGCGGCCTGGTCGCGCAGCGCGCAGCGGGCGAGCAGGTCGCGCAACCGGGCCGGGTCGAGCAGGTCCGGGATCGCACCGGCGGCCATGTCAGAGCGTCCGGCCCTTCTGCCACAGCACGTCCTCGACGCCGGCATCCCGGTTGACCACCCGGCAGAGCACGAACAGCAGGTCGGACAGCCGGTTGAGGTACTTCTGGGCCAGCGGCGAGACCGGCTCGGTCGAGCCCAGCGTGACCATGCGCCGTTCGGCACGGCGCGCCAGCGTGCGTGCGAAATGGCAGGCCGCCGCCGCCCGCGAGCCGCCGGGGAGAATGAAATCCTTCAACGGTTCCAGCGCGCCGTTGAAGCGATCGAGCACTTCCTCGATGCGCGTCACATGGCGTTCCGTCACTGCGGTGTAACCCGGGATGCTCAGCTCGCCCCCCAGGTCGAACAGGTCATGCTGGACCGCGGTCAGGCATTCCCGTACCTCGGTCGATACCGGTTCGACGAGCAGCAGGCCGATCGCGCAGTTGAGTTCGTCGACGACGCCGAGCACCTCGACCCGTGGTGAATCCTTGGCCACCCTGCTGCCGTCACCCAGCCCGGTGTCGCCGCCGTCGCCGGTGCGGGTGTAGATCCTGGTGAGGCGAAAACCCATTGCCGTGTTCCCGTGTCTGGGACGCTCGACCGGGCTCGGTCGAGCGTCGTGGTGCTGGCGCATTGCCGTGGTGCGCGATTATAGGGGTGGCATGGCTGCCGGTGACGCCGGGCCGCTTGCCGAAGCCGCGTGCCGCTGCGGTGCCATCAGGCAGGCCGCGATCGTCGGGTCCGGCGTGCGCTGGGCGATGGCCGCGATCGCCTGGTCGGCGGAACGGAACAGGTTCGCCGAGCCCAGCTTCGCGGACAGGCCGGTGCGTTCGAAGACATCGACCACCTGCAGCTTGACCGCGCACATAGACAGGGTGACGCCGGCCGCCGCCAGCCGCTCGGACAGATGTTCCAGCACTTCCACGCCCGAGGCATCGATGGCGTTGAGCCCTTCGCAGACGATCAGTACTTCACGCGCCTGCGGGAAGGACGCCACCGCCTCGAGCACCATGTCCTCGAAGTAGGGCACGTTGGCGAAGTACAGCGAACCGTCGAAGCGCAGCACGACCAGTCTTTCGCTGGTGGGCAAGCCGTGCACCCGCGCATCACGAAGCGTGCCGTCCGGGTGGCGGGACAGCAGTGCCATCCGCGGCCTCATCGTGCGATAGAGGTAGAGCAGCACCGCCAGCGCTGCGCCGACCAGCACGCCGTAGTCGATCGCCGGGGCCAGCAGCAGCGTGGCGATGAAGGTGACCCATGCCGCGATGCCGTCATGGCGATGCGCGCGCCATGCACGGTTCATCGCCGGGAAGCTGAACAGGCTGGTCACCGCCATCATGATCACCGCGGCCAGCACGGCCTGCGGCAGGTGGTAGAGGAGCGGGGTGAGTGCCACCAGCGTGAGCAGCATCAGCAGGCCGGTGACCACGCTGGCCATCCCGGTCCGTGCCCCGGCACTGATGTTCACCGCGGAGCGCGAGAAGGACCCCATCGTCGGGAAGGCCTGGGTCAGGCTGCCGGCGATGTTGGCCAGCCCCTGCCCGAGCAGTTCCTGGTTGGCGTCGATGCGCTGCCGGGTGCGTGCCGCCATCGCCTTGCCGATCGACACCGCCTCGACGAAACCGATCAGCGCCATCACCAGCGCCGCGCTGAGCAGCGAACGGACGGCGTCCCACGACAACTGCGGCAGACTGAACGAAGGCAGGCCCGCAGGGATGGCGCCGACCACTTCGCCGCCGCCGGACAGCTGCACCCGGCCGGCACGGATGTCGCGGATGCGCCAGGTGTCGGTGCCTGCGGCTGCGCCGGACCCTGGAGTATCGAGGCTGATGATCGCGCCGTCGGTACCTTGCGTCGCGCGGAACGCGAGCTGTCGCAGGTCGCGCAGCCGCTGCGCATTCTCGCGCTCGAGGTCGGAACGCTCCAGCTGCTTGAGCTCGAGTTCGTAGCGCCGGGCCAGCGCCTCGCCGCGCGACGCGGTGGCCATGCCGCTGCGGCGCAGCGACTCGATCTGCGTGTCCAGTTCGCGCGCCTGGGCGCGGCCCTGCTGGTAGTCGCGGGCGATCGACAGTACGTGCGGGTCGGTGAAGGCATCGGCGGGCGCGCTGGCCTTGCGCTCGAAACCGATGCCCCAGCTGACCACGGTGGCCAGTGCGACGGCCACCAGCACGCCCGGCCACCGGGGCAGCCAGCGCCGGAAGGCCCAGATCACGACCAGTGCCCCGGTGCCGATCGCCAGGCTCGGCAGGTGGGTATCGGGCAACTGGGCAAGCATCTGCAGCACATCGCCGAGGAAGAAATCGCTGCGCCCCAGTGGCAGCCCGAACAGCTTGTTCAGCTGCGACAGGCCGATGATGATGGCCGCGGCCGAGGTGAAGCCGAGGATCACCGGGTGGGACAGGAAGCTCACCACGTTGCCCATCCGGCACAGGCCGAGGGCCAGCTGGATCACGCCCACCATCAGGGCGAGCAGGATGGCGAGCGCGACGAAGTTCTCGGAGCCCAGGGTGGCGAGCGGGGCCAGTGCCGAGGCGGTGAGGATCGACGATACGGCGGCGGGCCCGTGCGCCAGCTGGTTCGAAGAACCCCATAGCGCGGCGACGATCACTGGCAGGAAGCCTGCATAGAGGCCGTAATACGCGGGCATGCCGGCCAGCTGTGCATAGGCCATCGACTGCGGCACCAGCACCAGCGCCACGCTGATGCCGGCGATGATGTCGGCACGAAGGGTGTCGCTGCGCATCGGCCACCAGCGCAGGAAGGGAAGCAGGCGGTTCATCGTTTGTCGTCGGTGGCCGGACGCGCCGGCCGTGTGGGTGGTTCGGATATCGTCGTCGGGGCGGGCGGGCACTGGTCGAACACACGTGCGCTGCAGCCGTTGCAGGTGGCTGCATCCAGTTTCGCCTGGATCGCCGCCAGCGCCGCGGCCTTGCGTTCGAAGACATGCCCGTCGCCGAGCGTGGCCAGCGTGCCGGAACGCTCGAGCATGTCCATCACGGCCGGCTTGATCGCGGCGAGGTACAGCCCGCCGCCACCTGCAGCGAGGCGGCGAGCCTCGGCCTCGATCAGGTGGGCGCCGGCCATGTCCATCAGGTTGATGCCGTCACCGAGCAGCAGCAGGTGACGGGGCTGGCCCGCCGCGCCCGCGAGGTCGTGCAGCCGATCGCGCACATGCTCGACCGCGCCGTAGAACAGCGAGCCATCGACGCGCAGCACCAGCAGCTGCGGACAGGTCGCCGACGCAGCGGGCACGGCCAGCGCGGTCATCGAGGGCGGTGGGACGACAGCTGCCCCGGGGACCACGGGAACGAACCGCCGCGGGCCCGCGGCATCGGTGGCGGGCACCATCGGCACCAGCGCCGGCCGGGACGTGCGGTTCAGGTAGAGCATCAGGGAAAGCATCACGCCCGCGAGGATACAGAACTCGAGGCTGACGAATACGCCCGACACGATGGTGAGCACCAGCACGGCCGCTTCGCTGTGGCTTGCCCGCAGGATCTGTCGCATGCCGCGCAGATCGATCAGTCCCCAGGCGACGATCATCAGCACGGCGGCCATCGCCGCATTCGGGAGATAGGCGGCCAGGGGGGCCACTGCGAACAGGATCAACAGCAGGAACAGCGCCGAGGACGCCGCGGCCAGGGGTGAGCGCGCGCCGGCGTCGAAATTCACGCCGCTGCGATTGAACGATCCGCTGGACGCATAGCTGGAGAAGAACGCGCCTGCGACGTTGGACAGGCCCTGGCCGATGAATTCCTGCGTGCTGTCTACCCGCTGGCCCGAACGTACCGCGATGCTGCGCGCGATGGATACCGCTTCGGTCAGGGCCAGGATGGTGATCGCCAGCGCGATCGCCCCGGTTTCGCGGATCGCCGACGGCGACAGGTTCGGCATCGACAGCGGCGGCAGCGACGCGGGCAGGGCGCCGACGGTGGCGATGCGTGCGCTGCCGCTGGTGGCGGCCTCGATGGCCAGCGCGGCCAGTGCACCGGCTCCCATCGCGATGATCATGTAGGGCCAGCGGGGCAGGTACCGGCGCAGCACGATGGCGCTGCCCAGCGTGACCAGGCTGACCATCGTCACCTGCAGGTCGATCTCGTGCGCGCGCGTGAACAGTGCATGCCAGGTTTCGAAGAAGCCTGCTCCGCGCGGGATGTCGATGCCGAAGAACGTCTTCAGCTGGGCGTCGATGATCACCACTGCGGCAGCGGCCATGAAGCCGACAATCACCGTGTGCGAGATGAAGTTGACCAGGGTGCCCAGGCGGGCGAGGCCCATCGCCAGCTGCATCGCACCGACCAGCAGCGTCACCGTCAGTGCCAGTTCGACATAGCGGGCACTGCCTGGCTCGGCCAGCGGCGCAAGCGACGCGAACAGCACGATCGAGATTGCGTTGGTCGGGCCGGAGACCAGATGCCAGGATGATCCGAACAGCGCCGCGATCACGACCGGCACCATCGCGCAGTACAGGCCGTACTCGATCGGCATGCCGGCAAGGGCTGCGAAGGCCACGCACTGCGGCAGCACGATCACCGCACCGGTCAGCCCTGCGAGCAGGTCCGCACGAGCCGTCTGCCGGGTCGTGCCCGGCAGCCAGCGCATGAAGGGCAGCACACGAAGGATGCTTCGGGGCAACCTGTTCGAATCGGTTAAAATCGGAGCCACGGTATCCGGATGTCCCGACGGACGGTGGTTGGGCGATGGCGCTGAATGCGTTGCAAGGTACGGCAACGCGTCTGACCCAGGCAGCGCAGGCCCGTGCTGCAGCCGTCACGGGCCGATTATCGGCCAGGTGAGGCATCGCGGCAAACGTGCCCGCGAGCGCTGTCCGGGCCCTGCCTCGATTGACCGGGTACCCCCGATTCCATTACAGTCCGTGCCACTTTGCGGTGCGAGAAAGCAGTGTATCGATGAAGAATGCAGTCAGCGGTTTCATCGGCGTGGCGACCCTCCTGCTCGGTATGTCGGCCGTCACGGTGTCCGCCCAGACCGTCCAGGGCGATCCCAAGATGGGCGCCCAGCGCGCTGCCATGTGCTCGGGTTGCCATGGCATCAGCGGCCTGCGCAACGCCTATCCCCAGGTCTTCCACGTCCCGAAGATCGGCAACCAGTATCCCGAATACATCGTGGCGGCCCTGCAGGCCTACCGCAGCGGCGAGCGCAGCCATCCGACGATGCGGGCAATCGCCTCTTCGCTGACTGACCAGGCCATGGCGGACCTCGCCGCATTCTACGGACAGGGCGGCCTGCGCGCGACGACTGCGGCCGGCAAATGAACCAGATGACAATGATCCAATCCTCCATTCGATCCCTCGGTGGATCTGCAGCACGCCTGGCGCTGTGCGCCGGCCTGCTCGGCTCCCTGCTGGCTGCACCGGCCCTCGCGCAGAACGCGCAGCGCGGAGCGGAACTGTCCAAGCCCTGTGCTGCATGCCATGGCGCGGATGGCAACAGCATCGCCCCGACTTTCCCGCGGCTCGCCGGGCAGCACGAAGACTACCTGCTGCATTCGCTGCGTTCCTACCGGACCGGTGCGCGCAAGAACGCGATCATGTCTGCCCAGATCGCCAACCTGACCGAGCAGGACTTTCGCGATCTCGCCGCGTACTACGCGCGCATGAAGGGTTCGCTCTCCGTCATCCGCAACTAGCCGGACGCCCGTCTGCGAACGCAGGCCAGGTAGGCGTCTCCGTCAGGAGGCACCTGGTCTCGCTGCGACCGCCACAGCGTCTCCGCCAGGCAGTCGATCACCGCATGCTGCGCAGCCATCGGCTGCCCGAGCCGTACCAGCAGCTGACGATAGGCCGCGACGATGCCGGGAGGGTGGTCGATCGACAGCTGCTCGGCCAGCGCCAGGTGCAGGTGAAGGTGCAGAAACGGGTTCGCCTCGCCCGCCTCGGGCAGGAAGTCGCGCCGGTCGCCTGCGGGCGCGGTTTCCAGCAGCATGTGGTATTCGGGATGCGCGGCGATGATGTCCACGGTGGTCGCCTCGATCGGCGCCAGTGGCTCGCGCGCCTTGTGCTTGCGCCATGCATCGGCGAGGAAGGTTCGCGCTTCGTCGCGCGTCGGCTGGAACATGCTCATTCCTCGACCACCGTCTTTGCGCGGTATTCGCACAGGTCGTTGATCAGGCAGCTCGGGCAATCGGGGCGCAAGGCCTTGCACACATAGCGGCCGTGCAGGATCAGCCAGTGGTGCGCATGCTGCAGGTACTCCGGCGGCACGAACTTGAGCAGCCGGTGCTCGACCTCGAGCGGGGTCTTTCCCGGCGCCAGCGGGATCCGGTTGCCGAGCCGGAACAGGTGGGTGTCCACGGCGATCGTCGGATGGCCGAACGCGATGTTGAGGATCACGTTGGCGGTCTTGCGGCCTACGCCGGGCAGGCGTTCCAGGGCTTCCCGGTCATCGGGCACGTCCCCGCCGTGTTCGGCGATGAGGATGGAACAGGTTTCCTCTACGTGTTTCGCCTTCGAGCGGAACAGGCCGATGGTCCGGATGTGGCGTTCGATGCCGTCCCGGCCGAGCGCAAGCATCTCGCGTGCACCGGGCGCTTCGCGGAACAGCGTGGCGGTCGCCAGGTTCACGCTGCGGTCGGTCGCCTGCGCCGAAAGGATCACCGCGACCAGCAGCTGGAACGGCGTCTGCCAGTCGAGTTCCCCCTTCGGGTGCGGATTGGCCTGCGCGAACCGCTCGAAGATCGCGCGCCGCTTTGCCGGGTTCAACGGCGGGCCGCCAGCGACGCGATCAGGCCTGCTTGCGGTACTTGTCGAACACGATCTCCTCGCGGAACATCGCGTCGACCTGTTCCGCCGTGTAGCCGAGTTCTCCCAGTACGTCGGTCGTGTGCTGGCCGAGCCACGGTGCCGCCGACCGGAACTGCTGCGGCGTGCGCGAGAACTTCACCGGGTAGCCGATGTTCTTCATCTTGCCGATGATCGGATGCTCGACGTCGAAGAACATCTCGCGTGCCTTGATATGCGGGTCCTCGACCGTCTCGTCGAAGGTGTAGACCGGACCGCCGGGCACGGCCGCCTTGTCGAGCAGCGGCACCCAGTGCGAGGTCGGCTGCGTGGTCAGGACCTTCTCGATCTCGTCCTGCAGCGCATCGACGTTCGCCAGCCGGCTCTGCAGGCCCTTGAAGCGTTCGTCGAGCAGCATGTCGGGACGACCGAGCACGTCGTTGCAGAAGCTCGCCCACATCTTCTCGCTGTTGGCGCCGACCGTCACGTAGCCATCGGCAGTGCGGAACGCCTGGTAGGGCGCCGACCTGCGGTGGCGCGTGCCGTTGGCCATCGCGACCTCGCCGGCGCCGAAGAACGCCGCCGACTCCCACATCATCCAGGCCAGCCCGGCATCGACCAGCGAGGTCTCGAGGTACTGTCCTTCGCCGGTGCGCAGGCGATGGATGTAGGCGGCGAGGATCGCATACAGGGCGGTGATGCCACCGGCGACGTCGTTCATCGCGATGCCGACCTTGGCCGGCCGACCGCCCTGGTCGCCGGTCATGCGCATGATGCCGGTCATGCCCTGGGCGACGATGTCGTAGCCGCCCTTCTTCGCGTAGGGGCCGGTCTGGCCGAAGCCGGAGATCGAGGCGTAGATGATCTGCGGGTTGATCTTCTTCACCGACTCGTAGTCGACGCCCATGTGGAACTTGGCATCCGGGCGCATGTTCTCGAGGATCACGTCGGCACCCGCGGCCAGCTTCATGAACACTTCCTTGCCGCGCGCGCTCTTCAGGTCGAGCCCTATGCTTCGCTTGTTCCGGTTGACCATCGCGAAGCAGTAGCTCTCGTCGTTGATCTTCGGCGACAGCCTGCGCGACAGGTCTCCTTCCGGGAAGTTCTCGACCTTGAGCACTTCCGCGCCCATGTCCGACATGGTCATCGTGCAGAAAGGACCTGCCAGCACGTTGGTCAGGTCGACCACCTTCACGCCTTCCAGGGGAAGCGCCATCGTTGTCTGCTCCGCTTGCGGTCTTGCCGACCGGGATGCGGATTATAGCGGCGAGGCCGTCCTCAGAACCGCTCCCCGGGACCGAGATAGCGCCACTGGCCGACCGGCAGGTCGCCCAGCCGGACCTGGCCGATACGCACCCGCTTCAGGCCGGTTACGCGCAATCCGACCGCTTCACACATCCGCCGGATCTGCCGCTTGCGACCCTCCTGCAGCACGAAGCGCAGCTGGTCGTCGTTCTGCCAGCCCACCTTCGCCGGCTTCAGCGTCACGCCATCGAGGGTCAGGCCGTGGTTGAGCAGCGCCAGGCCCGCGGCCGGCAGGCTGCCCTCGACTCGCACCAGGTACTCTTTCTCGACCGCGCTGTCGGCGCCGATCAGCTGGCGGGCGATGCGCCCGTCCTGGGTCAGCACCAGCAGCCCGGTGGAGTCGATGTCGAGCCGTCCGGCCGGCGCGAGGCCGCGCAGGTGCGCCGGTTCGAAGCGCTGCGGCGCGGCGTCTCCCGCGAAGCGGCTGGCGGCAGCCACCAGCACGACCGCGGGCTTGTAGCCGGCCTCGGCCTGCGCCGACACATAGCCGATCGGCTTGTTCAGCAGGATGGTGACGCGTTCGTGCTGCCTGGCGGTGGCGGCCGACGAAAGGGTGATCTTCTGGTGAGGCAGGATGCGCGTGCCCAGTTCCTGCACCACCACGCCGTCGACGCGGACCCAGCCGCGCTCGATGTACGAGTCGGCCTCGCGCCGGGAGCACAAACCCTGCGCTGCCATCAGCTTGGAGACTCGGATCTTCTCTTCCATGATGGTTCCGGCCCCTAGCGGATCGACAGGTCCACGCGCGCACCGGGCAGCTTTGCCTTGGCGGCGCCACCCTCGGCTGCAGACTTGCCCTGCACCAGGAAGATGCGTTCCGGTGACAGCGCGGCCTCCTTCACCAGGTAGGCCTCGACCGCGCGTGCACGCGCCGTGGCCAGCTCGCGCAGGTCGTCGGCGGTCACCGCCGTGTTGGTCAGCATCAGTGTCTCCATCTCGGCGACCGGCAGTTCGCGCAGCATCCCGATCGCATTGCGCGGCTTCGGGAACTTTGCCTCGCGATAGGCGGCACGCAGGAATGTCTCGTATTCCTTCGGATCGAGCTTCACCGCGTCCAGCGCGGCCACCGATTCGCCCCTGCGCGCGAGATCGCGCGCCTTCTGTGCACGCACGGCCGAATCGAGCTGCACGCGGCGATAGCCTTCGCGATCGGCGTCCGCCGTCGCGTTGCCGGCGAGTTCAAGCCTGAGCGATGGCCGGTCGGCCAGCGCCTTGCCGAGCGTTGCCAGTCGTTTGCGGGCGGCTTCGGACAGCACGGCCCGGCCAGGCTCGAATTCGACCACCGACAATTCCTCGGCGCTGCCTCCGCCGAGCGAGGCGAGCAGCGAGAACGGCGCGGTCACTGCGCGGGTGATCAGGTTGACCACCACCTGCCAGATGATCGGGCCGATCCGGAACTGCGGATCGTCCAGCGTGCCGCTGATCGGCAGGTTGAGGTCGATCTCACCGCGCCGGTTCTGCAGCAGGCGGACGGCGAAGAGGATCGGCAGCTTGACCACTGCCGGCCCTTCGATGCGTTCGGAGCTGAAGGTGAGCTGGTCGAGGAAGATGCGGTGCTCGGCATTCACCTTGCGCCCTTCCACCTTGTAGGCGATGTTGAGCGTGAGCCGTCCGCGCTCGATGCCGTAGCCCGTGTACTTGGTCGAGTAGGGCGACAGCGTGGACAGTTCCGCTCCGCGCACCGCACCCTTCAGGTCGACGAACAGGGGCACGGCGATCGGGTTGAGTCGGCCGGTGATCTCCACCGGTGCGCTGCCGTCGAGCTGGCCACGCAGTTCCAGGTCGGCGGCGCTGCCCGGGTCCGAGGTCAGCGCGGAAACGGTTCCAGTCATGCCGGTGAGGTTGAGCCGGAAGTTCGGTCGCACGAACAGGTCGGAGAAGTTGATGTTGCCCGAAGCCAGCGAAATGCGGCCGATCTTCAGCGGGAACGGGGTTGCCGCCGCCGTGGCTGCGGCCGCCGGCTTCGCCGTGGCCCCAGCCGCCGACGCTGATGCTGACGCTGCAGCGGTGGCGGGCGGGGCAGCGGGCTGCGCGGTTGCCTGCGCGGTTGCCTGCACTGCGGCCGGTTCCTGGCGGACGATGTCCTGCAGGTTGAGCCGGCCCTTCTCGGACAGGATGATGCGTGCGAAGAAGTCGGACAGTGCAATCTCGCCGATCGCCACCTGGGTCGGTCCGGCGGTCACGCTGACGCTACCGAAGAACAGGGATTTCCAGCGCAGCAGCTCCTCGTTGGTCAGGCGCTCGAGCGCGGCGAAGTTCGAGATGTTGACTTCGCCGTTGAAGCTCGCGCGCAACGGCTTCGCGGATGTATCCGCGCTGAGCGATCCTTTCGCCGAGATATCGCCGCCGGTGATGATCACGTTGAGCTGTTCGGTGAAGTAGGGCTGCAGTGGCAGCACCGCGATCGACCGTGCTTCGAAGTCGAAGCTTCCGGCCATCGGCTCGAGTGCGAACTGTCCCTTCGCCGTCAGGCTGCCGCCACGGTTGATCGTGGTGCGCAGGGTTGCCTTCGCGCGCGAGCCCTTCGTGCTGTTCAGGTCGTCGACCGATGCAGCGAGGTCCGACAACTCGATCGCCACCGGCTCGAGCGGCACCCGGTCGTCGAAGCGCACGTTGAAGCGCTCGATCACGGCACGGCGAAGGGCCCAGGTCCAGGGCTGCTCCGCGGCGGGCGCGGCGGCCGCTGCGGCCTCGGGTGCGGCCTGCGGTGCCGCAGCGCGAGGTTCGATCGTTGCCGTAGGTGCCGCGGGCGGGGCGGCTCGATCGGCGAGCAGCGAGGCAAGATTGAGGCGCCCGTCCTTCGCGCGATCGATGCGCAGCACGGCGTCACGCGCAGCGAACTCGCCGACGGTGGCGGTACGCCGTGCGAGGTCGATGTCGACACCCTTCAGCGCCAGCGTCCTGATGTTCGCCAGCGGGTCTTTTTCGCCACTGCGCCGGGTGCGCAGATCGGCGACCGACAGCGTCAATGCCTCCAGCGCGGCGTCGAGCCGGTTCCCGTCCAGTGCGACACGGAAGCGGGTGCCCAGGTCGACCTTCGCCTCATCGATTTCGACGCGCACCAGGGGTGCATAGTAGGGCGCGTAGTTGCGCGGGCGCACGCCTGCGATCTCCACCGTGCCCTGCGCGCCGGCTGGCGCCAGGGTGACCGCGGCCTGCGCGGCCAGCGTTTCGCCGAAGCCGGTGCGCAGCGTTGCGCTGACCTGTGCCGAATCCGGCCGCTCGTTGGTCAGGCCCTTCACCGCGACATCCAGGTCGGCGATTTCCGTGCGGAACGGTGCCGCCTGCGAGCGGTCGGTGAACACGATCTTCGCGTCGTTGAGCGCGAACTCGGTGATCGAGTAGCGCAGGGGCTGTGCGGCCGGTGCCGGTTTTGCTGCTGCTGCTGTTGCTGCTGCTGCTGCGGCTGCTTTCGCCGAAGGCGCGGCTGCCGGCGCTGCCGGGGGCGCCGGGGCCGCCGGCGCAGCGCCGCGCTCCGGCCTGGGCACCAGCGCCATCAGGTTGAGCGCGCCGTCGCGGCTGCGCACCGCATCGACCGAAAGGCCGTTGACCATGATCTTCGAGATGTCGATGTCGCGCGTGAACACGTCGATCGATTCGATGTCCACCTCGAGCAGCGGCAGTGCCAGCAGCGATGCCTTGCCCGCATCGAGCACCGACAGATCAC
>JBIITW010000063.1:0-20987 GCA_044340265.1 Burkholderiales bacterium | reverse complement strand
CTCGGCCTGGGCACGTTCCGCTACACGCCGCCGCCCGGCGTGGATCCGCAGTACTTTGCCAAGGCCCCCTGAACGGAGGACGCGATGCGCGCACCGATCACCGCAGTGCCGGGGCTGGCCGCGATCGCCCTGATCGCGGCGACGCCTGTCGCGGAAGCCGCGGAGCAGGCATGGCCGGCGCGGCCGATCCGCTTCATCATCAACGCGGCACCGGGCGGCGCGCCGGACATCATCGGCCGGCTGGTGGCCGTCCCGCTGGCCGAGCGCCTCGGGCAGCAGGTGGTGGTCGACAACCGGGCGGGCGCGAGCGGCATCATCGCCGCCGAGCTGGTCGCGCGTGCCGCCCCCGACGGCTACACCGCGCTGCTGGCCACGACCACGGTGTTCGCGATGCTGCCGGCGATGCACCCGAAGCTGCCCTACGACGTCGAGCGCGATTTCGCGCCGGTGAGCCTGATCGCCTCGGCGGCGAACGTGGTGGTGGTCAATGGCGCGCTGCCGGTGAAGAACATCGCCGATCTGGTCGCCCTGGCGAAGACCCGGCCCCTGCTCTATGCCTCGGCCGGCACCGGTACGCCCGCGCACCTCGCCGGCGAGATGATGAACCTCGCCGCCGGACTGAAGATGGGCCATGTGCCGTACAAGGGTGCAGGGCCGGCGCTGGCCGACGTGCTCGCGGGACAGGTGCACCTGATCATCACCTCGCCGATCGCGGCGATGCCGCACGTGGCCGGCGGGCGGGTGCGCCTGGTCGCGACCACCGGCGCGGCGCGCGATCCGATGCTGCCCGACCTGCCCCCGGTGGCCGACACCCTGCCCGGCTACGAGATCACCCAGTGGTGGGGCATGGTGGTACCGGCGAAGACGCCGCGGCCGGTGGTGCAGCGGCTGCACCGGGAACTCGGTGGCATCCTCGGCCAGTCCGAGATGCGCGACCGACTGACGCAGCAGGGCGCGGTGCTGCGGGGCGGGACGCCGGAAGACTTCGCGACGTTCATCGCGGCCGAGCGCAAGCGCCTGGGCGCCATCATCCGCCAGGCCGGGATCACCCTTCGCGATTGATCCGCGCGGGCGCAGCCGTCTCGGACGGGCCTGTCGCACCTGCGACCGCCTTCCCTTCGGGCTATCCTCGGGAAAGACCTTTCCTGACATCGGAGACGCGCAATGAAGACACGAATCCCGGCCGCCACGGCCGTCGTTGCCGCGGTCGCGCTGACGCTGGCCGTTCCCGCATACGCACAATCGTTCCCGTCGCGCCCGGTGCGCATGATCGTCGGCTTCCCGCCGGGCGGTGCCACCGACCTGGTCGCGCGCATCCTGCAACCGAAGCTGGCCGATTCGTTCGGCCAGCAGGTCGTCGTCGACAACCGTCCTGGCGCCAACGGCGTGATCTCGCTGGAGATCCTGTCGCGCAGCGACGCCGATGGCCACAGCGTCGCCTTCGGGCATATCGGCAACCTGATCATCAGCCCGACGATCCAGAAGGTGCCCTACGACCCGTACAAGAGCTTCGAGCCGATCGGCATGATGGTCACGCTGCAGAACATCATGATCGTGCATCCGTCGGTACCGGCGAAGTCGCTGAAGGAACTGATCGCGCTGGCGAAGGCGAAGCCTGCCACGATCAACTACGCGACCTCCGGCGTGGGCAGCCCGGGCCACCTCGCCACTGTGCTGTTCGAGACGATGACCGGCACCTCGCTCAACCATATCCCGTACAAGGGTGGCGGCCCGGCACTGACCGACCTGATCGGCGGCCAGGTGCCGATGTTCACCGCGGTGATCTCCACGGCCGTGCCGCAGGTGCAGGCGGGCAAGGCGCGCGCACTCGCCGTCACGGGCGCGAAACGCGCCGGTGCATTGCCGGACGTGCCGACCATTGCCGAGGCAGGCGTGCCCGGTTATGAAGCGACCAACTGGTATGGACTGATCGCCCCGGCGAAGACGCCGAAGCCTGCGATCGCCCGCTTCAACAAGGACCTGGTCGCCGCGCTCACCGCATCCGACGTCGTCGCCCAGCTGAACACGCGCGGCATCGACGCCGCGCCTGGTTCGCCCACCGAATTCACCCAGTACGTGCGCGCCGAGGAGAAGCGCTGGGTGCCGATCATCCGCAAGGGCAAGTTCGAATAGCCCGACCGCCCGGAAGGGCCGGGCCCCGGATCGCGGGGCCCGGCCTGCGCAGGCTCAGCTTGCCGGCAGCGGCGGGAATCCCGGCGGCGACACCCGGCGCTTCGACGCCGCCTCGTACGACGATGCAACCTTGAGCAGCACGTCCTCGCGGCCCGGTTCACAGCGGAACACCAGCGAGAACGGCATCCCGGGAGCCGCCACCTGCTGCGCACGGTCAGAGCGCACCGTCTCGTAGCGCATGCGGTCTTCGCTCAGCCGGAACTCCGGGTCGTAGACCGTGGTGACGTAACCGGCCGGCACCAGCATCTCCGTCAGCCCCGCGTTCGGCCCGTTCAGCGACTCCGGGCGCAGGTTCTGCCAGATGCCCGGCTGCCCAGCCCCGCCGATCTTCGCCGGCGGATAGGGCGAATGCAGGCGCACCAGTGCGTCGAGCCGGTTCTCGTACATCACCATCATGTCGACGCGGCGCAGCAGTTCGCGCAGCATGATGCGTTCGTTGATGCCCTGGCGCTGTCCCAGGGGATTGCGCATGTCGGCCACTTCTTGCCAGTTTGCGAACCACGCACGCTGGTCGTCGCCCCAGAACTTCGTGCGCGCATTGAGCGTCGGGAAGTCCACCACCGACTCGCTGAAGCCGCGCGCCTTCCAGTCGGCCGCGCGCCGCGTGAGGTACTGGGTCAGGTGGTAGCGGAAAGCCATCGCCATGTCCTGCTGCTGCACCGTGGGCACGTCCAGGTTCGACGGCGCGGGTACCAGCCCTTCGGCCAGCTTCACGAAGTAGTCGATCGGCTGCATCGAACCGGAGCCGAAGAACTTGCCCGGCTGGAACTCGGTGCGCACGATCGACTCGGCGAACTCGCGGAACAGCGGCAACCCATCGGCGCCGAGCCGGAACAGCAGGTCGGGCATCAGGACCGGCACCATGCGCGCGAGCGCGCGGCGGAAGTCCACCGTCATCTGCTCGCAGTCGGCATCCGGCGTCCACAGCGGATCGCTCGACTCGACCAGCGTCGCGCCCAGGTGACGGCCGAGTACGGACTTGATCTCGGCGCAGGCCGCCTCGACGATCGGCTGTTCGCTCTTCGAGCCGCGCGGATAGACCATCGATTCGCGGATCACGCCCAGGCGCATGCCGGCGAGCGCGCCGGGCGTGCCCTTGCCCTGTGCATGCTTCGCATAGCCACCGGCGATGATCGACGAGCGCGGCACGGTGGACCATTCGTCGCGCGGGTCGTAGTAGCCGCGTTCCGGATCCTTCAGCGCATCGAGCACCTTCGCGCAGTCGCCCAGCGCGCGGCACAGGATGCCGGTGCGGTCGACATAGATGTCCACGCCGATCGCGCCACCGTCGAAGCCGATCATCGACTTGTGCGGCAGGATCAGCGCGACCGAGTTGTGGTTCGACGGACCGCGGCACGAGGCTCGGGTCTCCTCGCCCAGGCTCGCCATCACCAGGTTCGCGCCCACCGACACGCCGGAACCCGAGCTGGAACCGAGCGAGCCCGCCCGCGTCGTGTCGTACGGGTTGGACGGATTGCCGCCCCAGGTGCTGCGCTGGTAGCCGATGGTCGACGGCAGCACCTTGAGCATCTTGTGCCGCCCACCCGGATCGGCCGCTCGGCCGTTGTACTCGGTGCACACCGCCTTGGCGAAGATGATCGCGCCCTTCGTGCGCAGCTGGTCGACCAGCACATGGTCGCGTGCCGGCACGTCGATGTCGTAGCGGGTGTCGCCACCGCCGGTGGAACGCATGTCCTTCGTGTCGAACGGATCCTTGAACGAGAACACCACGCCGTACATCGGCATCTTTTCGAGGTCGGGGTTGCGTCCGTACTGCGCATCGAGCTCGGCCGCGCGCTCCAGCGCATCGGGCTGGTGGCGGAACTCGTCGCACATCGGCGGCGCGCCGGGCGGCAGCGGGCCGAGCGACGGATGGCGATCGAAGTCGCCCTTGCAGGTGACCGAACGTTCGCCACGGATGTTGATCGTCGACAGTGCGTTCACCTGCCCTGCATCGGGGATGCCCGCAATCATGCCGTACTGCTGCGCGACGTCGGGATCGGATGCGGTGGCTTCCATCCGGCCGAACTCGATCGGCGGGCCCTTGTACCTGTCGAGGTCGGGCAGCCAGTCGGCCGCCTTCACGGTCTTCGCCGGGAAGGTGATGGCAGCACCGCCGCGCACGGTCCCGGATGCGGCGGGAACGTCTGTTCCGTCCTCGGTGATCAGCATGCTGGACACACCATTGAACGCGCGCACCCGCTTCAGGTAGTGCTCGACCACCTTCACGCAGGTGGTGCGGCCATCGCGGATGGCCTGCTGCATCTCGTCGATCGTGGCCTCTTCGAGGCGGAAGGGGGCTGCGCTGGATTCGTTCACGGTAAGTCCGGGTTCGATGGGTTGATGGAATCGGTTCGGGCACGCGTTGCAGGCCGAGCGCGAAGCTTACCGCCACCGTGGCCAACGCGTGCGCGCGAAACGCGATCCTCGCCCTGCGGTTGACGCATCGAGGGCCGTCCACGCAAATTTATAGTTCCCCCGGAATCGTCAACGCGCCGGTATGCGCCCCGTTATTCGACTCAACACAGGTCATCTGTGTCATCCAGGGAAAGGACGAACACCATGAACAAAATCGCCACGCTGCTGATCGCCGGCCTGTTCGTTGCAGGCAACGCAGTTGCACAGACCACCGCCGCCCCGTCGGCACCCGCGAAGAGCCCGGCAGCCACTGCGCCGGCGACCGCGGCGACCCCGGCCGCCCCGGCCACTGCAACTGCGCCCGCCGCAACGCCGGCGAAGCCCGCGACCACCCCGGTCGCCGACCCGAAGGCCGCCCCGAAGGCGACCAACGGCGGCGCGAAGGCCGACCCGAAGGCCGATGCGAAGAAGGCAACGCCCGAAACCGGCAAGAAGTAACAGCCCGGCAAGGCATGCAGCCCTGGCGCCCCCCTGCCAGGGCTGCATTGAACGGACGTGTCTGCCTCCAAGCCGGACACGTCCGTCTGTTTTTTCAGTCCGGCGATCGACGCATGAACATGGCGGCACCGGCCAGACCGAGCAGCCCGACCAGCACGAACGACGGAGCATAGTCCCCGCTCGCCGAGTGCGCGAGATAGAACAGCGCGGGCCAGACGACGACACCCGCATAGGTGCAGAACATCGTTCCGCCGGTGGCCGCAGTCGCCAGTCCCTGCGGCGCGCGATGGGCGACCTCCGCGAGGTACACACCGTTCCACGCGATCGACGAAAGCCCGGCGGCGGTCGACAGCGCCAGCACTGCAACCATCGCCCATGACGGCGAGACCATCGCAAGGCCCAGCGAAGTGAGGCCCATCAGCAGGCTGACCAGCGCCAGCGTGCGCCGCGGCGGCAGCAGGTTGTCCGCGACCCAGCCCCAGCCGATGCGGCCGACCAGCCCTCCGACCATCGCACAGGTCATCGCCAGCCCGGCCTGGCCCAGGCCAAGGCCGGTCTCGGTCAGGAACACAACGAGGTAGGTGACGACGCACATCTGGATGCCGGCGAACACGAAAGAGCCGATCGCGAGTTCACGCAGCCTTGGCAGGCCCCACACGAGGGCGAGCGAGCCCAGCGGCGACGTGCTCGTCGAGGGACCGCTGCCACGCACGCCTTCGTCGAAGTCTCGCTGCAGCGGCTGGCACAGGACGGCACCGGCCACCACTGCCGCCGCCAGAACGTACGCGGCGACCTGCCAGTCGAAGCTCGCCACCAGTGCGGGGATCGCCAGGCCGCAGACACCGGCGCCCACCGGAACGCCGGTCTGTTTCACCGAGAACCCGAGCGAGCGGTAGCGTGCCGGCAGCGTCGACACCAGGATGATCGCCGACGAAGGCGTGACCGGACCGTACCCGAGCCCGAGCAGCACCGCGCCCAGCAGCACGAGGGGCAGCGAGGCGGTGGCCACCAGCGAGATGCCGGCGGCGCACATCAGCAGGCAGACCTGGCTTGCGCGCAAGGCGCCGAGCGCGGCGACGGGACGGGCACTGGACAGCGCGGCGATCGCGGCGAACAGGTAGACGATCGACGTGAAGATGCCGACCGTGGAGGGGTCGATGCCCATGGTCCGCGTGGCAGCCGGGGCGAGCACGGGCGGGGCGAAGATGACCAGCGCGACACCGGCCTGCACCGCGAACGCGACGCTGACCGCCGTCGCCACTCCGACTCTAGAGTCCTTCATCCTGCCTTCGCCTGCGGTACCCGGCACAGGGCCGGCCGCGTGTCCTGTTCTAAAGAAAACGTGCAGCGCTCCGATAAACTGCCGACGAGCATCTGCATCCGGCAGTGCTTGCATCACTAAGCCATGCCTACACGCAGCACACGCAGCACACGAAGTACACGGAGCACTCGCGCATGACATCCCTGCAGCATCCGCCGGGCAGGCCGATAGTGGCTGTCGAAGACGGGACGGTCAACCGCATGATCACGCGGCGCCGGTTCACCGCCGGCATCGCAACGGCGATGGCGATGCCGGCCGGTGCCACCAGGGCCGCTGCATCGCCCGGCGCCCTGCGCATCAGCGGCACCGGCAGCGGCACGGGCGGCATGGCGCTGCTCGCGCAGGCGTTCTCGAAGGCCAATCCCGGCATCACGGTCGAGGTTCTGCCAGCCCTGGGCAGCGCCGGGGGCATCCGCGCGCTGATCGATGGCCGGCTGGGGCTCGCGGTCGCCAACCGCGCAGCGACTGCGCAGGAAATGGCGCAGGCACCGCTTGCATCGACCCAGTATGCGCGAACACCTTTCGTGCTGGCGCTCCACCGCGACATCGGCATCGACGCGCTCACCACCCTGCAGATCGCAGACCTCTACCGGGGCAGCGTCTCTCTGTTCCCGAACGGGAAACGTGCACGGCCGATGCTGCGCCGGTCGGATGCCACCGACATGGGACTGCTGAAGGGCATGTCCGCGCTGATGCCAGCGGCGATCGACGCGGCAGCCAGGCGCCCGGGCGTGCTCGACGCGATCACCGACACCGACGCGGCCAACGTGCTGGAATCAACGCCGGGAGCGATCGGCCCTTGCACGCTCGCGCTGATCCTCAGCGAAAGACGCCCCTTGGTTGCGCTGAAGCTCGATGGCATCGCACCGACGCTGGCCAGCTTCGCGAGCGGTGAGTACCCGCACCAGAAGCCGTTGTTCATGCTGTCACATGCGCAACCACCGGCAGCGGTGCAGCGCTTCATCGAGTTCGCCCGGTCCGAACCGGGACGCCGCATCCTGTCGGCTGCGGGCCACGCGCAGCCCTGACGCGGCAGGCGCGAGGTATCCCGTGAAACCGACGCATCCGCTGTTGCGGCTATCCGCCGAAGCCGGACAGGCCGATGCAGACGCACGGCGCCTGGTGGCGCGGCTGCACGTGGTTGCCTGGGTGCTGGCACTGCTCATCGCCGCCTCCCTTCCCGCTGCCCAGCTGGTGTTCGGCAGCCAGGCGCAGTACGCGACGCTCGAACTCGAGGCCGAGAACCTCGCCCAGACGCTGTCATGGCGAGCCACCCGGGATCCGGACGGCTGGCTCGATGCACTGAACCTGCTCACCTCGGATGTGCAATCGGTGCGCGCGCGCGGCGCAGCAAGCGCGATCCGCCTGGTCGATGCCGTCGGCCGTGATGTCGTGGTCGAAGGTGAGTGGCATGATCGCCTCAGGGTTTCGGTATCGAAGCCGGTGTTCGATTCAAGCGTCGCGGTGGCGAGCGTGCAGCTGCAATCGGACCCATGGGGCGTGCTGTTGCTCGCAGGCCAGCTGGCACTGGCCAGCCTGTTGATCGCGGTGCTCGCCTGGATCGTCATCTCGCGCCTGGCCATCGGTTCCATCGTGGACCTGATCCGCAGGCTGCAGTCGGTGCGCGCCGAGGCAGAGGCCGCCAACCAGGCGAAGTCGGCCTTCCTGGCGACGATGAGCCACGAGATCCGCACGCCGATGAACGGCGTGCTGGGAATGGCCGAGCTGCTGTCGCACAGCGAGCTCGACGACGAGCAGGTCGGCACCGTGCGTACCATCCATTCATCGGCGCTGGCCCTGCTCGGCATCCTCGACGACGTGCTCGACTTCTCGAAGATCGAGGCCGGTCGCATAGACCTCGAGCAGGAAACGGTGGAACTGGCGGTCCTGTGCGAGAACGTCTGCGACACGCTCAACGAGACCGCCCATGCAGCCGCAGTGCTGCTCTGGCCGCATGTGGATGCGCAGGTGCCGGCGCGCGTCACCGGCGACCCGACCCGGCTGCGCCAGATCCTGCACAACCTGGTCGGCAACGCAATCAAGTTCAGTGGCGGCAGGCCATCGGTCGCCGGCCGCGTCAACCTCCGGCTGCGCATGGATGATGGCCGTGTGCGCTTCGACGTGGTCGACAATGGCATCGGCATCGAGGCCGCCACGCTGTCCACGCTGTTCACCCCGTTCACCCAGGCCGAGGTGTCGACCACGCGAAGATTCGGCGGCACCGGACTCGGCCTCGCCATCTGCCGGCGACTGGCGGAAATGATGGGTGGCAACATCTCCGTACAGAGTACGCCGGGCGTCGGTTCGACGTTCTCGGTGCTGCTGCCGCTGCCCGCTGTCCCCGACCGGTTCCCGCCGCTGCCGCTCGCGACCAGGCCGATGACGCGACCCACAGGCACGCCCGACGCGACGGGCGTGGACTGCGTACTCATCGAAGGCTGCGGGCTGCCCATCGACGACATCGGCGAATGGCTGTCCGCGGCAGGCTGCCGGGTACACCACGCGAAGGACATCGGCGAGGCGATGGTCCGGGCGAAGGCCCTTGCCCAGCCTGCCGTGCTGGTCTGCGGCGAGGACGCGGGTGGCGATGCATCCCCGACCGCTGCGGCAAGGCCCATGGTGCAGGAGGGGCCGACGCCGGCCGACACGCGCGTGCTGCGCATCGGGCGCGGCCGGCACCTCACCGCAAGGATCGTGGCGCCGGGCGAGGTCCGGCTGGAACTGCTGCGCAGGCGGACGATGATCGAAGGCGTCGCGCTGGTGGCAGGACGCATCTCGCCGAAGACGGCGACCGAGCGCGCACGGGTCTCGACCGGCACCTTCATGATCGCACCGACCCGCGAACAGGCGCTCGAACAGGGCCAGCTGATCCTCGTGGCCGAGGACGAGCCGGTCAACAGGATGGTTATCACGCGCCAGCTGGGCATGCTCGGCTACGCAGCGGAACTCGCCGAGGATGGCGCACAGGCGCTTCGCATGTGGCGCAGCGGAGGCCACGCGCTGCTGCTGTCGGACCTCCACATGCCGACGATGGATGGCTACGACCTGGCGCGGGCGATCCGCTCGGATGAGCAGGCCACCGGTGCACCGCGTCGTCCATTGATCGCGCTCACCGCCAACGCCCTCAAGGGCGAAGCCTCGCGTGCGCTTGCAGCCGGGATGGATCACTACCTGACCAAGCCCGTCCCTCTGCGCGACCTGCGGGCAGCACTGGATGCATGGATGCCGGCCCCTGCCCCGGCCTCCCCGCCACGCAGCGGCAACGAAACCCCGGATGCGGCAGAATCCCTGTCGGACTCCAGGACCACCCTGCCCTCGCTGACGCCGACCATGACCGCTCATCAAGCCCCGCCCCTGCTCGACCTCGAGGTCCTGCGCGACATGGTCGGCGACGACGATGCGCTGATCGAATCGGTCCTGGTCGCATGGCTTGAATCGGCGGACACGCTGGCTTCCGACCTGCGCTCGGCCCTGGCCACGGGCGATGCCGCGAGCGCCCGGTCAGCCGCACACCCGTTCAAGTCGGCTTCCTTCTCCATCGGCGCAACCGCGTTCGGAACGCTGTGCGACTCGATCGAGTCCGAGGTACGCACGACGGCGGCGATCGATGGCGCACGCTGGCTGCCGGCGTTCGAGACAACGCTGTCGGCGACGGTCGAGGCGGTGAAAGCGGCAGTGGCGTAGCGGCGCGCATCCCGGACCCTCGCCGGCACGGCGGCCGTCCGCTGAACGGGCGATCGGCCACGGACCGGCTGCGGCCTACGGCAGCTCTTCCCAGGCCTTCTGCAGGCGCTTGATCGACACCGGCGCCGGGGTACGCAGTTCCTGCGCGAACAACGACACCCGCAGTTCCTCGACCTGCCAGCGCAACGCCTCGCACGCCGGATCGGGCTCGCCTGCGGCCTGCCGCTCTTCCAGCCGGCGCTCGATGCGCTTCGCAAGGCCGCCGATCGCTTCCGCATGGCGGCGGTCGCGATCCGGGTTGCCGGGATACTTCGCCAGCCGCAGTTCCATCGCCTTCAGGTAACGCGGCAGGTGCGGCAGCTGCTCCCAGGGCGTGGCCTGCATGAACCCGGGGCGCACCAGGCGCGACAGCTGCAGCCGCATGTCGGCCGCGATCCGCGCCAGTGCCGCCGGCGGCGCGGACAGCGGCGGCGCGACCTTCGCATAGGCCTGGGCGACCTGGCCGAACAGCCGCAGCGCGCCATCGGCGACCGCAGGCACCCGTGCGCGTGCACGCGTGCGCTGCTGCTCGTACTGAGCCTTCCCGCGCGGCAGCGGATCGTCGCCGATGAACGCACGGTCGGCGACCGCGGCGACCACGTCCTCGACCAGTTCATCCGGCGACGCCACCAGGCGCAGCGCGAGCAACGCGTCCTTCTGGTCGCGCACCCGCTTCTCGAGCATGCGCATCGGTTCCTTCATCTCGATGCGCATCAGGCGCACCACGCCGCGTCGGGTCGAAGCCGTAGCCGAGGACTCGGTATCGAACAGGCGCAGCGCGACGCTCTTCCCCTCATCCTCGATGCCCGGATGCGCGGTCAGCCGCCGCCCGCCCTGGGTCACCGCGATCGAGGCCGGCAGCTCGCCGAAGTCCCAGGTGGTGATGCCGCCACGTTCGAACTCGCTGCCCGCCTCGCTCACCGCGAGTTGCGCGGCTTCACCCAGCTGCGCGCGCAGCGCCGGCAGGTCACGGCCCAGCGCGAGCTCGCGCCCGGCATCGTCGATCACCCGGTAGTTCATGCGCAGGTGGGACGGCAGGTCGCCGCTGTTCGTCGCCGACTGCTGGATCGCGCGCCAGGCCTCGACCGTGAATGCCTCGCCAGTCTCGCGCTTCACGAACGCGACCAGCGCCTGTTCGAACGGGGGACGTCCGCCGGCCCCGCGCGCGCCGACCGACTCGCCGCCGCGATCGACCCATTCGAGGAAGCGGGTCACATGCTCGGGCACCGGTATCAGCCGCTTGCGGATGCCCTTGGGCAACGCCTTCAGGCAGGCCGCGACCTTGTCGCGGATCATGCCCGGCACCAGCCAGTCGAACTGCCCGGGGTCGATGCGGTTGAGCACCGGCAGCGGCACCGACAGCGTGACCCCGTCGAGCGGATGGCCCGGCTCGAAGCGGTAGACGAGCTTCAGGACCAGCGCATCGACCTCGACCTGTGCCGGGTACAGTTCCTCCGTGACCGCCGAGGCCGCGTGCCGCATCAGGTACTCGCGGGTCAGGTACAGCCGCTTCGGCTCGTCCTTCTCCGCCGCGCGCCGCCAGGTCTCGAACGCAGCGCCATTGTGGATGCCCTCGCCGACACGCTCGGCATAGAACTCGGCGATCGCCTCGGGATCGACCAGCACGTCCTTGCGCCGCGCCTTGTGTTCCAGCGCCTCGACCTCGCGGACCAGCCGCCGGTTGTGCTCGAGGAATGGCGCCTGCGAACCCTTCGGCACCCAGCCACCGTCGACAAGCCCTTCGCGGATGAAGATCTCGCGCGCCTTCACCGGGTCGATCGGCCCGTAGTGCACCTTGCGCCGGGCGACCAGGGTCAGGCCGAACAGCGTGACGCGCTCGTAGGCGATCACCATCGCGCGCTCGGCTTCGAAGCGCGGATCGAAATGCTCGCGCTTGAGCAGGGCCGCGCCGACCTGCTCGATCACTTCCGGTTCGACCTTGGCCACCAGCCGCGCATAGAGCCGGGTGGTCTCGGTCAGCTCGGCACCGACCACCCACTTCGGCTTCGCCTTGCGCAGGCCGGACGACGGATGCACGTTGAAGCGGATGCCACGTGCACCGGCATAGCCGTCGCCCTCCTCCAGCTTGAACCCGATGTTGCCGATGAAGCCGGCCAGCAACGCCCGGTGCAGTGCATCACCCTTCGCGGGTACGTCGTTGATGCGCCAGCCCAGTTCCGACACGGTGGCATGCAGTTGCCCATGCACGTCGCGCCATTCGCGAAGCCGGCGTGGCGACAGGAAGCGCGCCTGCATCGCCTCGACATGCTTGCGGTTGGACTTCTTGTGCTGCAGCGAATCCTCGTGGAACTTCCAGATCGCCAGCAGCGTCGCGAAGTCCGACTTGTCGTCGACGAACTCGGCATGCGCGCGGTCGGCTGCCTCGGACTGCTCGAACGGCCGGTCGCGCGGATCCTGCACCGCCAGCACGGAACACAGCACCAGCGCCTCGGCCAGGCAGCCGCCATCGCGCGCAGCCACCAGGATGCGGCCGAGCCGCGGATCGGTCGGGAAGCGTGCGAGCTCGCGGCCGATGCGGGTCAGCGTGCGCGCGTCGTCGATCGCGCCCAGTTCGGTCAGCAGCTGGTAGCCATCGGCGACCGCACGCGGCGTCGGCGGATCGATGAACGGGAAGTCCTCGATCTCCGGCAGGCCGAGCGCCTTCATGCGCAGGATCACCGACGCGATCGAGGTGCGCAGGATCTCCGGGTCGGTGAACGCGGGACGTGCATCGAAGCCCTGCTCGTCATACAGCCGGATGCAGACACCCGGGCCCAGGCGCCCGCAGCGGCCGGCACGCTGGTTGGCCGCCGCGCGCGACACCGGCTCGACCTGCAGCATCTCGACCTTGTTGCGGAAGCTGTAGCGCTTGACCCGCGCGACGCCGGTGTCGACCACGTAGCGGATGCCCGGCACGGTGAGCGAGGTCTCGGCGACGTTGGTGGCGAGCACGATGCGCCGGCCACCATCGGGCTTGAACACCCGCTCCTGTTCCTCGTAGGACAGCCGTGCGAACAGCGGCAGGATCTCGTAGCCCTTCGGATGGTGCTTGCGCAAGGCCTCGGCAGTCTCGCGGATCTCGCGTTCGCCGGGCAGGAACACCAGCATGTCGCCGCCCATCGAACCGGCGGTGCGGTCGCGTGCGAGTTCATCGACCGCATCGAGGATCGGCTGCGCCGGGTCTTCATCGCGCGCATCGTCCTCGTCGGCCTGCACCGGCGGCCGGTAGCGGGTCTCGACCGGATACAGGCGGCCAGACACCTCGATCACCGGTGCATCGTCGAAGAATGCCGAGAAGCGCTGCGCATCGATCGTGGCCGAGGTGACGATCACCTTCAGGTCTTCGCGCCGGCGGACCAGCCCGCGCAGGAAGCCGAGCAGGAAGTCGATGTTCAGGCTGCGCTCGTGCGCCTCGTCGATGATCAGCGTGTCGTAGGCGCGCAGGTCACGATCGTGCTCGAGCTCGGCGAGCAGGATGCCGTCGGTCATCAGCTTCACATGGCTGTCGCGCGACAGCTTGTCGGAGAAGCGGACCTTGTAGCCCACCACCGTGCCCAGGGGCGTGTTCAGCTCCTGCGCGATGCGCGCGGCCACGCTGCGCGCGGCGAGCCGCCGCGGCTGGGTATGGCCGATCAGGCCTTCGACACCCCGGCCCAGCTCGAGGCAGAGCTTGGGCAGCTGGGTCGTCTTGCCCGAGCCGGTCTCGCCGCAGACGATGACCACCCGGCTGGCGCGGATCGCCTCGGCGATCTCGCGGCGCCGTCCGGAGACGGGCAGCTCTTCCGGATAGGTGATCGGCGGCAGCGCCGCTCGCCGGCGGGCGATGTCTGCAGGGGAGAATCGAGCACTCAAGGACGGCTTACTCACGGACAGGCACTCACGGGCATCCGATTGTAGTGCCATGCCGGACGACGGCCGAAAAAAACGGCCGCGGATCGCTCCGCGGCCGTCCACTGCCTTCGTTACAACCATTGCAGGTACTGCTGGTTCGACTGCCTGGCTG
Source organism: Burkholderiales bacterium (assembly GCA_044340265.1). Taxonomy (GTDB): domain Bacteria; phylum Pseudomonadota; class Gammaproteobacteria; order Burkholderiales; family CAIKXV01; genus CAIKXV01. Next base: position 6,891 of record JBIITW010000063.1, on the reverse strand, counting down.
CACGCCATGGCCCTGCAACCGCTCAGGGCCGACGCGCTCCCGGCGTCGAGGCGAAGAAGTCGAACGTCAGTGGCAACGTGCCTTCATCGTCGAGGAGGACGAATCTGCGCTGGAGTTACGCGCGGTCGGTCGACTTGATCACCACGCCGGGAAACGCTGGCGCGACACCCACTGCCTTGACCGAGGCCACGACAGGGGAGAACTGCAGCAATCGACTAGACATCGGATCACCTCCTTTCCAGAAGTACGGCACATGCCGTGCACGAACGGTAGCAGACAGGGCGGGCCGGATCAAACAGCGTGAGCGCGTCGGTCAAGCCGTCTGCCACTCGGGACGCGCGGCCCCTGGCTCCCTGGGCTCGACAGGAATACCGCAGTGGGACACGCCGTCGCGGCGGCGTAGTCTTCCGCGCGGGTCCATCCAGACTGGAGGAACATACGTGAACGAAGACAGTCGCTGTTGTGGAACAGGCGCATGCATCATCGATGCCGACGGCCGGTGCTGGTGTGGTCAACGCTGGAATGGCGAACGGATGTGCCGCGAAATGCTGGCATCGGCGCCGCCGGCCGACACTGGCAAGGCCACCGCAGCGCCCGCCGACGATTCTGCGAGCTGAACGCGACGATCGCACGGCTTGCAAGGCATGGCCCAGGGGCATGCCGCGAAATCACCAGCGCAGCACCCTCGGTCCCACCAGCGCGCCCACGACAGCTGGCAGCAGCATGCCGAGCGTGTACCAGACCAGCAGGAACGGCGGCGCCATCTCCGGGCAATAGAGGAGATACACCAGCGCGCCGATCGCACCGGACAGCATGCCGGCCCCGGCGCCCGCCAGCCGCAGCCGCGTCGGCGCCAGTCCTTTCACCGCCCACAGGATCAGCACGAACGAGGGCATCGACAGGATCGCGATGCGCCAGGGGCAGACCGTCCAGCTCGAGCCCAGCAGCAGGGCCAGCCACTGGTCGGCCTGCGCCAGCGCGAGCGCAGCCACTGCGAGCGCGCCCATCGCCAGCACCGGCGTCGCCAGCGCGAGTGCCGGGGTACCCAGGGCGGCACCCGGACGTGACAGGCGCAACACCGTCAACCCGCCAGCTGCAGCCAGCCCGGCGACGAAGGCGAGCTTCACCCAGAACATGGGCAGCAGTGCGGCCGTTGCGAGCGACGGGTTGATGCCGAGCAGCGCCAGCAGCAGGGGCAGGCCTGCGACGAAGCCGGCTGCCGCCGCCAGCGCAAGGTTCCGGCGCGCGGCGCCGGGGTCCACCGGCTCGACACCATTGGACAGTGCAGCGATCAGCTGATCGGTGTTCATCGTTCACCCCTGATGCGATCGGCGAGCACGCGAAGGCCGCGGAAGACACCGATCTTCACCGCGGATTCGGACAGGCCGCTGCGCTGGGAAGCCTCGCGCACGGAAAGGCCCTGCAGCTTCACGTACTCGATTGGCAGCCGCTGCTTGTCCGGCAACTGCTGCAGCAGCACGCCCAGGTCGCGACGCGCCTCTTCCGCCTCGGGCGCGGGATCGGCGAACAGGTCCTCGTGCGTCTCGTCGAGGGGCTCGTGCAGCGCCTCGCGTCCGGCCCGCGAGCGCAGCAGGTCGATCAGCTTGTAGCGCGCGATGGCGTACAGCCAACCCGTGACCGGCTGCGAGGCGTCGTACGTGTGCCTCTTGTTGTGAAGGGCGAGCAGTGTTTCCTGCACGAGGTCCTCGATGTCGTCCTGGAGGTTGAACAGGCGCCGGCGATAGAAACCCCTGAGCAGCGGCGACAGCTCGCGCAGGAACGCTGCATAGGCGGCACCGTCGCCGCGCTGGGCCGCGACCATCAGTTCCTGCAATCGCGTTTCTCGGGCGTGCTGGACGGGCGTCAAGGGGGAGTCTGGATGCAAGGTAGTTCGTTCGGCAACGCGGCGCGGTTACAGCGGCCCGGAAAGAAACTTTCTTTCGCCGATTTCGCGGCCAGGTGTAACCGGAACGCCCGCTGTCCCGAATACACCATCGGACCGCGGGCAATTCCGCCTTCGATACCACGAACCCAAGGAGATTGACAATGAACGACCGCCAGAAACTCGCCACCGTGATCCTCGCCGTCGCATCGCTCGCATCGGGCGCGGTCATCGCGCAGGACAAGGGCGCCTCGATCAAGGGCGAACGCGAGAAGTGCTACGGCATCTCGCTCGCGGGCCAGAACGACTGCAAGGCGGGTGCCGGCACCAGCTGCGCGGGTTCCTCGAAGGTGAGCTACCAGGGCAACGCCTGGAAGTATGTCGCCGCAGGTACCTGCACGTCGATCAAGACGCCCAAGGGCACGGGCTCGCTGACGCCCCTCTGATCCGGGCGCGCCAGCTGGCCGCGCGCCGAACGGCGTACCCCGCCCCCCCGGGGCACGCCTCCCCCACGGCGCGCGGCCATCCCATGCAAACGCAGCACCGCACCGGACCGGAACCGACATGCATCCGCTCACTGCCGGGCTGGGCCTGAAGCCCGTCCACTATGCCGAGGCCTTCGACTGCCCTGCAGCCGGCCTCTGGTTCGAAGTGCACCCCGAGAACTACCTGGTCGACGGCGGGCCACGGCTCGCCTGGCTGGAACGCATGCGCAGCCGGCATCCGCTGTCGCTGCACTCGGTCGCGCTGTCGCTGGCCGGCAGCGAGGGACCGGATCCCGCCTTCCTCGAGCGCCTCGCGCGGCTGGTCGATCGGTTCGAACCGGCACTGGTCTCCGGACATCTCGCATGGAACCGCTGCGACGGCCATCACCTGCCCGACCTGCTGCCAGTGCCACGCACCGATGAAGCGCTCGACTGCATCGTCGCCAACCTCGGCCGCGTGCAGGATCGCCTGAAGCGCCAGGTGGCGATCGAGAATCCATCTCACTACCTGGCACTCGAACACGCCATCGCGGAAGACCCTGCCCTCGGCGAAATCGAGTTCCTGTCGACGATCGCCGCGCGCAGCGGCTGCGCGTTGCTGGTCGACGTCAACAATGTATTCGTCAGTGCGAACAACCTCGGCTTCGACGCTGCGGCCTGGATCGACGCCGTGCCGGCCGCGTCGATCGCGGAGCTGCACCTGGCCGGCCATGACACCGATCCGGTGCTGGGTTCCGCACTGCTGGTCGACAGCCATGATGCACCGGTCGCGCCCGCTGTCTGGGCGCTGTACCAGCGCCTGGTCGAGCGCATCGGGCCGCGGCCGACCCTGGTCGAGCGCGACGGCAACCTGCCCGCGTTCGACACGCTGCTCGACGAGCGTGAACAGGCCGATCGCCTGCTGCGCGCATGCGCCGTCGACGGCCTGACCGCGACTGACCTGCAGGCTGCTGCGTGAGCCCGCTTGCCCGGTACCAGCAAGGCTTCGCGGCGGCGTTGCAGGCAGGGCATGGACCCGATGACGAACCTGCCGGGACACCGGCCTGGCTCGCACGCATCGTCACGATGCCCGGGTTCGCGGTCTACCGCAACACCGTGATGAAGGCCTGCGTCGACGCGCTGCAAGCGAACTTCCCGGCAGTCTCCCGGCTGGTCGGTGAAGAATGGATGCGCGCCGCGGCAGCCCGCTACGCGCAGGCGGAACGACCGACGGGACCCATGCTGCTCGACTATGGCGCGACCTTCCCCGACTTCCTCGCCGCCTTCGAACCTGCGGCCAGCCTGCCCTGGCTGCCTGCGGTGGCCACGCTCGACCGGCTGTGGATCGAGTCGCACAAGGCCGCCGATGCCGAGCCGATGGATGCCGCGCAGCTCGCCGCGATCGAGCCGTCGACGCTGCTCGACGTTCGCCTGCGGCCGCACCCGTCGGCGCGCTGGTCCTCGTGCGCACACAGTCCCGCCTACACGATCTGGTCGCGCAACCGTGCCGAGGGCGAATGCCTTGAAGAAGGCCTTGAAGAACGCCGTGAAGAAGATCCGCTCGACTGGCTGCCCGAAGGCGCGCTGCTGACCCGACCACACGAGGTCGTGCTGCATCGGCCGCTCGGCCCGGCGGGCATCGCCTTCCTGGATGCATGCGCCGCTGGTGCAACCCTGGGCGAAGCCACGCTGGCCGCGGTCGAGGCCGAGCCGACGGCAGAACTGCCTGCGCTGATCGGGTCGCTGCTGGAAGCAGGCGCGCTGGCGCAGCCCGCCCAGTACCCAGACCCGTACCCAGACCCGAACCCGGACCCTGCCCCGAATCTTGCCCCCCACCACGCACCCACCACGACCTGAGGAGCTCCCGATGGAAACCATCGCCCCCGCCACGCAGGACCAGCCCGGCAGCCTGGCGGCGCTGCACAACCGTTTCGCCGATCGCCTTGGCCAGTGGTTCGGCCATGACCTGACCGCGCTTGCCGCCCGCTTCGGCATCGCCGGCACGTTCTGGCTGTCCGGACGCACCAAGGTCGAAGGGACGCTGTCGGTCAGCGAGAACGCGGTCGCGCTGTTCGAAGAGGAATACCGGCTGCCGCTGCTGTCACCGGAACTGGCCGCGCATATCGCCACCTATGCCGAGCACCTGTTCCCGATGCTGCTCGTGCTCGGCCTGGCCACCCGCCTGTCCGCGCTCGCGCTGCTCGGCATGACCGCGGTGATCCAGCTGCTGGTGTACCCGTCGGCCTGGCCGACGCACCTGGTCTGGGCAGCCGCGCTGATCTATCTCGCCGGACGCGGGGCCGGACGGCTGTCCCTCGACTCGCTGCTGCGCCTGCGTTGACACCCGGCCGACACGGTTCACGGGGGCGTGATCTTTCGATGAGGACTCGGTGACCGGGCCTGCCTAGTCTGAGTCTCGCCGGACTCCCGGCTCACCTCATTCTCATCCTGATCCCCACTACCCATCCCCCAGGAGATTCTCCATGTCAGTACGATCACACGCCTCCCTGCCGGCCCTGCTCGGTGCCACCGCCTTCCTGCTCGCAGACGTCGCCAGCGCTGCCCAGGTCAACGTGACCGTCACGCTGCGCCACCTTGCACCTGCCAACAGCGTGAGCTTCGCCGCGACGCACCTCGGCTTCCACAACGGCACCTTCGATTCGTTCAACAACGGCCAGGTCGCCACGGCGCCGATCATCTCCGTCGCCGAAGCCGGCAATGGAAACGCCTGGCGCCAGGCGTTCTCGATGACTCAACCCAGCGCGACGGTTGGCACCATCGCGGGCCAGCTGCGGCCGGGCGATATACGCAGCAGCACCTTCCTGGTCGACACGGCCGCCAACCCGTTTTTCACCTTTGCCTCGATGGTGATCCCGAGCAACGATTTCTTCATCGGCAACGATTCACCGACGCAGTATCGCCTGTTCGATGACGCCGGCAACCTGCTGATCACCTCGATCGCACAGACGGCCAGCCAGATCTGGGATGCCGGCTCGGAAGCGTTCGACACCACTGCCGCCGCCTTCATCGTCGGCAGCGTGGGTGGCAACCGGACACCGCAGAATGGGGTCGTGGGCTTCAACTTCAGCGAGCTCTCCGGGTTCAACGGCCTGGTGACCGGCGCCGGCTACACGTTCCAGAACGCACTGCTGGCCGACACCGGGATCTACCAGATCGAGTTCGCGACCACCCCGATCCCGATTCCGGCACCGATCGGCCTGCTGGCCGCAGGGCTGGTGGCGATGGGCGTCGTCGCCCGGCGCCGCGCAGGGACGACCGTCGCCCGATGAACGAACAGCTCCTCCTGGTCGAAGACGACGATGCGATCGTCGATGCGTTGCGTCTTCACCTGGAGGCAGCTGGCTACAGCGTCCATCGCGAGTCCGACGGCCGGCGCGCGATGGGCGAGATCGACCGGCGCCGCTGGGACATGGTGCTGCTCGATCTCATGCTGCCGGGTGCCGACGGATGGGACGTCTGCCGGCACCTGCGCGCACGCCACAGCGGGGTGCCGGTGATCATGCTCACCGCCCGCTCCACCGAAGCACACCGCGTGCTGGGCCTCGAGCTCGGCGCCGACGACTACATGGCCAAGCCGTTCTCGATGCTGGAGCTGGTGGCCCGGATCCGCGCACTGCTGCGCCGGATCGAACAGGCCCGCACGGCACCTGACGGCGCGCCGCAGCTGCTGCGCTTCGGCCGGTATTCGCTCGACACCGTGCGCCGCGAGCTGGCCTGCGATGAGCGCGTGATCGCCCTGACGCTGCGCGAGTTCGACCTGCTGCACTTCATGGTCCGGCATCCAGGTCGTGCGTTCTCCCGCGATGAACTGCTGGGCAAGGTCTGGGGTGCCGGATTCGAAGGCTACGAGCATACGGTCAACTCGCACATCAACCGGCTGCGCATGAAGATCGAGGACGATCCGCGCGACCCCAGGCGCATCGTCACCTTGTGGGGGGTCGGCTACCGCTTCGAGGCAGGCTCGCCATGAACCGTAACCGCAGCTTCGCGGCCCGGCTGACGCTGGCCTTCGCACTGCTGCTGGCAGGCTTCGGCCTGGTCGTCGCCCTGATCGGCTGGAAGATGCAGGACGGCCATGACCAGGAATCGATGCAGCGCCAGTCGCACGGACTGGCGCGCCATATCGTCGAGCGTTGGCCACAGGTCGCACCGGGACGTATCGAGGCCGGCGAACGCGAGGCACGCGATTCACTGCTGACGATGCTGAAGTCCGTCAACCCGGGCATCCAGGTCTATGTGCTCGATGCCACCGGCGGCATCGACGCCTACATCGGCGAGCCCGGAATGGTTCGCCAGCGCACCGTAGACCTGGAGCCTGTGCGGCGCTTCCTCGCCGGATACGCCCTGCCACTCCATGGCACCGACCCGATGGGGTCGAACCTGCCCAGGATCTTCAGTGCAGCCGCGTTCCCGGCCCGCGCGGGCGAAACGGTGCCGCCGGGCTACCTGTACATCGTGCTCGACGGACAGGCGCGCGATCCACTTGCTCAGCCGCTGGTCGCAGGACGCCTCTGGCTGGGCGCC
>JBIITW010000266.1:0-5683 GCA_044340265.1 Burkholderiales bacterium | reverse complement strand
GCATGATCGCGAACACGTAGTTCAGGGAGCGGCCTGCCCGCGGATTGACATAGGACAGCGGTATCGCGGCCAGTGCCAGGATCACCGCCATGATCGGCAGGCCGCAGCGCCAGGTGAACTCGGCGACATGGGCCGGGATCGGGTTGGCCAGCAGCTCGAGGGTCGGGATGCCCTTGATCGGACGATTACCGCTGCGCGACTCTGCGGTCTCGATGCGGATGGCGTAACGCTCGAAGACGGTGGTCCGGAATTCCGCGGAGCCCGGCTCGCCCTCGTAGCGCCGGCCCTGCTCGAGCACCAGGAATCGGTCGCCGTTCTCGCGGGTCTCGAGGAACCCGCGTCGCGCGACCATGCTGCCCACCTTCTGGTTCTGCACCGAATGCACGAACACGTTGCCGACCGTATTGTCTTCACGCGAGACCGATTCGACGAAGTAGACACGGTCGCCCCCGCGCGACTCCCGGAACACGCCTGCCGAGACGCTCGCCGATTCGTCACGGGCCTCGAGCTGGCGCCGGAATTCGTCGCTCTTCTGGTTGGCCCATGGCGACAGGCCCAGGCTGAGTGCGCCGATGAGCACCGAAAGCGGCAGCGAGAAGGCGAGCACCGGACCGACCCATGCGATCGGCGACACACCGCTTGCCGACCACACCACCATCTCGGAATCGCGGTGCATGCGGGTCAGGCAGCTCAGCACCGTGATGAACAACGTGAGCGAGAGCACGATCGGCAGGTAGTTGAAGGCGGTGAAGCCGAGGATCGCGGCGACGCCGTCCGCGGCGAACTTGCCGCCCGCCGCCATCCCGAGCAGGCGGATGAACTGGGTGGTGACCATGATGGCGAGCAGCACCGCGCACACCGCCGAGGCGGTGAGGAAGAATTCGCGCAGCTGCGAGCGGTAGAAGATCACCTGGCGGGCAACCTCGGCGGCGGGGACATCCGCATGGGCAGGATCCACGGCGGCGACACCCGCTCAGCCAGGCGGGAGGTGCACGGGACGGTGGCGGCAACAGCCCGATCGTTTTGACTTGGGAGAGACCGCACGCCGATAATGGGCCGCAACATGGCTGCGGCCAGATCAGTTACCTGAGCGAGGGACATCAGATGGAATTTAGCATAAAGACCGGCAGCCCCGAGAAGCTGAAGAGCGCGTGCGCCGTGGTCGGTGTCTTCCAGGCGCGCGAGCTGTCGGCCTCCGCGCTGGCGATCGACAAGGCGACCCGCGGCTCGCTCTCCGCAATCGTGAAGCAGGGCGATTTCGACGGCAAGGCCGGCACCACCCTGCTGGTACCGCAGGTCGAAGGCAAGGTGTTCGAACGCATCCTGCTGGTCGGGCTGGGTCCGGTCAGCGACTTCAGGGAGAAAGGCTATCGCGAAGCCGTCCGCGCCTCGGTAGCCGCGCTGCGCCAGACCGGCGCCAAGGATGCACTGCTCTGCCTGACCGAAGTGCCGGTGCCCGGCCGCAGCCAGGCCTGGGCGATCACCCAGGCGGTGGTGATCGCGATGGAGACCCTGTACCGATTCGACCAGATGAAGAGCCAGCCCGAGCGCAACGCACCGGCGCTGCGCTCGATCTCGCTGAAGGTGAACGCGCGCAGCAATGTCGATGCCGAGGCCGCGCTGGCCCAGGGCGTGGCCACCGCCCAGGGCATGAACTTCGCCAAGGACCTCGCCAACCTGCCGCCCAACATCTGCCATCCGAGCTACCTGGCGGCGCAGGCCAGCGCACTCGCCAAGTCGCACAAGCTCAAGCTCGAGGTCCTCGACGAGAAGGACATGCAGCGCCTGGGCATGGGCGCACTGCTCGCCGTGGCGCGCGGCAGCCGCCAGCCGCCGCGGCTGATCTCGCTGGGCTGGCATGGCGGGGACCGCAAGGCGGCACCCGTGGTGCTGATCGGCAAGGGCATCACGTTCGATACCGGCGGCATCTCGCTGAAGTCCGCCCCCGAGATGGACGAGATGAAGTTCGACATGGCCGGCGGTGCCAGCGTGCTGGGCACGATGAAGGCCGTGGCCATGCTCAAGCTGCCGATCAACGTGATCGGCATCGTCGCCGCGGCCGAGAACATGCCCGGCGGCAATGCGACGCGTCCCGGCGACATCGTCACCACGATGTCAGGCCAGACCGTGGAGATCCTCAACACCGACGCCGAGGGCCGGCTGGTCCTGTGCGACGCGATGACCTGGTGCGAACGGCACCAGCCGGCGCTGGTGATCGACATCGCGACGCTGACCGGCGCCTGCGTGATCGCGCTCGGCCATGTCGCCTCCGGCCTGTACGCGAACAACGAGACGCTGGCACGCGAGGTGCAGCAGGCCGGCGACGCGGCCTGGGACCGGGTCTGGCAGATGCCCCTGTGGGAGGACTACCAGGAGCAGCTGAAGAGCAACTTCGCCGACTTCGCGAACATCGGCGGCCGGCCGGCGGGCAGCGTCACCGCGGCCTGCTACCTCGCCCGGTTCGCCCGCAAGTTCGCCTGGGCCCACCTGGACATCGCGGGCACCGCATGGAAATCCGGCCGCGACAAGGGCGCGACCGGGCGCCCGGTGCCGTTGCTCACCGAGTTCCTGGTGGCGCGCGCACGATCGGCCAGGGCCTGATCGGCACCGGCCGCGGACACAGCCGAGCCGACGAACGACAGACAAGATGACCCGGGTCGATTTCTACATCAATGTCGAGGCGCGCGAGCGTATCGCCTGCACCATCGCGGCGAAGGCGATCGAGCGCGGCGTGCGGCTGTTCGTGCTGACTGCGGACGAGGCGCAGTCGGAACGGGTCGACCGGCTGATGTGGACGTTCGCCGAGCACAGCTTCCTGCCCCATGTGCGCGCAACCCATCCGCTGGCGGCGCAGACGCCGGTGATCATCGACCATGCGGCCGATCCGCTGCCGCACGACCAGGTCCTGCTCAACCTGACCGACACGACGCCGTCGATGTTCAGCCGTTTCGAACGCCTGGTCGAGATCGTGTCGCTCGACCCGGACGACCGGCAGCGCGCGCGCGCACGCTGGCGTTTCTATTCCGAACGCGGGTATGCGCTGACCTCGCACGACCTGGCAAAGCCGGGCAAGGCCGCCGGCAGCGCTGGCGCATCCGTGCCCACGGCAGCGGGCGGATGATGTCCGGGATGGACGATCCGCCCGGCGGCCGGACCGTGACGGGCACCGAGACGTCCGCGGCAGGCGGCAGCGCGGGTGGCGGCAGCACGGGCGGCGGCACGGGCGGCGGCACGGGCGGCGGCACGGGCGGCGAATCGCAGGAAGTGCTGGACAAGCTGGAGGCCCTGCTCGGCAGGCTGCGCGGTCCGGACTCCCCGGCGGAGCATCCGCTGGTGCAGCCGGAGATTTCGACGCTGGACCAGCCGGTGACCTGGCTGTCGCCCGAGGCCAGTCCCGCGGCAGTCCCGGCCGGGAGACACATCCCGACGCTGACCGAGCCGGTCGAACTCCATCGCGCGCCGGAATCGCAGCCCGGGCGCGAAACGCCGGCACCGTCGCTGGACGCCGCACGGCTGCCAGAACCGGCGCCGGTGCTTGAATCGGCGCCGGTGCTCGAACCGGCGCCGCTGCCAGAACCGGCGCCGGTGCTCGAATCGGCGCCGCTGCCAGCACCGGCGCCGGTGCCTGAATCGACGCCACGGCTGACGGAACCGGTTCAATCGCAGGCGCTGCAGCGGCCGCCTGATCCGACGACCCGCCAGGAACTGCGCGAGCGGATCGAAGCCCTGATCGATCCCACGCTGGAAGAGCACCTGTGCGCACGGGCGATGCACGACCTCGACCGCACCCTGATCGACGTGGAGCGCAGCTTCCGTGACGAACTTGCCGCCTGGCGTGCCGACCAGGAAGCGCAGATCCGCGACCGGGTGCGCGGCGAGATCGAGCGCGCAGTCGACGAAGTCGTGGCCTCGCTTGCACGCGAGCGCGGCACCGGCTTCCACTGAGCACCAGGACAGCAAGGGCGGGACCTCCCCTGCCTCTATAATCGCGGGCCTACATCACTCGCCTGCACGCACGCACGATCCATGGAACTTCCGAAGAGCTTCGAACCCGGCAGCATCGAATCGTTCTGGGGCCCGGAATGGGAACGCCGCGGCTACTTCGCCGCCGGCACCGAACCGGGCAAGCCGGCGTTCGCGATCCAGTTGCCCCCGCCGAACGTCACCGGCATCCTGCACATGGGCCATGCGTTCAACCAGACGATCATGGACGCGCTCACCCGTTACCACCGGATGCGCGGCTTCAACACGCTCTGGCTGCCGGGCACCGACCATGCCGGCATCGCCACCCAGATCGTGGTCGAGCGGCAGCTCGAGGCGAAGGGGCAGTCGCGCCATGCCCTGGGCCGCGAAGCGTTCATCGAGCAGGTCTGGGACTGGAAGCGCTACTCCGGCGACACCATCATCAACCAGATGAAGCGGCTCGGCGCCTCGGCCGATTTCGAGCGTGAGTACTTCACGATGGACGAGTCGCTGTCCACCGTGGTGGTGGACACCTTCGTGCGCCTCTACGAACAGGGGCTGATCTACCGCGGCAAGCGGCTGGTCAACTGGGACCCGAAGCTCGGCACGGCGGTCTCCGACCTCGAGGTCGAGAGCGAAGAGGAAGACGGCAAGCTCTGGGAGATCCGTTATCCGCTCGCGGGCGGGACCCCGGGCGAAGGGCTGGTGGTCGCCACCACGCGGCCCGAGACGATGCTCGGCGACGTCGCGGTCGCGGTGCATCCGGACGATGAACGGTACCGGGCGCTGGTCGGCCGCAGCCTGGTGCTGCCGCTGTCCGGGCGCGAGATCCCGGTGATCGCCGATGCCTATGTCGATCCGGCCTTCGGTACCGGCTGCGTGAAGATCACCCCGGCGCACGACTTCAACGACTTCCAGGTCGGCGAGCGCCACGGGCTCGCGCCGATCGGCATCCTCACCCTGGATGCGAAGGTGAACGACAACGCGCCGCAGAAGTACCGCGGCATGGATCGTTACGTGGCGCGCAAGGCAGTGCTGGCCGACCTGCGCGAGGCCGGCCTGCTGGTGGGCGAGAAGGCGCACAAGATGATGGTGCCGCGCTGCGCGCGCACCGGCGAGGTGGTCGAGCCGATGCTCACCGACCAGTGGTTCGTCGCGATGGGCAAGCCGGCGCCGGACGGCACGCTCCACCCCGGACGCTCGATCAGCGCGGTCGCGCGCGATGCAGTGCGCGACGGGCAGGTGCGCTTCTTCCCCGAGAACTGGACCAGCACCTACAACCAGTGGCTCGACAACATCCAGGACTGGTGCATCTCGCGCCAGCTCTGGTGGGGCCACCAGATCCCCGCCTGGTACGGGCCCGACGGCCATGTCTACGTCGCGCGCAACGAGGCCGATGCGCTCGCACAGGCGCGCGCCCGGGGCAGCGACGGCCCGCTGTCGCGCGACCCCGACGTGCTCGATACCTGGTATTCGTCCGCGCTGGTGTGCTTCTCGACGCTCGGCTGGCCGGAGTCGGACAAGCCGGGCGCCGCGCCTGCGCAGAAGGCCGCCTACGACCTCTACCTGCCCTCGTCGGTGCTGGTCACCGGCTACGAGATCATCTTCTTCTGGGTGGCGCGCATGGTGATGATGACCCTGCACTTCACCGGCCGCATCCCGTTCCGCGACGTCTACATCCACGGCATCGTGCGCGATGCCGAGGGCAAGAAGATGTCGA
>JBIITW010000265.1:0-5710 GCA_044340265.1 Burkholderiales bacterium | reverse complement strand
CGTAGGCAGAAGCGGCTCGACGGACCCCTATTGGTGCTCCAACCAATCGGCGACTTGCCACCGCCAGAATGCTAGATGCAGTACCTTCAACAGTGGTCCGAGCATCAGGCCATCCTAGGCGGTCTGAACACGAAGCTTTCCGCGAGAACGGCGCGGCTCAAGGGGCCGTCGCGAACGAAACCCCGAGCAGGGAGCGAGTGACTTGCCAACGGCTAGTTTCGATCTCTTCAATAAACAAAGCTACTGGAGAGTTGATGTGAGTGTGGCTTGTGTCGATCTTTTTTGTGGTGCGGGTGGTCTGACTCATGGCTTCGTCACAGAGGGGCTGCCTGTGGTGGCGGGTATTGATCTGGACCCCGCGTGCCGCTTCCCCTATGAAGCCAACAACAAAGCCCGGTTCCTGGAACGCGACATCGCGACGATCACCCCGGATGAACTGCGTCGACTTTTCGGCAGCGCACAGGTAACGATCTTGGCGGGTTGTGCCCCTTGCCAGCCGTTCTCGACCTATGCCCAGCGCTACGAACTGGACAGCAAGGATGGAAAGTGGGGCCTGCTCTATGAATTCGCCCGCCTTACTGAAGGCACAAGGCCCGATGTCGTCACGATGGAGAACGTGCCGACTGTTGCCAAACATAAAGTCTTCCATGACTTCGTGGATACGCTACGGCGACTCAAGTACCAAGTCTGGTTTGATGTTGTAGATAGTTCCAGATATGGAGTTCCTCAGGTAAGGCGCCGAACGGTGCTTCTGGCATCCAAGCACGGCGAAATCCGGATGATCGAGCCGCCCTCCGGACAGCCGAAGACTGTACGTCAAGCCATCGGTCGGCTGCGCGCTTTGTCGGCTGGCGAATCCGCGCCAAAAGATAAGTTGCACACCTCGTCGACGCTGTCTCAAAGGAATCTCGAACGCATTCGCGCTTCAAGACCGGGCGGCACATGGCGTGATTGGCCTCGAAACCTGGTCAGCGATTGCCACAAAGCCGAAACTGGACGCTCATATCCGGGCGTCTATGGCCGTATGGAGTGGGACAAACCAGCGCCCACCATGACGACCCAGTGTTACGGCTTCGGCAATGGCCGCTTTGGCCATCCGGAGCAAGACCGAGCGATTTCCTTGAGAGAGGCAGCGATCCTCCAGAGCTTCCCTCGAGACTACGCATTCGTGCCGAAGGGCGGCGAAGTTAACTTCACCGCCCTTGGCAGACTAATTGGAAACGCTGTCCCGGTCGACCTCGGTCGCGCCATCGCGCGCAGCATTACCGTGCACCTCGCATCGGTCACGAGCAGATGACGAGCTGAAATAGGCATGTCGATTCCATGCGTCGAGCGACCTTCCCCGGAGACGAGTCTTCGCATGGCGAACGTCCGGCAGCATGGGACAGAACCTGAAGTCGCTCTGCGTCGCGAGCTGTTCCGAAGTGGTCTCCGTTACCGCGTCAACTACGCCGTCCTCAAGAAGCCTCGTCGTTTGGTGGACATTGCATTCCCGAGACTGAAGGTCGCCGTATTTGTCGACGGCTGTTTCTGGCACGGTTGTCCAGTGCACGCCACCTGGCCGAAGAGGAATGCCGAGTTCTGGCGGCAGAAGATCGAGGCGAATCGACTTCGGGATGCCGATACGACCGCGAGGTTGCGCGACGAAGGCTGGGCGGTGCTGAGGATCTGGGAGCACGAGGCTCCCAGCGAAGCCTCGAAGTCCGTAATCGAACTGATCACTGCGGCTAGGTCAAGCCTTCACGAATGACCCCGCCACCCCACGCACGAAGAACTAGACAACAGGTCGGCACACTGAATGCAAACCGCGACTGACATCGAAGCCCAGGCCTACCGCGCTCGCCCCGAGCCTGGCCAATTGGTCGAAGTTCGGCGGCGCCAGTGGGTCGTGGCCGAAGTGAACTCTTCGAAGCTTGAGTCGAACTCGGCATCGCAAAACTGCGTGACCCTCTCGTCCATCGACGAGGATGGGCTCGGTGAGGAACTCGAAGTCATCTGGGAGCTTGAGCCGGGCGCGCAGGTCATAGAACGCGCCGGCCTGCCTTCAATCACCGGCCAGGATGATTCGAACACCCTCGATGCCTTCCTGGATGCTGTGCGTTGGGGAGCCGCCACCAACGCTGACCGCGGGTTCCTGCAGGCACCTTTCCGCAGTGGCGTCAGCATCGAAGACTTCCAGCTTGACCCGCTGGTTCGCGCCATCGACATGGCTCGGGTCAACTTGCTCATCGCCGACGACGTCGGCCTGGGCAAGACGATCGAAGCGGGGCTTGTCATCCAGGAGTTGCTGCTCCGGCACCGTGCGCGCACCGTATTGATCATCTGCCCGGCCTCCCTGCAAGAAAAGTGGCGAGTGGAGATGCTCGAGAAGTTCGGTCTCGATTTCCGCCTAATCGACACCGAGTACATCAAGCAACTGCGGCGCGAACGTGGCATCCACGCCAACCCGTGGACGTCCCACCCTCGGCTCATCGCGTCGATGGACTGGGTCAAGGGTGGCGAGGGTCTTCGCGCCATGCGCGACGTCCTGCCAGCACATGCGGGCCATCCACGTAAGTTCGATCTCCTGGTGGTCGACGAGGCACATAACATCGCGCCTGCCGCCGGCGCGCACTACGCCCTTGAGAGCCAGCGGACGAAGTTCATCCGGTTGATCAGTCCGCACTTCCAACATCGGCTGTTTCTGACCGCGACTCCACATAACGGCTACACGGAGTCATTCACCTCGCTGTTGGAGTTGCTGGACGATCAACGCTTCGCACGGAACATCCTGCCCGACGATAGGCAACTAAGCCAAGTAATGATCCGTCGCCTGAAAAGCGACCTGGTCGACTCCGACGGCATGCCCTTGTATGCCCAGCGCAAATTGCAGTCGTTGACGATCCCGTACACGCGCGAGGAGCGGGACATCCATCAGAAGCTGAACGACTACTGCGCCAGTCGTGAGAAGGATTCCGACAGCGGCGGCAGTTCGTTTGGAACGACCTTCGTCAATCAGCTGCTCAAGAAGCGATTGTTCTCCTCGCCTTCAGCCTTCGCATCGACGCTAGAGAAGCACGTCGCCACCCTCGCCGAAGGTGATCGCCGCAAGCCGAAGGACGTGATGTCCGAGCGCATCCTGC
The DNA here is from genome assembly GCA_044340265.1 of Burkholderiales bacterium. GTDB lineage: Bacteria > Pseudomonadota > Gammaproteobacteria > Burkholderiales > CAIKXV01 > CAIKXV01. The sequence goes on along the minus strand of JBIITW010000265.1, from coordinate 2,588 downwards.
GCAAGGCCATCCTTCGGGTCGACGAGGACTATGCGAACGACCAGTCCGTAGAGGCTGCGCAATCGGAGGCTGTCGAGGAGGCGTCACGCAGTGCCCAGTCTCTGTCGCAGGATCAACAACGAATGCTGGCCGACCTGAGGCAATGGGCTCAGAGGGCCAAGAACCAGCCCGATTCCAAAGCCACGGCCATCCTCGCCTGGCTAGAGACACACCTCAGGCCGGGCGGCAAGTGGAATGAACGGCGGGTGATCCTGTTCACCGAGTACCGAACCACAAACCAATGGATGCACGAGATCCTAGCTAGCCACGGCTTTGGCGGGGAACGCCTCGGACTGCTTCACGGGGGACTCACCCAGGACGAGCGGGAGCCGATCAAGGCGGCATTCCAGGCGTCGCCGAAGGACTCGCCGGTTCGCATCCTGCTGGCCACGGATGCAGCCTCTGAAGGTATCGACCTGCAGAACCACTGCAACTACCTCGTTCACTTGGAGATCCCCTACAACCCCAACGTGATGGAGCAGCGCAACGGCCGCATCGACCGTCACGGGCAGCGTGAAAAGGAAGTGCTGATCTGGCACCCAGTCGACGGTGGCGAAGCTGGGCATGCTACGGTCGGCGGTCACGGTGAGGACATCCTCCGCGCGCTGCGTAAGCTGGAATCGATGCGGGCCGACATGGGCAGTGTCAATCCGGTCATCGCACCGCAGTTGTCGGGGCTGATCGAAGGGTCGTTGAAGGACCTCGACATACGACTCGCGGAGGCCAAGATTGCGAAGGCCCGGCGGTTCGTGCGTGCAGAGCGGGAACTGAAGGCCCGCGTCAGTAAGCTTCACGAGCGCCTCCTGGCGACGCAGGAAGACTTCCACCTCACACCCGTCCACATCCTGATGGCGGTGAAGACCGGCCTGGCGCTTGCGGGCCGTCCCCCGCTTGAACCGGCCGCATTGGAGGGCACCCCTTCGGGCAGCGTTTTCCGCATGCCGCCGTTGTCGGGTTCTTGGGCACGGTGCCTCGAAGGCTTACGCCACCCCCACACGAAGCTTCCACGGCCGATCACCTTCGATCATAGTTTGGCGAAAGGACGCGACGACGTCGTGCTGGTCCACTTGAACCATCGGCTGGTCCAGATGTGCCTGCGGCTCTTGCGTGCCGAAGTTTGGGCGCAGGACGACGTCAAGAAGCTGCACCGCGTCACTGTAAGGGCCGTTCCCGACGGCCATATCGATGGCCCCGCCGTCGTCGTCGCCTCACGTTTGGTAATCACCGGCGGCAACCACCACCGGCTGCACGAAGAGTTGACGGTCTCGGGCGGCTATCTGCGTGACCAGACTTTCCGGCGTGAGGAGAGCGTCACCAGGGTGCAGCAGTGGCTCGACGATGCAAAGCCCATCAAGGCGAACGATGCACTGTTCGAATCCCTCCGGGTTCGCTTTGATCGTGCAAACGCCGGCATCCTGCAGTCTATCGACGCCAGATCGAAGGACCGGCTAAAGTTTCTTGCCAACACGCTACAGACTCGCAAGCAGCAGGAGATTGGCGATATTGGTGCCGTGCTCGATGAACTCGAGAAGGCGATCCAAGCCGAATTGAAGAAGGATCAGCAGCCCGAACAACTCTCGCTGTTCTCGGAAGACGAACGTACCCAGGTCAGACGTGACGAAGCCGCGTTGGAGGCCCGCCTTCAGCGCATCCCGTCCGAGCGTATCCAGGAGATCGAGGCCATCGAGACCCGCTACGCGAAGCTGGACGACCGTACGTTCCCCGTTGCAGTCATCTTCCTGGTTCCCGAATCCGCTTCTCTGGGAGGTGCTGCATGAGCGCCCAGAGTATGCACCACTACTGGCTGTCGCTCATCGAGATCTCCGGCCCTTTCCTCGCAGTTCCTGTCCTCAAGGAAGCCTTCCCGCAGGGCCTGGAAGAACTCGACGGCGTCAAACGCAAGCGGCTGCGGCAGGCCTACGAAGAATGGCGCGATGCCTTGGAGACCGACGATCCGCAGTTGCCGGAGCTTCACGCTGCATGGGTCGATGAAGTGCTCTCTCGCGGCCTGGAACTCGATGAAGACGGAAGGGCTGGCGTCCTGAAGCGAGCAGACTGGTGTACCGCGAACCTGAGTGTCAGCCTGTCTGAACATGCGGTGACGCTGGCACCTGACTTGGCGGTCGTCGACGAGCAACGGGCGAACAAGCCCTTGATGCTCATCCACGCCTATGCGCAGGGCACGGATCTCGACGCGACGCAGAGGCTGGACGGCTGGGCCGCCACATCGGCGGAGCGAATGGTGCAACTGTGCCGCGCCACAGGCTGCCGCCTCGGGCTGGTAACCAATGGCGAGCGCTGGATGCTGGTCGACGCCCCAGTAGGCGCCGTCACCACCTTCGCCAGCTGGTACGCCCGCATCTGGAGCCAGGAGCCCATCACCCTGCAGGCTTTCGTGCACCTGCTGGGCATTCGTCGCTTCTTCGTCGATGGAGCCGAACAACTGCCGGCACTGTTCGACCGCTCGCTGAAGTATCAGGACGAAGTCACCGACGCCCTCGGTGAGCAGGTGCGGCGAGCCGTCGAAGTGCTGATCCAGGCGCTAGACA
>JBIITW010000062.1:0-21173 GCA_044340265.1 Burkholderiales bacterium | reverse complement strand
GCGGCGTCACGCTGGCAGCCGCGCATGTGCATGGCGTCGCCGCGGCGATCGCCCGCGGCAGCCTGCCGTCGCAGTATGTGCACTGTTCCGCGCAGCGCTTTGCCGCTCAGGTCGCCGGCCCGGTCGCTGGCCCGGTCGCCGGCCCGGTCGCTGGCCCGGTCGCCGGAAAGGAGGCGCATGTTCCGCAGCCTGCGTGAGGACGTCGCCGATGCGCAACGGCCCGGCGCGACGCTGTCGATCGACGGCGAGCCGTGCACCGTGCCCTCGGGATCATCGGTCGCCGCTGCACTGTTGCAGCGGGGTTCGATCGCCCGCCTGACCGGGCTTTCCGGCAGCGCGCGGGCACCCTACTGCATGATGGGCGTCTGCTTCGACTGCCTGGTGCAGATCGACGGCGTGCCCAACCAGCAGGCCTGCATGGTTGTCGCCGAATCCGGGATGGACGTCCGCTGCCAGGACGGCCACCGGGCAGCCGCCGTGAAGCCCGGGTGATGAGCGTCGAGCGGTTCGACCTGGCGATCATCGGTGCCGGTCCTGCCGGCATGGCCGCCGCGCTAGAGGCGAGGCGGCACCGGCTGCGCACGGTGGTGCTCGACGAACAGTCCGCGCCTGGCGGCCAGGTCTGGCGCAACGTGGAGGCAGTGACCACGCGGCGGCCGCAGGACCTTTTCGTGTTCGGCGCCGAGTATGCCGACGGCTTCGCGATCACCCAGAAGTTCCGCAACTGCGGTGCCGATTACCGGCCCGGCGCCCGCGTCTGGCAGGTGGAGATCGCATCGCAGGCTGACGCGCCGGCTGACGCGCCGGCTGACGCGCCGGGGGCCACGCCCCCCCCGCACTCGCTGGCGCTGCCCAGCGGCAGCGCGCTGGACACCGGGCCGGACGATGACGAGATGCACGTCGAACGACGGCGCACCGGCGCCGATCGCCACCTGTACTACACGGACGCCCGCGGCGCGCAGCACATCGCCGCGCGCCATGTGCTGGTGGCCACCGGGGCCCATGAGCGGCCGGTGCCGGTCCCCGGCTGGACGCTGCCCGGGGTACTCACCTGCGGCGCCGCCCAGGTGATGCTGAAGACCTCGGCGATGGTGCCCGGGCGGCAGGTGGTGCTGGTAGGGTCGGGTCCGCTGGTCCTGCTGCTCGCGGTGCAGCTGCTTCGCGCAGGGGTGAAGCCGGCGGCGGTGATCGGGACCGTGCCTGCCGGCAACTACCTGCGCGCGGCCAGCCGCCTGTTGCCGGCCCTGCTGGCACCCGGTTACCTGTCGAAAGGACTGTCGCTGATCGGCGCGCTGCGCAGGTCCGGCGTGCCGCGTTTCGCGGCCGCGACCGACCTGCGCATCGAGGGCAGCGGGCGCGCCGAGGCGGTGGTGTTCCGCAGCGCCGGCCACGAGCACCGTATCGCCGCGCAGACCGTGCTGCTGCACCAGGGGGTCGTGCCCAACGGAAACCTCTGGCAGTCGCTCGGCCTCGACCATTACTGGGATGCGACGCAGCGCTGCTTCCGGCCGATGGTGGATACCTGGGGCAATTCGACGCTGGCCGGCATCCTGGTCGCCGGCGACAGTGCCGGCATCGGCGGCGCGGAGGCTGCGCTCTGTGCAGGCGAACTGTCCGGTCTTTCCGTGGCCTGGCAGCAGCGGCGCATCGACACCGCAGAGCGTGACCGCCGGGCCTGGCTGGCCCGCCGCGCGCTGAAGGCCCACTGGAGCGTTCGCCCGTTCCTCGATCGGCTGTACCTGCCGCCGCCTGCGATGCGGGTGCCGGCGGACGACGAGACCCTCGTCTGCCGCTGCGAAGAAGTGACCGCGGGCGCGTTGCGTGAACTGGCGGTCACCGGCGTCGCCGGCCCGAACCAGATGAAGGCGTTCAGCCGCTGCGGCATGGGACCCTGCCAGGGACGGCTGTGCGGGCTCACCGTGACCGAACTGATCGCCGCGACGCAGCACCGGTCGCCGTCGGAGGTGGGCTGCTACCGGGTGCGGGCACCGGTGTTGCCGGTCACGGTCGGCGAACTGGCCGATCTCGCCCGCCGTTCCGGCAGTTGATGCGCGCGGGCCTGTGCTGGCCCCTGTTTCGCAGCCATCGCGTCTGATGACTCTGCAAGGTTGGCGAAAGGAGTGGCCTGTATACCTCGGCATCAGCTCCCCGATCGCCGTTCCCGGCCCTCTGGCTGGAACCCTGCATGGAATCCCATTGATGATGTTGTCGATCCAGAGAGCCATGGCCGCCGCCGTAGCGGTCATCATTCTGACTAGCGGTTGCAGCGAAGCGCCAGTGGCCAAGATCCCGGCACCTGTGCGTGACCGCCAGGCAACTGCCCTTACGCCCGAGCAGCTCGGATTCCTGAAGATCGAGGAGGTCGGCGGGGGCGGAGACGCGCCGTCGGCAGCCACCCCCGGTCGGGTCGCCTATCGTCCGCAGGCACTGTCCAGCCTGGGCGCTCCATTCGCCGGGCGCATCACGTCGGTGTCTGTGCGTCCCGGCGAGCGGGTGAGGGCCGGTGCGCCGCTGGTGGTGCTGCAGAGCGCAGATGCATCTTCGGCTCGCTCCCAGCTCGAGCAGGCGGGTGCCCGTGCCAGTGCCGCCGAAGACCAGTTGCGCCGGCAGAACGAGATGATGGCGCGCGGCGTCGGTATCGAGGTCGAGCGCATCGCCGCCGAGACGCAGGTCAGGGAGGCGCGAGCCGAACTCGAGCGCACCCGGCGCACGATCGCCTTCACCGGTGGCGGACAGGGTGGCGAGGTGATCCTGCGCGCGCCGGCCGCGGGCATCGTGGTGTCGGTGCGCGCCACTGCAGGTTCGATCGCAGAGCCCGGCGGCGAGCCGCTGGTCGAACTTGCCGATCCGGCACGGATCTGGGTGGTCGCCGACGTGCCGGAGCCCGAGGTCGCGCGCATCTCGCCCGGGCAGCAGGTGCGGGTGCGCGTGCCGGCGATCGACGCCACGCTGGACGGGGCAGTGGACGGCATCGGCTCCGCCGTCGATGCGGCGAGCCGCCGGCTGCCGGTCTACATCGCGGTCAAGGCCCCGCCCGCCCGCCTGACCCCTGGCATGCTGGCCGATGTCAGCTTCGCAGGTTCGCGCGACGGCCTGTCGGTGCCGGTGTCGGCGGTGCTGATCAAGGATGGCCATCGCCGGATCGTCTACCTGCAGCGGGCGGATGGCAGGTTCGAGGTGCGCGAAGTGCGCACCGGCCGCTCATCGGGCGGTCGGGTGGCGATCCTCGAAGGGTTGTCTGCCGCCGATCGGGTGGTCGTCAAGGGCGCGCTGCTGCTCGACGGCGAAGCCGAACTGCTGCTCTGAGGCCGCCATGCTGAAGTTCCTGATCGAGGCCTGCGTCCACCGGCGCATCGCCGCGGTGTTCTTCACCGCGGTGGTCGCCGCGTTCGGCATCCGTGCCTACCTCGATACGCCGATCGAGGCATTCCCCGATGTCACCAACGCGCAGGTGACGGTGATCACCCAGATGCCCGGCTATGCGGCACCGGAGATCGAGCGGCTGATCACGGTGCCGGTCGAACGGGTGCTGAACGGCACGCCGGGCATGACGCTGATCCGCTCGCAGAGCCTGTTCGGCCTGTCGCTGGTCACCCTGACCTTCCGCGATGGCGCCGATCCTTTCAACGCCCGGCTGCTGGTCGCGCAGCGGCTGACCCAGGTCGACCTGCCTGACCAGGTGCAGCCGAAACTCTCGGCCGAGGCCACGCCGCTGGGCAGCGTCTACCAGTTCCGCCTCACCAGCGATCGCCACGACCTGTACGAACTGCGTTCGGAACTCGAGTACACCGTGACCCGGGTAATCCGCCAGGTCCAGGGCGTGGCCGACCTGGTGTCCTTTGGCGGCTTCCTGAAGGAGGTGCATGTCGAACCGGACCCGGCCCGACTGCACGCCTCGGGCATCACGCTGATCGAACTGGACGAGGCGCTCGCCCGCTCCAGCAGCAACGTCGGCGGCGGGTTCCTGCGGCGCGGCGAGCAGGAACTGACCATCCGTAGCCTGGGCTTCCTCGAGAGCGCGGAGGACATCAAGAGCATCGTGCTGCGCAGCCGGGGGGGCTCGGCGATCACCGTGGGCGATGTTGCCGACGTGAAACAGTCGCATACGCCCCGCCGGGGCAGCGTCGGCTGGAACGAGCACGCCGACATCGTGATGGGCACGGTGCTGATGCGGCGCGGCGAGAATCCGTCCATCGTGCTCGACGGCATCCATGAAAAGGTGCGCGAGCTCAACGAGGAGATCCTCCCGGCCGGCATGAAGATCGTGCCCAGCTACGATCGCAGCACGCTGATCGGCAAGACGCTGTCCACGGTGAACAACAACCTGCTGCATGGTTTCGTGCTGGTCGTGGGCATCGTCTGGCTGTTCCTGCGCAGCGTGTACGGATCCGCGATCGTCGCCATCGTGATCCCGCTGTCGCTGCTGTCGGCCTTCCTCGGCCTGCACGCGCTCGGCATGCCCGCCAACCTGATATCGATGGGCGCGATCGACTTCGGCATCCTGGTCGACGGTGCGGTGGTGCTGGTCGAGAACGTGCAGCATGCGCTGCGGCACCAGCGGCCGAAGGACCGGCGCGAGGTCATCCGGGTGGTGATCCAGTCGGCGATCGACGTGGGCAAGCCGACGCTGTATGCGATGCTGATCATCATCGTCGCGCTGCTGCCGGTATTCACCCTGCAATCGGTCGAGGGTCGCATCTTCCGGCCGCTGGCGCTGACCTATGCGTTCGCGCTGCTCGGGGCGCTGGTGTTCGCGCTCACCGTGGTGCCGGCGCTGTGTGCATTCGCGTTCCGACCATCGGATGCCGACAAGCCAGAGCCGCGCTGGCAGATCTCGATGACCGAGGGCTATCGCCGGCTGCTCGCCTGGCTGCTGGTGCGCCGCTGGGTCGCGCTGCTGCTGGCGCTCGTGCTGCTCGGTGGCGGCGTGCTCGCCGGAAAGGGCGTCGGTACCGAGTTCCTGCCCGAACTCGACGAAGGCGACTTCACGGTATTCGTCGAGATGCCGGCGAGCGTCTCGCTTCAGCGCGGGCAGGAGATCCTGCTCGAGGTACGCAGCCGGATCATGAAGTTTCCCGAAGTGCGCGAGACCCTTTCGGCCCACGGGCGACCCGAGGATGGCACCGACAACGAAGGCGTGAACGCGTCTGAAACGTATGTGCGGCTGCATCCGCGCGACGAGTGGCGCCAGGGGGTCGACAAGACGGAGCTGACCCGCCAGATGCGGGCGTCGCTCGCCGAGATACCTGGCGTGCGCTACAACTTCTCGCAGCCGATCAAGGACAACGTCGAGGAAGCGGTCAGCGGGGTGCGCGGCAAGGTGGTGCTGAAGATCTTCGGCGAGGACCTGAATGCCATGCGCGCGTCGCTGGTCGAGGCGATCGCCGTGCTGCGCAAGGTCGAGGGCGTTGTCGAGCTGGACCTGTTCCGCGATGCGACGACGCCGCAGCTGCAGATCAAGCTGGATCGTCCGGCACTGGCCCGTGCCGGCATCGAGGTGGCCGACGCGCAGTATGCGATCGAGACCGCGCTCGCCGGCAAGGTGGTCACCCGCTTCTGGGAAGGCGAGCGGGTGGTGCCGGTCCGGGTGATCCTGCCCATCGGCGCGCGTGACGATGCAGACCGGATCGGCGCGATCACGCTCGACGGTGCCGACGGAGCGCGCATCCCGCTGTCGCAGCTGGCGTCGATCACGTCGACCACCGGCCTGGCCAAGATCAACCGCGAAGGCAATACCCGCTTCCTGGCGCTGAAGTTCAACATCGAGGATCGGGATGTCGGCTCCACCGTGAAGGAGGCGATCAGCGTGGTCCGCGCGAACGTCAAGCCTCCGGAAGGGCACCGTTTCGTCTGGGGCGGCGAGTTCGAGAACCAGCAGCGGGCGACCGCCCGGCTCAAGCTGGTGGTGCCGGTGGCCGTGCTGCTCGTGCTGGCGCTGCTCTACGCAGCGATGAACAGCGGGCGGACCGTGCTTGCCATCCTGTTGACCGTGCCCTTCGCGCAAAGTGGCGGGGCGTTCGCGCTGTTGCTGGCCGACGTACCGCTGTCGGTCAGCGCAGCCATTGGCTTCATCACGCTGCTCGGCCAGGTGTCCTTGATGGGCCTGCTGCTGCTGGGCGCGACCGAGGCGCGCCGGCGTGCCGGAGAGATGCTCGAATCGGCGCTGATCCAGGGCTGTGCCGAACGCCTGCGGCCGGTGCTGATGGCGTCGATGCTGGCGATGTTCGGCCTGCTGCCGATGGCGCTGGCGACCGGCCCCGGATCGGAGACGCAGCGGCCGTTCGCGCTGGTGGTGGTCGGTGGCATGGTGACCACCCTCGTCGTCTCGCTGTTCGTGCTGCCCGTGGTCTACCGGATGCTGACCCCGAAGAAACTGTTGACGCCGGAAGAGGAGGACGCATGAGCCATCCGTCCCGATCGATGATCCTTGCGCGCCCGATGTCGTTGCTGCTGGCGGTGTCGGTGCTGGTGGCGCTGCTGCCGGCCGCTGCATTTTCTGCATCTGCCCGCGCTGCTGCCCCTGGTGCTGCCTCGACAGGCTCTGCATTGCCGGTCGAGGTCGACCTGGCCATGGTGCTGAGGCTTGCGCGCGAGGCGAGCCCGCGGCTGCAGATCGACCGCGAGGCGGTGTCGGCCGCCGAGGCGAGGCGAATCTCCGCCGGGCTGTTGCCAAACCCCCGGGTTGCGGTCGGTCGGACCCGCCCGGCCGGTGGCGGCTCGACCATGTTCGACGGGCGCGAGCAGACCGACACCTCGATCGAGTTTCCGCTGCTGCTCGGCGGGCAGCGCCGCGCGCGGGTGGAGGCGGCCGAGCGCTTCATCGAGGTCGCGCGTGCCCGCGTGGGCGTGAACGAGAACCTGCTTGCCGAGGAGGCCGGGGTGGCGTTCGTCGAAATCCTCGCGGCGCAGGCGCGCATCGACGCACTGGCCGCCGCGATGGCCCGCATCGGCCGCATTCGCGACATCGTCGCCGCCCGGGAGTCGAGCGGGCTGGCCAGTCGCTATGACGTTGCGCGGGTGGACGTCGAGCGCGCGGCGCTGCAGGCGCGGCTGTCCGAGCAGGAAGCCGAGCGCGACGATGCGACCGGGGCGCTGGCCGTGCTGCTCGGCGTGCCCGGCTGGTCGCCGAAAGCGGTCGGTTCGCTTGCGCCACTGGCGACGGCGGGCGGGCCGATGGACAGTGCTGCACGGGCGGCAGCGGGTCCGACTTCGGCAGCCGAACCCACGCCCATCAATGCGCGGCATCCGTCGGTGGTCGCTGCGCAGCGAGAAGAGGCTGCGGCGGTGGCCGGCATCGAGGTCGCCCGGCTCGACCGCATTCCGGTGCCGTCGCTCGGCATCGGCCGCATGTGGACGCGGGACCCTTATGGCGGCGCGAACTTCATCGGGCTGTCGGTCGAACTGCCTATCTTCGACACCCGGCGCGGCCCGGTCGAAGAGGCGCGGGCCGACGCGCGCGCCGCGGCGTTCCGGCGCACGTTGGTCGAGGCCCAGGTCGATGCCAGCGTGGTGCGTTACCGGAACGTCGTGCAGCGCCGGGTGGATGCTCTCGCCCGGTTCGATGTCGATGCTGCCGCCCGGTTGCCGATGCTGCAGACGATGGCCGAGGATGCATACCGCTTCGGGCGCGGCACCATCCTCGAGTGGCTGGACGCCAGTCGCACGCATCATGAGCAGGGAATGGTGCGGGTCGACCTGCTGAGCGGCCTGGCCGAAGCGCGGCTGCGCCTGCGCGGCGCACTGGGCGTGCTCGGAAGTGGCGGCTGGTAGGCGCAGCGGTGGCCTCTGCCCGCCGATCAGTTGCCCCGGGTGACGGTCGGTCCGGCGAACAGCGAGGTGATCGCCACCTTGCGGATCTCGGGCTGGTCGGGCACCACGTAGAGGATCGGCGTCACCAGTTCCTCGAAGATGCCGCGCAGGCTGCGTGCGCCGGTACGGTACTCGAGCGCGAGGTCGGCGATCTCCTCGAACACGCGCGGCTCAATCACCAGTTCCACGCCTTCTGCCTCGAACACCGCCTGGCACTGGCGGTACAGCGAGTTGCGCGGCTCGGTCATGATGCGCACCAGCGCCGCGCGGTCGAGGTCCTGCAGGCGGGCCACCACCGGCAGGCGGCCGGTGAACTCCGGGATCAGGCCGAACAGCACGAGGTCGGTCGGCTTCACCCGTGCATTCAGGCGGTCGAGGATCGTGCGGTCGTCCGCGCCCGAGGTGGAGATGAAGCCGTAGCTCTTGTTCTGCGCCATGATCTCGTCGAGGCCGACGAAGGCGCCGCCGCAGATGAACAGGATGCCGCTGGTGTCGATGTAGCGTGCCGGGGCCTGGCCGTCGTCGCCGCGCAGGCGCACCAGCGAACCCTCCATCACGCGCAGCAGCGCGTGCTGCACCGATTCGCCGGACACCGCCGCGGGCTGCCCGTCGCGCGCCTTCAGCTTGTCGATCTCGTCGATGAACACGATGCCGCGCTGGGCCGAAGCCAGGTCGCCGTCGGCGTGGTCGAGCAGCCGCTGCAGGATCGCCTCGATCTCGTCGTTCACGTAGCGGGTCTGCGCCAGGGCCGTCGCATCCGCGGTGACGAAGGGCAGGCCGAGGAAGTTCGCGAGGGTCTCGCAGATCAGCGTCTTGCCGGTGCCCGAGGGCCCGATCAGCAGGATGTTGCTCTTGGCCAGCGGGGCGGCGCGCGCCTGCGCCGCCTCGAGCTTGCGCTGGTGCGAGTAGATCGCCACGGCGAGCGTCTTCTTCGCTTCGTCCTGGCCGACGACCTCGAGGTCGAGGTGGCGCACGATCGCCTTCGGCGTGAGGCGCGGCGTGGCGGCGGTTGCAGCAGCAGCGGGGAGGACCTGCGTTTGCAGCACGATCGTCATGCGGGTTTTCCTCCGGCTTCGGATAACATCCAGCTTCGATGGACACCTCGGCGGCCATCGCGCGAACCGCCGCCGCAGCGCAGGGAGCACCTCACTTGGCATTCGAACTGAACGTCCCGGTCGGCAGCCAGGGGCGGCACGAGATCACCGTCGCCCATGAGCATACCGCGCCGCACGTCGGCAGTGGCAAGGTCGAGGTGCTCGCCACGCCGGTGCTGGTCAACCTGATGGAAGCGGCCGCGCTGCAGGCCGCCGAACACTTCCTGCCCGCCGGACACCAGAGCCTGGGCACCCGGCTCGAGATCCGCCACGTGGCGGCGACCCCGGTCGGCATGAAGGTGGTGGCCACCGCCGAGGTGGTCAAGGTCGAGGGCCGGCTGATCACCTTCCGGGTCGAGGCGCGCGACGAGAAGGAACTCGTCGGCGACGGACTGCACGACCGGGTGGTGGTCAACGTCGAGCGCTTCGACCAGCGCGTGCAGGACAAGGTTTCGAAAGCGTAATCCCGATCACCGGAAGGAGCACAGCCATGTCACCCACGTCACCCACGTCACGTATCGCACCCCTGCCGATGGGCTCGGTCCCCGGCCTCGAGGAGTCGTTCGATCGCTATCGCAAGGCGCTCGGCTTCGTGCCCAACAGCGCGTTGATCCTGCAGCGCAAGCCGGAGATCCTGAAGGCGCTGGCCGCGCTCGCCTCTTCGATCTGGGCACCCGATGGCGAAGTGCCGGTGTCGTTCAAGCGGCTGGTGTCATACATGGCGAGCAAGGCACACGGCTGCAACTATTGAATGGCCCACACTGCCGGGGCGGCGCTCCGGCTCGGGATCGATGAAGCGAAGTTCGACGCCATCTGGGAATTCCGCAGCAGCCCGCTCTACAGCGAGGCCGAGCGCGTGGCCCTCGATTTCGCCATCGCGGCGGCATCGCAGCCAAACGACGTCACCGACGAACTGATGGACCGGATGAAGCAGCACTGGACCGAGGGCCAGATCGTCGAGATCGCCGCCACCGTGTCGCTGTTCGGCTTCATGAACCGCTGGAACGACTCGATGGCCACGCCGCTCGAGGAAGAGCCGCTCGAGGTGGGCGAGAAGCACCTGGCGGACAAGGGCTGGGAGGTCGGCAAGCACACCGGGTGATCCGGCCGGTCGTATCGTGGGACAATCGGAGCCGTCCACATTCACGGCTGCGATGCAATGGCTCAGTACGTCTACACGATGCATGGCGTGGGCAAGATCGTCCCACCCAAGCGCGAGATCCTCAAGAACATCTCGCTGTCCTTCTTTCCCGGCGCCAAGATCGGCGTGCTCGGCCTGAACGGGTCGGGCAAGTCGACCCTGCTCAAGATCATGGCCGGCCTCGACAAGGAGATCGAGGGCGAGGCCACGCCGGCGGCCGGGTTGAAGATCGGCTTCCTCGAACAGGAGCCGAAGCTCGATCCCGAGCAGACGGTGCGCCAGGCGGTCGAATCCGGGCTGGGCGACCTCGAGGGCGCGAAGAAGCGCCTGGAGGAAGTCTATGCGGCATACGCCGAGCCCGATGCCGACTTCGACAAGCTGGCTGAAGAACAGGCGGCCCTCGAGGCGCTGATTGCCGGCGGCGGCGGGTCCGGTGGCGCCGAGCACCAGCTCGAGATCGCGGCCGATGCGCTGCGGCTGCCGCCCTGGGACGCGAAGATCGCGACCCTGTCCGGTGGCGAGAAGCGCCGCGTCGCACTCTGCCGGCTGCTGCTGTCGCGCCCGGACATGCTGCTGCTCGACGAGCCGACCAACCACCTGGATGCCGAGAGCGTCGACTGGCTCGAGCAGTTCCTGTCCAAGTTTCCCGGCACCGTGGTTGGCGTGACCCATGACCGCTACTTCCTCGACAACGCGGCCGAGTGGATCCTCGAGCTCGACCGCGGCAGCGGCATCCCCTGGAAGGGCAACTACAGTTCCTGGCTCGAGCAGAAGGACAACCGGCTCAAGCAGGAAGAGTCGACCGAGTCTGCGCGCCAGAAGGCGATCAAGAAGGAACTCGAGTGGGTGCGGCAGAACGCCAAGGGACGGCAGGCCAAGTCCAAGGCGCGCCTGCAGCGTTTCGAGGAACTGAATTCATACGAGTACCAGCAGCGCAACGAGACCTCCGAGATCTTCATCCCGGTGGCCGAGCGGCTGGGCAACGAGGTGATCGAGTTCACCGACGTCAGCAAGGGCTATGGCGACCGGATGCTGATCGACAAGCTGTCGTTCAAGATCCCGCCGGGCGCCATCGTCGGCATCATCGGCCCCAACGGCGCCGGCAAGTCGACCCTGTTCCGGATGATCACCGGGCGTGAGCAGCCCGACAGTGGCGAGGTGAAGATCGGGCATACGGTCAACATCGCCTATGTCGACCAGTCGCGCGATGCGCTCGAGAACGACAAGACGGTGTGGGAAGCGGTGTCGCAGGGCTCGGACATCCTGACCGTGGGCCGCTTCGAGATGCCGTCGCGCGCCTACTGCGGCCGGTTCAACTTCAAGGGTGGCGACCAGCAGAAGAAGGTCGGCCAGCTCTCCGGCGGCGAACGCGGCCGGCTGCACCTCGCGCAGACGCTGCTCAAGGGCGGCAACGTGCTGCTGCTCGACGAGCCGTCGAACGACCTGGACGTCGAGACCCTGCGTGCGCTGGAAGACGCGCTGCTCGAGTTCGCCGGATGCGTGCTGTGCATCTCGCACGACCGCTGGTTCCTCGATCGCATCGCCACCCATATCCTGGCCTGCGAGGGCGAGTCGCACTGGACGTTCTTCAACGGCAATTACCACGAGTACGAGGAAGACAAGCGCAAGCGCCTCGGCGAGGAAGGTGCCAAGCCCAAGCGCATCCGCTTCAAGTCGATCACCTGAGGCGGGGGTGGCCATCCCTGCGGCGGATTTCTCCGATGCGGTGATCGTCGCGACCAGCGACGGTATCGGCCAGGGCGATCCCGCGCTGCTGCGCAGGGTCGCCACCACCTACTTCAAGACCCTGCTCGAGCTCGGCGCAAGGCCCGCGGCGATCGTCTTCTACACCGCAGGCGTCAAGCTCACCGCCGACGACTCACCCTGCCTCGCCGAACTGCGCCAGCTCGCATCCGCCGGCGTACGCCTGGTCGCCTGCCGCACCTGCCTCGAACACTACGGCCTGATGGATCGCGTCGGCGCCGGCGAAATCGGCAACATGGCCACCATCCTCGAACTCCAGGCCACCGCCCCCCGCGTCATCACCCTCTGACAAACAAATCCGGGCCGGAAATCCGGGTCAGAGACGATTTAAACCGGAATGGGGCCTGCCCCTGGGGTCAAATACCCCAAGGTCGCCAGAGCCGACTTCGGGACCGTAAATCGTCTCTGACCCGGATTAATCGTCTCTGACCCGGATTTATCCGGATTTCAGAGGCGGACGTCGGGGAGGCGGCGGGCGTGCAAGGCGCCGGCCAGTGCCAGCCCGGCGATGGCGAGGAAGCCGATGTGGAAGCCGTCGACCAGCCGTGCGCGGTCGCCCGCGGCGCCGTGCAGCATGGCGTCGATGTCGGTGCCCTGGAGCAGGGCGAACGAGATCGCGCCGAAGCCGGCGGTGCCGAGCGAGGCACCGATGACGCGGGCGAGACCGAGCGTCGCGGCGCCTGCGCCGAGCCTGCGGCGGCCGGACAGCTGCTGGATGATCACCTGCGCGGAGGGCATGATGCCGCCCAGCCCCAGCCCGCAGGCCAGGCCGAGCGCGCTGATCAGCCAGGGCTCTGGCGGTGTGACGCCGAGCAGCGCGAGCGAGGCGGCGGCGATGCCGAGGCCGATCGGCGGGGTCGCGGAGGGACGGCGGGTGCGGTACACGATTCGCCCGGTGACCGTGGAGCCGACCACCAGCCCGAGGGTCAGCGGCAGCAGCAGCAGGCCGCTCTCGTTCGCGCTCGAGCCGTAGCCGAGCTGCAGGTAGATCGGCAGGAAGAAGATCGTCGCGAACAGGCAGGCGGCGAAGCAGGCGATGGTGATCGCCATGTCGATCACGCCGCGGATGCGCAGGATCTCGATGGGCAGGAACGGCTGGGCCAGTCGCCGCTCGCGCCGGTAGAGCCAGACGCAGAGCAGGGCCGCCGCGCCGGACAGCGCTGCACTGGTCGGCGACAGCCATTCGAAGCGGTGGCCGCCGAAGGTCAGCCAGACGAGTCCGGCGGATGCCGTCAGTGCGAACAGCAGCATGCCGGTGCGGTCGTCGACGCCGCCGCTGTCGGGGTACTTCGTGCCGCGCGGCAGGCGCAGCACCAGCCAGGTGGCCAGCAGGACCAGCGGCAGGTTCGCGGCGAACAGCCAGCGCCAGCCGACCTGGCCGACGATCAATCCGCCGAGCACCGGTCCGGCGACGCTCGACAGCGTGAAGATGCTCGCGAAGTAGGCCTGGAATCGTGGCCGCTCTCGCGGCGGCACCAGTTCACCGATCAGCGCCTGCGCCATCACCATCAGTCCGCCGCCGCCCAGGCCCTGCAATACCCGTGCGAGGACCAGCTGCAGCATCGACTGCGACAGCGCGCAGGCGATCGAGCCCGCGGCGAACACGGCAAGCGCGACCAGCAGCAGGTCGCGCCGGCCGTAGCGGTCGCCCAGTCGGCCATAGGTCGGGACGGTGATGGTCACCGCGAGCAGGTAGCCGAGGGCGATCCAGCTCGCATCACGCAGGCCGCCGAGGTCGGCGGCGATCGCCGGCGTGGCGGTCGCCAGCAGTGTCTGGTCGATCGCAGCAAGGAACATCGGCAGCATCAGGGCGGTGAACAGGCGGAGGAATTCGCGCGTGGACACCGTGCGGTCGTCATCCGTCGCGGGCGGCGGCACATGGGATGGCGCAGGCGGTGCCCGCGTGTCGGCCCGCGGCTGCGCGTCCTTCATCGCTGCCCGTTCAGGGCGTGAGCCACGTGGCCTGCCAGCGACCGTCACGCAGTTCGAAGCGCGCGCGGCGCTTGTGGATCGCGTGCAGGTGCAGCCATTCGATCGCTTCGATCTTCAGTTCCACGACGCAGAAGTGGAGGAAGCCGGCATCGCTCTCGTCGTCGCGCGGCCGGCGTCGCTCGAGGGTGGTCGGCAATCCGCTGGCTGGCGCACCGGCGGGCGACCCGGGCGGGGGCACCAGGTAGCAGCGCTTGGCGGACGGATTCGTCGCCTGCCAGGTCGCCAGGGCCAGCGCATCGCTCCGGTGCAGCACGGCTCGCGCGCGCAGGCGAAGCTGGGTCTTCTGCGCCGCGTGGTACATGTGCACCGCGCAGCGCGGATCGGCCATCAGCTGGTTGATCAGGCCGCCCCGGGCATCGGCGTTGAAGCGCAGTACCGCCGACGTACGATCGACATGGCGCAGCGTCACCGTGCGCACCTGCGGGCCGTCATCGGACAGGGTGGCGATCGATGGCGCATGACACGGCGAGCGGCGGTCGGCAGCCCCGCCTTCGAGCAATGCCCATGCATGCGACTCGACCAGCCTGAGGTCGTGCAGGAAGGCCGGCTCGGCCTCGATCCGTGCCTGTCCCATGTCGAAGACCCGGGCGCTCATGCCTCAGGCACCGCTTCGAGCATCCGCAATCATCCGCAGGCCCCGATCGCGCCGCAGGCGGTGCAGAACTCGCAGCCGTCCTTGCGGATCACCGCCATGTTGCCGCACTCGGTGCACAGCTTGCCCGCGACCACCGCGCTGACCGGCGCGTTGGCGACCGGCATCACGCCGTCATCCTCGGGCATCTCGAGCACGCCCATGTCGGACAGCGGCATGCCACGTTCGTCGAGCACGCCGAGCATCGCGTAACGATGGATCATCAGCCGTGCGATGTAGGCGACCGTGCTCGGGTAGTTCTCCTGCCGATCCTGGCCCGGCACCCGCGCCATGAAGTCGCCGAGCGGCTCGGCGTACGACAGCAGCTTGCGCAGCTTCATGCCGATCCACGCCGGGTCGATCACCCGCATGTCGAGCGACAGCAGCTTGCACAGGCCGTCGAGCGCGCGCGGATACGAACCCGCAAGCCACATCGAGTACGGACGGCGCTGGCCATTGGGCAGCACCAGTTCCTTGAGCATCAGCACGAAGTCGTCGCCGCTCGCGCCGTTGTAGATGTCGACGCTCCAGCTCATCGTGCCGTCGGTACCGGTCTTCGGTTCCTTCTTCGTGAACAGCGCGTCGAGCACCGGCGAACCGCCCAGTCGTTCGTCGAGCGCGCCGAGCTGCTCGACGCGCCAGCGCACGATGCGCGCGAAGGCACTGACCATGCTCGGCATGCGCAGCGGCTTGCCGTCGGGCGGCAGCGCGCAGTCGAACGCATCGTCGCCCGGGGTCTTGGACAGCATGTCGAGCTTGGCACGCAGCCAGCCGGTGTCCTGTGCGCGCATGTCCATCGACAGCGTCTTGGCGACCGCACCGAGGCCGCGCGGCTGTTCCGCGCCATTGACCCACACCTCGAACGGATGCGACTGCTCGTCCTCGACATGGCCGACGAAGATCGCGAAGCTGCCGGTGGGTGCCTCGACCATGAAGGTCCAGGACGGATTGCCGGCGGTGAGCTTCGGGCGGCCCGGCCAGCGCAGGCTGGCCAGCGCCGGCTGCGGCGCGGCCTCGAGGCGGATGCGGCGATCGGCATCGCTGGTGTCGAGGTCGTTCGGCGTGTCGTTGGGCGCCGTTGCCGCACCCGAGGTCGTCGACGGCGTCACCGACAGCACGCTGCCCAGCACCGCGTTCGGCCGGTAGGTGGTGATGCCCTTCAGGCCGGCCTTCCAGGCTTCCATGTACAGGTTCTGGAAGTCCTCGTACGGGTAGTCGGCCGGGACGTTCACCGTCTTGCTGATCGCCGAGTCGACGAACGGCGCGACCGCCGCGACCATCTTCATGTGGTCGAGCGCGGAGATCTCGAGCGCAGTCACGAACGATTCGGGCAGTGCGTCGACATTGCCACCGAGGTGCCGGTACAGGCGCCACGCATGGTCTTCCACGTCGTAGACCTTGTGCGTGTCGTCGGGCATCCGCTTCTTGCGCTGGTAGGTCCAGGAGAACGGCGGTTCGATGCCGTTGGACGCGTTGTCGGCGAAGGCCAGCGAGATGGTGCCGGTGGGCGCGATCGACAGCAGGTGGCTGTTGCGCAGCCCGTGCTCGCGGATGCCCTGCTTCACGTCATCGGGCAGCCGCGATGCGAACGAGGGCTCGGCAAGATAGCGCTCGCGGTCGAGCACCGGGAATGCACCCTTGTCCTTCGCGATGTCGACCGAGGCCGCATACGACTCGTCGCGCATCGCCTGTGCGATCTGCGAGGCCATGCCACGCGCGCCCTCGGTATCGAAGCGCAGCCCGAGCATGATCAGCGTGTCGCCCAGGCCGGTGAAGCCGAGCCCCACCCGGCGCTTGGCACGCGACTCCGCGTACTGCTGGGGCAGCGGCCAGACGGTGGCATCGAGCACGTTGTCGAGCATGCGGATCGCCGGACGCACGACGCGGCCGAATGCCTCGAAGTCGAAGCGCGCCTGCGGCGTGAAGGCTTCGCGCACGAACAGGGTGAGGTTGACGCTGCCCAGGCAGCAGCAGCCGTAGGAGGGGAGTGGTTGTTCGCCGCAGTTGTGCACGTACAGGCCGTTGGCGTCGAACGCATGCACGCCCGGGACGTTCACGTCGTACACCGGCTCGGTTCCATCGGGCACGATCGACCGGATCGTGGCGACGAAGCGCTCCCGGTTCGCCCGGCGCCGGTATGCGGTGAGCGCGGTTGCGAGTGCGGCCTGCTTGTCGCTGTCCGCGAAGCCGACCAGGTCGGCGAAGCGGATCACGTTGTCATTGGCGATGACCAGTTCATGCTGTGCCAGCGTCGCGTACTCCGCCGTGCCGCCGTGGCTGTCCGGAAGCCTGCGCAGCCCGGCCGGCCGCCGCTCGCGATACAGCGTGCCGACGATGCCCAGCCGTGCCAGCATCCGCTGCGCCGCCTGCAACGTCGGTTCATCCGACTGCGCCAGCCGGATGCTGATGCCCTTCGCCTGGCTGCCCTGCACCGACCCGTCGGCGTCGAACAGGCCGCGCAGGAATCCACGGCAGAACAGCGAAGACGCGCGCTCGATCTCCGGGGTGATCGTCTTCGCGCCGGGCAGCATGCCGAAGGAACCCGCGAGGTCGCGCAGCGCGCTCGACTTGAAGCGCCAGCTGTTGCGGTCGGGGACCGGCATCCACCCCTGATGATCTGCGCGCTTGCGCAAACCAGTGGCCGCATCAACGACTGCGTTCATCAGCGAACGTGCCGACAGTCCCGCAGTTGGCGCGCCGCCCACGACCTGGACCGCCGCCGCATCCCACACTTCCAGCACCGCGGTTTCGACCTTGAGCGTGCCGTCGCCCAGCAGGAACCCGAGCAGGAAACCCTCTTCGGCCGTACCCCGACCCGGCCATCCGGACAGCGCACGATGGTCATGCACTACGATCAGGTCGTCTGCCGCGAGCGAAGCGGCCGGGACCCATTCCGTCTCGCGCACCGCGCGGGTCATCCGCTTCACCCGCAGCACCTGATGGTCTTCGGTCAGCCGCAGCGTGAAACCTTCTGCGGTCGTCACCGCCAGCACCGGCTTGGTGCCGGTCTCGAAGAAGCCCTGCGGACCGGTCTCCCATGGCCGACCGTCGACCACCAGCGTCTGCGGCTCGCCGATGCAGTCGCGCACCTGCCGCGGGCCGTCGACCGTCATCGTCCACGTGTCACCGGTCACGCAAGGATTGGTCGCCTCGATCCCCTCGCAGTACGCGAGGTTGTTGTCGCTGTTCATCCGGTCGATGAACACCACGCCCGGTTCGGCATGGTCGTAGGTCGACTGCATGATCTGCTGCCAGAGTTCGCGCGCGCGGATCGTGCGATAGATGTACGCACCCTGCAGGTCCTGCACCGGCGCCTGCACGGCTGCGTCACCCGACGGCCGCCGCGGCGGCGCCTTGTGCACCAGCGACCAGTCGCCGTCGGCCTCGACCGCGCGCATGAACGCGTCGGTGACGGCGACGCTCACGTTGAAGTTGCGCAGGTCGCCATGGTCCTTGGCGTGGATGAAGTCCTCGATGTCCGGATGGTCGCAGCGCAGGATGCCCATCTGCGCACCGCGGCGTGAACCGGCTGACTCGACCGTCTCGCACGAGCGGTCGAACACCCGCATGTAGGACACCGGCCCGCTGGCATGCGAGTCCGTGCCCTTTACATGCGCACCCTTCGGCCGGATCGACGAGAAGTCGTAGCCGACGCCGCCGCCGCGGCGCATCGTCTCGGCCGCCTGCATCAGCGCGACATAGATGCCCGGCTTGCCATCGACCGTCTCGGACACCGAATCACCGACCGGCTGCACGAAGCAGTTGATCAGCGTCGCCTGCAGGTCGGTGCCGGCGGCGGAGTTCACCCGTCCGCCGGGAATGAAGCCGTTCTCGAGCGCCTGCAGGAACAGCGGTTCCCAGTGCGCCGGATCGGCCTCGATCGCCGCCAGCGCCCGGGCCACCCGCCGGCGCACCTCGTCGATCGACTGTTCGCCGCCCTTTGCGTATTTCTCGAGCAGCACATCGATGCTGACCTGTTGCGGGGGGAGGGAAAGGTCGGAATCGTCTGGTTTCATGCGCTGGCTTTCGGTGTCGGTTGGGCCTGTCGGCCCCGACCGAAATGATACGCGCGAGCGGCGCCGGCAGAGGCGTCTCGGGGGCCTGGCCAGAAACAAAAACGCCCCGCCGGTCGGGGCGGGGCGTCCTTCAGGTTCCGACCATCCGGGAACACCCCGGTGACCGGACCGAACCGGTTCAGGCCTTGATGCGGCGCCGGGCCAGGAAGCCGAAGATCCCCAGGCCGGAGAGCAGCAGCGGCAGGGCGGCCGGGACCGGCACCACGCTGGTGAACTCGTTCGGACGCTGGAACAGCAGGAACGGCTGGTTGTTGGCCTCGTTGTCGCGCAGGCCGAAGGTGATCGTGCCGGTCACGCCGTCGGCCCAGATGCCACCGGAGAAGTCCAGGTAGTCGCGGCCGGCGAGTTCGTCGACGGCGAGCGAGGTGAAGATCGACGAGGTGCGCGGCAGGCCGGAACTCTGGGCGAAGCTCAGGCCGTCGCCGTCATTTGAGGGCTGGAAGCCGGGCGGGATGAAGGCCGGCTGGCCGGGCACGCCGTTGCCGGGCGGCAGCAGTTCGTTGGCGAACGACGTCCAGCTGCTGCCGGTCATGTTGGTGATGTTCTTGACGACGGTGTAGTTCACGCCGGCTTCCAGCCCGCGGAACAGGATCGACCCCGGGCCGCTGGCTTCCCATTTCTCGTTCAGCGTGATCGTGTTGCCGACCACCGAGAAGTTGAAGCTGCTGATGCCGGTGTTGCCGGCGCCAAGCGTGGCGAACGGCTGCGCCGCGGCGATCGACGAGGTCGCGAGCAGGCCCGCGAAGAGCATTCCCTTGATCCGTTTCATCGTTATTCCTCCGGTGGATTGGACATTGGACGCACGGAAAACGGTTGCCTTCCGCTGCGCCTTGTGATGCTGTCTCAGTGTCCACCGACGGACGTCGTGCCCCCCAAATAGTCCGAAAGGACTAACGCGGTGCCCTCATCGCCCCCGGCCGCGCGACCGCGGCTTGCCGCGATCGGCGTAAAGACCGCCGGACGGCGCCGGCGCTGCAGTGCCGTAGCCCGCCGGCCCGCGGGCGGCCGGCTGTGCAACCGCAGCCGGGCGTGCCGGCGCGGCGCCCGCCGGCGCCGGGGCAGCGGCAGCCCGCGGCGGATGGGCCGCGGGTGTGCGCTGCGGGTGTCCGTTGCTCGAGCGCGGCGCGCCCGAGGAAGGACGGCCGCCGGCCGTACTGCCGTTGCCGCGCCCGGCACCGCCGCCGGCCTGGCCGCCGGACCGACCACGTCCACCCCCGCCACCGCCGCCGCCGCCGCCGCCGCCACCGCCGCCGCCGCCACTCCTGCTGGCGCCGGCCGCGCCCGTACCCGCCGGTCGCTGTCCCTGCCGACCACGCGACGGCGGAAACTCGCTGCGCCTCCCATCCGTCTTCGGCGCCCGGTCATCCGCTTCACCGGCCGGCTTAGGCTTGCCCGGCTCGAAGCCGGCAACCACCCGCTGCTCGATCTTCCGGCCCATCAGCTTCTCGATGTCCCGCAGCAGCGGCAGGTCTTCGCCGCTGACCAGCGAGATCGCCTCGCCGCTGGCACCCGCCCGGCCGGTACGGCCGATCCGGTGCACATAGTCTTCCGACACGTTCGGCAGGTCGAAGTTGACCACGTGCGGCAGCATCTCGATATCGAGGCCGCGCGCCGCGATGTCGGTGGCGACCAGCACGCGCAGCGTGTTGTCCTTGAACTGGGCAAGCGCACGGGTGCGGGCACCCTGGCTCTTGTTGCCATGGATCGCCGCCGACTCGATGCCGTCGCGCTCGAGCAGTTCCGACAGCCGGTTCGCGCCATGCTTGGTCTTGGTGAACACCAGCACCTGGAACCAGTTCTTCTCCTTGATCAGGTGCGACAGCAGCGCGCGCTTGCGGTCCTTGTCGACCGGATGCACCACCTGGGTCACCAGTTCCGCCGGCGTGTTGCGGCGGGCGACTTCGACCGTGGCCGGGTCGTGCAGGTATTCGCGCGACAGCGTACGGATCTCGTCGGAGAAGGTCGCCGAGAACAGCAGGTTCTGGCGCTGCTTCGGCAGCACCGCGAGGATGCGCTTGATGTCGCGGATGAAGCCCATGTCGAGCATGCGGTCGGCTTCGTCCAGCACCAGGATCTCGATCGATTTCAGGTCGACGGTCTTCTGCTGCACATGGTCGAGCAGGCGCCCGGGTGTGGCGACGACGATGTCCACGCCGCGGCGCAGTTCGGCGATCTGCGGATTGATGCCGACGCCGCCGAAGATCACGGTGGAACGCAGCTTGAGGTACTTGCCGTAGGTGGTGACGCTCTCCTCGACCTGCGCTGCGAGCTCGCGGGTCGGGGTGAGGATCAGGCAGCGCGGTGCGGTGCCCGTGCGCGGGCGGGAGGTCAGCAGCTGCAGCAGCGGCAGCGTGAAGCCGGCGGTCTTGCCGGTGCCGGTCTGCGCGGCACCGAGCAGGTCGCGGCCGGCGAGCACCACCGGGATCGCCTGCAGCTGGATCGGGGTCGCCTCGGTGTAGCCCTGGTCGGCAATGGCGCGCAGCAGTTCGGGGACCAGCCCGAGGTCGTTGAATGAAGTACTGATGTGAATCTCCTGAATGCATCGGCCCGCGAAGGTTGTTTCCTTCGTACCGGTTCAGGACGACAGCGTTTCGGAATGAACCTTCCGCCGGGATCGTGGCGTGGCGGCGAGCAGGCTCGGCGACGCTGGACGAGGTGCCGTGGAT